>DATLYH010000218.1:0-4596 GCA_035575035.1 Gemmataceae bacterium
AGAGCCACCGCCAGCACCTGCTCCCGGGCCTCGCGAGGGGTCTGAAACTTCCGCTCCTGCCACTGTTCCAGCCGGGCACGGAAGGCGTCAATCGCTTCGCGCCGGGCCGCTGGCACATGTTCCCGGATGAATGACTCATCCTGGAGGGCGAAGGAAAACTCCTGAAGCCCCAACTCGAAGAGCCGGCCCAGGTCGGCCGCTTCCACGTAATACTGGCGGAGCTTGAGGAGGACATCCTCATAGACCTCGGCGGCCTGGGCTGGCTTCAGGCTGAGCAGGATCTGCCGGAAGGTGGCGTCGCGGTGGCGCCGGGCTTGCTGGACATGGCGCAGGCAGATCTGGTAGCGTTCCTTCACCTCGGGGAGATTGCGGTCCCGCTTCAAAATTTCGTCATACAGGCGGCAGGCCTCGGCCCACTCCCCCCTTTCCTCACAGTTGCGGGCCCTTTCTCGAAGGGCTTCCAGGTTGGCTGGCAGCGGCGCGGCCCGCAGCGTCGGTAAGAAACAGGTGGCCCCCAGTAGAAGAGCCATTACGCTCACCCAGGAAAACGGGGGCCGCTTCACCAAGGGACACCTCCAAGGGAGGCACTGGGAGGAGGGGACGGGCACCTTCGTCCTAATCTAGAAGTATAAATTGACCCGCTGCCGCAGTCAAACCGTCCTGCGCGATTGTTACCGTCCGTTACAATCGGCCAACTTTCTCCTACCATCTGCCGAGCGTGGTCCGGGGTGTCGTAGCCGCAAGCGCAGCCGCTTGCAGTTATGGAGCGCCGCTCGGAGGAGCCATTGACGGTCGGGTCGGAATTCACAAAAGTAACAAGACACGAGGAACAAGCAGTCGGGCGGCCGGTCCGCCGGCCCTTTCCACTCATCCGGGCTCCCTCCGAATGATCGATCCAGTCCGTCAAGAAGTCATCGCCTTGGCTCACACGGTGGTCATCAAGGTCGGCACCAATGTCCTGACCGGTCCCGACGGCACGCTGGCGCCCGAACGGCTGCAAGTGCTGGCCGACCAGATCCACCGCATCCGGGAATCAGGCCGAAAGGTGGCCCTGGTCAGTTCGGGATCCATCGGTGCAGGCGTGGGCCGGCTCGGGTTGGGCAAGCGGCCGACCGACCTGCGCCATTTGCAGGCCTGCGCCGCTGTCGGCCAGAGTTTTCTGATGCGCGCCTGGGAGGAGTGCTTGGCCCGCTACGGCACGCCGACCGCACAGATCCTGCTGACCGCCAGCGATTTCGACAGCCGAACCCGCTACCTCAATGCCCGCAATACCATCCTGACCCTCTTCGAATGGGGCTGCCTGCCGGTCATCAACGAAAACGACACCGTCAGCGTCGCTGAGATTCGCTTCGGTGACAACGACCATCTCGCGGCCCTGGTCACCAACCTGCTGCAAGCCCCGCTGCTGATCCTGTTGAGCGTGGTGGACGGCCTGTATGGCGCCGACCCCGGCGCTGGTCCCGGCGGTGAACCGCTGCGGACAGTGCCGCGAATCGACGGGGCCATCATGGACCTGGCCGGGGACAGCAAGAGCGCTCTCGGCTCCGGCGGCATGCGCAGCAAGTTGCGGGCAGCCCGGCTGGCGACGGCGGCGGGGGAGTCGGTCATTTTGGCCAACGGCACCCGCCCTCATATCCTCGATGCGATTTTCGCCGCCGAACCGGTCGGAACATTGTTCCTTCCCCACGGCAGCAGCCTGACGGCATGGAAGCGCTGGCTGGGCTACACGGCCCGGCCGCGCGGCCGGCTGGTGGTGGACGCCGGCGCCCGGAACGCCGTTCAGAACCAGGGGCGCAGCCTTCTTCCCATTGGTGTGGTCCAGGTGATCGGCTCCTTCGGCAAGGGGGACGTGGTGGCGCTGGCAGATGCCGACGGCAGCGAATTCGCCCGTGGCCTGACCAACTACTCCTCCGATGATGCCCGCCGGATCTGCGGCCTGCGCACCGAGCAGATCGCCGCGGTGCTCGGCACGCTTCCCTACGAGGAGGTCGTCCACCGGGACAACCTGGTAGTGATTGCATGATATAACTGCGGACGCCCTACCCACCGCTGCCGCGGCGGCAGCTCATTCCCCACCGATAGGCCGACTGCCAGAGCAATGTCAGATGCGGTGTTCGGAGGGCGGCGGTCGGGTGTAGCCGCGGTCGGCCGCGGCCAGGTCGAGGTGGACGGTGGCCAGGTCAGCGGCCAGCAACCGCGGGCCGGGAAGTTCGGCCAGGGTCGCCGTCATCTTGATGTAACCGCGGCAGCCGTCGCAGGTGGCGGCCCGGTGGCTCGACTCCTCGCCCTCGACGTGGAGATAGCCGAGCAGCCGATGATCGCGCATACCGCAATAGGGACAGGCCAGGCGCGGGAATGGCCAGGCCGCTGCGCACAGCTCACAGCGGAGAAAGCGTATCTGCTCCAGGCCGCGAAACTCGCCCACGAGCGGCCAGCTGCCGCACACCGGGCAGTAGCCGTGCTCCCAGGAGACACCCTCGTGCAGAGGAGCCAGCAAGACGCCAAGGTGCGTCATCACCGGGAAGAGGGTCAGGCGAAGGACCGTGCTTGTCAAGGGGGCGTCCAGGCCGAGGCGGTCTGCGCGGGCAAGGATTTCCTCCGGTCGGCCGGCCAGCACGCCCTGCATCATCTCGGCGGGATTGAGCCGGCCGGCGTTCAGGGCGTCGATGAGTTGCCGGCCGGCGTTGTCCGTCCGCTGCCGCTGTGCCGCCTCGCAGACCCGGTTCCACCGCCATCGGAAGGTTGGCTCATCCAGCGTCAGGTTTTCGCCGCGCAGCAGCGGCACGCCCCCGGCCAACTTCATGGCGGCTTGTTCTTGGGTCAGAGATGGCGGGACTTCACGAACCGGCTCCTGATAAAGTCCGGGAAGAAGATCGATGAAAAAGCGGGCGAGAGCGGCCAGGGGCGGCTGAGTCTCGGCGAGGCGGTTCAGCTCGGCGAGCGCCTCGCGGACCTCCGACGGGACGGCCGGTGGCTTGCCCAGCCACTTACGGATGAATTCGCCGGCCACGGGCCTGGTCCTCCGCGCTGTGCCGCACCGCCTCGCCGAGCAGCTGGGCCACCCATTCCGGCGCTGCGCATGCCGCCTGCCACTCCTCGCGCAGACCGGCGGCCAGGGCTCGGGTTGGCCCGGTGGGCGGACCGATCTCCTCAACAATCCGGACCAGAGCTGCCTCCAGGTCGGCCGGTTCCGGGTCGAGGACGGCCAGGCGCTCCAAGAGGCGGCGCTTCAGCTGCATCCCGGCGACATCGGCCTGCTGATCGCGGGCTCGCTGCCGCGGCAGCAGCTCCCCCGAGGCAAGCAGCAACAGGGCCAGGTCGCGCGGCCGCAGCGGCTCGGACGGATTGATCGATTCACATTCATTCATCGGTGAATACCTTGCTGGCGGGCCGCAACACGGCCGGCCGGTTGCCTGGATCGGCGCCCGCCGCGCCCGGCTCGCGTCCGTCCTCGGGGCTAAAGTGCGGCAGCCAGGGGGACCGGTCGGCCTGCACCGCGTCACGGGCCACGGCCGGCTCTCCCTCCGGCGGCCGAGTCAGCAGTTCGGGCGGCGTGCTCAGGATGGCATAGCGCAGGATGAAGCCGCCGACCAGGGCAAACACGGCCGCGCCCAATGTCTTGCCGAGCCCGCCCGGGCGGAAGTGCATCCCCAACGGCACCAGAATGCCCACTCCGAGGGTGCCGGCTGCCAGTAGTCGGCCGTGTCCGGTGTACAGGACCGGCAGCAACAGCCCGCCGAGCGAGGCCAGGAAGACGGCAAAGACAGCCAGCTCCAGTAGCAGGACCCAACGGTCGGCCCGTTCCAGCCGGTGCAGCGACTCGGCCGCCACCGAGCGGCGGAACGAGCCGAGCAGAATCAGGGTGGACAGGCCGGTCGATGCTGCCGAGGTCAGGAAGAGCGGGGCAATCCAGGTGCTGTCGCTCCAGAGCGGCTGATTGGTCGCCGTCAGCAGGGCCCCAGTATAAGCGGCGACGAAAAAACCGACGCCACAGCCGACTGCTTGGAGGACGCGCGCCGGCCGGCTCCACCGCAGCAGCCGAGCCAGCCGGCCGTCCCGCCACAGACTGCCGAGCAGCGACAGCGCGCTGCACAGTCCAAAGAGCAGCAGCGCCCATGAGCCGATCGACATGGGCGACCAGTATTTCAGCAGCGGCGCCTGGACCATGAGCCGCCACGATGCCGCGGACCACGGCCAGCCGGTGCGGAGCGCCTCGTGGACGATTTCCGAGCGGAGCAGCATATGCCAGAAGCGCGCCGGCCGGTCGAGATCAACGATCAGCAGCACGCCGCAGACCACGACCAGCGGGAAGGCGATCCTGTAGCCCAACCGCGCGGCTTCACGGTCTGTCGCGCCGCCGAAGAGGTCGATGAGCGTGGCGGCGAAGTAAGCGCCCGCCGCGATGCCGCCGAGGTAGAAGTACCCGATGATCCACCAACCCCAGTGCGGGTCGGCGACAAAGAGGTTCATGGTCCTCCTCGCATCGTTTAGCCGCGAGCCTCCGGCACCCCCTCACCCCTTACCCCTCTCCCCCTCCAAGGGGGAGAGGGGAGAAGAGAGAGTTCCCCTCTCCCTCTCGGAGGGGGGAGTTTGCTC
>DATLYH010000219.1:0-3337 GCA_035575035.1 Gemmataceae bacterium
CGGGGTGGTGGTGGCTCCCTGAAGCAGGCGGGCATCATCGACCATCAGCGCCCGCCGTAGTGCCTCCAGGCCCTGCGTCGGCAGCAGCGGAGCCAACCCTTCGCGCCAAACTTTTCGCCAACTTTCCATCGTTCGATCTCCTCGTGCTGGGCGCTACCTCGGGGTGTTGAGGAACCTCGTTCCCTTCCCTTCAACCGCACCACAATAATATAAAAAGTTTCACTTGAATGTCAAGTGATTTTTTCGATTTTTTTGACTTATAACCTTCAATCATTTTTAAAAACATACTAAATTATACCTATAAATTGGCTTAAAAAAGAAGTTTACAAACATAAATCGGAAAGGGGGGGGGCTTCCCTGGACTGGACGCAAGATCACCTGCCAAAAGCCATCGGTTTTGATCACCCGTTCAGAACCGAAGGAACCCGGCCCACCCGGGCCATCGAATTGATAAAAAGGATATTTATAGTGGATAAAATGAGGTTAAAGACCTTGTCGAAGGCGTTCCCTTGCTTCCGGGCAAGGGCGGGGCCTGTCCTGGAGTGGTGGCCGCAGGGGGGCCGCAGCGGGTCGGCGCCGGGATGTCTCATGGCAAGACTCGCATCGGCTTGTACAATCTTTCCAGGTCCAGAACCTGACCCGGAGCCGAAAGGACTATCCATGAAAAGCCTGAAGGCGATGCTCCGCGAGGGGGGCGTGCTGGTCGGCATCACCATGCAGCACGTCACCGGCGCCTGGCTGGCCCGGCTATACCAGCACAGCGGAGCCGACTTTGTCTACATCGAGTACGAGCACGGCTTCTTCAACGAGGCTGACCTGGCCGACTTCGTGCTGGCCTGCCGCATGGGCGGGCTGCCGGTGGTCGCCAAGGTGCCGGAGTGCTCGCGCACCCACGTCGCCAAACTGCTGGAGTGCGGCGTGGTCGGCATCCAGCTCCCCTGGACCGAGTCGGCCGAGCAGGTCGAACGCCTGGTGAGCTATGTCAAATTCCCGCCGATCGGCATCCGGGCCGTGGCCCCCGGCATGGGCAACTGCGACTACAACCTACAGACCACCGGACGCGAGCTGATCGAGATGGGCAACCGTGAGACGGTGGTGCTGGCTCATGTCGAAACCAAGCGCGGCATCGAGAACCTGGACGCGATCCTAGCCAACCCGCACGTGGACGTTCTGTTCCTCGGGATGTACGACCTGTCGAACAGCTACGGCCAGCCGGGCGACTTCCGCCATCCCGACGTGGTGGCCGCGGTGGAGACGGCCCTGGCCGCCGCTCGCCGCCACGGCAAAACGGCCGGCATGTACGTGCCCGACGCCAGGGCCGCCGCCCCGTGGGTGGCCCGGGGCTTCCGCTTCTTCGAGACCGCCAGCGAGGTGGACCTGATCGACGCCGGCGCCCGCAACCTGATCAAGCAGTTCCGCGAGATCCGGCTTTCTCCTTCCGAGCCGCGACCACATTCTCCTTCCGAGCCGCGACCACATTCTCCTTCTGAGCCGCGACCGTGAGGGAGCGGCAATACTGGAGTCACCATGCAGCGCATCACCCGGGAACAGGCCCGCAAGTACGCCTTCGACTGGAGGGACGAGCCGTTGCTGCGCGTCCGGCCGGGCGAGAGTTTCGAGATCGAAACCTACGACGCCAGCACCGGCTACTTCAAGTCGCCCGCGGACAAGGCGATCCCCGCCCGCCGACCCGGCTTTGACCGCAGCCCGCCGCTGGCTAACCCCATCGGCGGCCCGGTCTGGCTGGAAGGAGCGGAGCGCGGCGACACCCTCGTCGTCACCGTGGAAGACATCGTGGTGGCCGACTACTCCTGGATTGCGATTGGGCCGCGGCGCGGGCCGCTGGGCGAATCGACCCGCTGGCCGGAATTGTCATCCGACTACACCACCAAAATCTTCCGCCACACCCCCGGCCCCAGCGGCACCACCCGCGACGGTATCCTTCACTTCAGCGAGCGCCTCTCCTGGCCGATCACCCCCTTCATCGGCACCCTTGGCGTGGCCCCCGACCGCGAGGTGGCCACCAGCATCGACGGCCAGGGCGACTGGGGCGGCAACCTCGACATCCGCGACGTGGCCCCGGGCAACCGCATCTTCCTGCCCATCTACCACGAAGGCGCTCTCTTCTACCTCGGCGATGTCCACGCCAGCCAGGGAGACACCGAGTTCACCGGCACCGCCGCCGAGACCATGGCGACCGTCCGCGTCAAGCTCGACGTGATCAAGGGGAAACGGGTGCCGTGGATGCGGATCGAGAAGCCGGCCTCGATTGTGTCGGTGTACGCCTATCGGCCGCTGGAGGTGGCCGTGGAAACCGCCACGATCAACCTGATGGACTGGCTCGTCAGCGACTACGGCTTCACGCCGACCAACGCCTACTGCCTGGTGAGCACCTGTCCCGATTTCCGCATCAACATCTACCAGATGTGCAAGCTCGCCAAGCTGAGCTTCGTGGCCGGCGCCGAGATCCCGAAGCGCTATCTCGGGTAGAGAAGGCCGCCGCCTCACGGCTGCTTCAGCTCCGCCGGGCGGGCGGCTTCGGCCTGTTTCTGCAAGGCGATCTGCTTTTGCAGGTAGGCAATCTCCTTGCGCAGCTCCTCGATTTCCTCCTGCTTGGCGGCCAGCAGGTCTTGCAGCTTCCGCAAGCGCTTTTCCAGCGACTGGCCGGTAAGCCGCTGCACCAGCTCCAGCAGCAGGACCGCGCGCCAGGCCTTCAGGGCCAGACTCTGCATGCGGTACATCCCCAGGCGGAGGACCGTACCGGCCCGCAGCAGCCGCAGCAGAGGCAGGAAGTCCGGCAGGAACTGCACGATCGGGATCAGGATGACGGCCAGTTCGATCCAGTGCTGCGTGCAGTACTGCAGCTTCTTCCGGGCCACCGAGACCATGAGGAGGAATTCGAAGGCGAAGGCGAACCAGATCACGCTGTTGCCGACGGCCACGAACAGCTCCAGGCCGGGAAACTTCTTCATCTGTTCCTTGCCGAAATGCTCGATCGCCAGCAGCGGCAGCACGCTCAGAGCGATGAGGATCATGGGGACGCTGAAGAACCGTTCTAGCCGGCGCTGCAACTCGCGGTTGACCACCTGCCAGCCGAGCCCAGGCAGCCAGAGGGCCCGATCAGGGGCCTGGCTGCGGACGCCGAGGCGCACGGGGGGCACCAGGCAGACGAGCAAGAACAGGCCGAGGTGCTTCCAGGCCGGCTCCCGGCGGTCGCGCTGAAGCAACCGCCCGAGCGCCTCGATGATGAAGACCAGCCAGAGCACGCTAAGCCCTGCCAGCTGGATGCGTAACTCCACGACATGCACGTCGAACTGCCTGTGGCGGTGCAGCACGC
>DATLYH010000220.1:0-4958 GCA_035575035.1 Gemmataceae bacterium
CGTAGTTGGCGTTGGGGTAGTTGCTGCAATAGTAGGCGCCGTTGCGGGCGCAGTTCTCCAGCGTCACCCCGAAATAAAAGATACGGGCATAATCAATCGCGATGACGAACAGAAAGCAGAGAAACGGCAGCAGCACGGCCAACTCTACGCTGGAGGTCGCACGACGCCGCCGAATGGCTTGAATGGGCATGCACGGCATGATGGCACCAAACAGGGAGGCTAGGATGTTCCGTCGTCAGGTTTTGGAGGGCCTCTCCCCATCCATCAGGAGAGGGGGCTCCAAAAGAAGAGTAGCTTTCGGCGGTACCATCCGCCAATTATTATGTGGCGTGAATTGAGGTTGTCCGGGAAAGGTCGGCTTCACTCCTGCACGGTCTCGAAGTCAGCGGCGCGGCGCAGCAGGCGATAGCAGGCGCGTTCCAGGCCGAGAATTTCTTCCGGCGTGGCGGACACCAACTCGTAATAGAGCGCCTCGACGGCCTCCAACGCGAAGGCCTCACCCCCATCGACGGCGATCAGCGCGGGCGGGTGGGCGCAGAGAAAGGCGTCCAGCAACAGCCCGTCGAGCAAACAGCGGATCTTCACAGCCCATTCTCTTCAGCAAGGAGTGAGAGTCCTTTTTTTCACCAGCCTACTCCGACCGCAGGCGGGCCGATAGCTCGGTAGGCTCAACGCCGGTCGAAACCCGAACCGTCCTAAGCTCGATTATCCCGACAGGGGATAACGAGGATACCGGCCGGCTCACGCCGGCCGCTCACCCCTAGCGTGGGCGGGCCGGTGTACCCCTCTGCGCCTCGACCGGCCGCTCGCCGCCTCAGCGAAGGCTGGTTTCACGGCAGTTTACGGGACGCCGCCTGTGCGGCACGACACCCCCGGCTTGTCACTCCTGTGTCAGGAGCAGCGCCACCGGGAAGTTGGCAAAGACATCGGCTAGCAGCAGGCAGGAGGAGCCAGGCCGCTCCGCAGCGGTCAGGCGCTCGCCGGTGAAGACGTTGCTCAGCTGTCGGCCCGGCTCGATCTCGGGCAAGAGGAGCAGGGTGTCTTGCCAGACCTCGCGGCCCAATGGCAGCTCCGGCGGGCCGCTGAGCAGTCGCGTTAGCAGCCGGGGCACCGCCACAACCGCCCACGTTGCCCCCTGACGGCGGGCGAAGGCGAACACCTGATCTGAACACGCTCCGACCGCTTCCAGCGGCAGGTAGTCACCGACAGCAAACAGACCCGGATAGGCGTTACGACACTGCAACGCCCGCCAGGTGACGTAGAGCTTGATCCGGCCATCTTCCTTGGCGGCGGTCAGTTCGCGAGCCAGCGGCGGCAGCCGCTCCCCCGCAGCCGCTACGCGCTCCTTCAGCTCGCCCAGCATCTGCTGGCGGCATTCATAATCAACCGGCCGGCGGTTGTCCGGGTCCACCAGGCTGAAGTCCCATAGCTCCGTCCCCTGGTAGGTGTCGGGGACGCCGGGGGCGGTGATTTTCAACAACGTCTGGGCCAGCGAGTTGAACAGGCCGAAGTGGCTGATCTTCCGCTGGAACGTCCGGAAGTCGTCGAGGAACGGCCCGCTCACCTCCGGGTCGAGGATGCGGGCGACGAAGCGCTGCACCGCTTCGTCGTAGGCCGGGTTGGGGTTGATCCAGCTGGTGTGGACCTTGGCCTCGTGCAACGCCTTCATCACGTAGGTCTGAATGCGCTCGACGAACTGCGCGTACTCCTCGGCGCTGTAAGGCTCCAGCGGCCAGGCACCGAGCAGCGTCTGATAGAGGAAGTATTCCTCGTTGGGGTCCGGGGCGGGGCCTTCTTCCTCTACCTGGCTGCGGTGCGGCCCGTTGAGCCGAGCCCAGCGGTCGAGGCACTCCTTCCACTCCTCGGGCAGCTCCGACAGGGCGTTCAGCCGGGCGCGGACGTCCTCGCTCCGCTTGGTGTCATGGGTGGACAGGGCGGAGAAGGCCCACGGCCAACGGGCCTGACGCTCCTGGAAATAGCGGTGCAGCACCGCCGGCGCCAGGCCGAACCGGGCCGGGTCGCCGCCGACCTCGTTAAGCGACAGCAGCCGGTTGTACACGTAGAAGGCGGTGTCCTCCAGCCCCTTGGCCATCACCGGCGCCGTCACCTGCTGGAACTTGCCGACGAAGCGGCGCTGTTCGGCCCGGTCCTCCTCGCTCGCCGACGTGGGGTACTTCAACAGCAGCATGTCGCGGACATAGTTAAAGACCGAGGCGCTGATGGCCGGGTTCTTGGCCTTGGCCCGGGCCACCGCCCGTTCGACGTAGCGGCGGTCGCTGTCATGGACGGCGTCGTCGATGTAGGAGCGGTAGACCGGGAAGCAGGCGATGATCTCGCGCAGGGCGTGTCGCAGGCTAGTGAGGGTGAAGTCGCGCGACCAGCGGTCCTTCTGCGCCAGCCGGTCAAGCTGGTGGGCCAGCATGTGCAGCTCGCTCGACAGGGCTACCCGCAGGATCAGCGACTTCTTCTGATAGACCACCTCGGCAAAGGGGGTGGTATCCTGAATCCAGTCGCGGTAGATCCGGCTGAAGGCCGGGGCGTTGGCGGCATCGACGAACAGTCCGTTGACCATGTTCAGGAAGTCGTAGCCGCTGGTCCCGTATGTCGGCCAATCGTCCGGCAGCGGCTCGCCGGTGCCCAGAATCTTCTCCACGACCACGTACAGCGGCCAGGCGCACTCCCGGCCTCTTGCCGCCCCTTGCCCACCCACAATGGGCAACTTGCAATTAGCAATTTGCAATTTGCAATCCTCTTCAACCTCCTTCCAGTCGAGCCCCCGGTATTCCGGCCGCGACTCGAACAGGTGGCGGGCGCGGGCCAGCATATAAGCTTCTTGCAGCCGCTGAAGGTACTGCCGCGGGTCGTACAGGCCGTCGGGATGATCGATCCGAAGGCCGTTGACCTTCCCCTCAGCGAGCAGCCGCAGAACGAGTTCGTGGGTGGCAGCGAAGACCTCCGGCCGCTCCATGCTCAGGGCGGCCAGCTCGTTGATGTCGAAGAAGCGGCGGTAGTTGATCTCGTCCGCTGCCACCCGCCAGAACGCCAGCCGGTACGCCTGGTCGTCGAGCAGCTCGTCAAGCGGGTCAAAGCTGCGCGGGTCGCCCGGCTTGCCGTTGAACAGCGCTACCGTTTCCTCGAGGAACTCGCGCACCACGGCGCTGTCCTGGGTCAGGGCCGCCAGCCGCCGCTTGATCACCTCCTTCTCGCGCTGGCGCTCGGCGACCCGGTCGGGGTCGGTTTCGGTGCGGCGCGGCAGATGCTTGACCGCCGTCAGGATGCTCTGGTACTCGATCAGAGCGGGGTCGTCGGCCGGCAGCCGCCGTTCTAGCTCTTCCAGGCGGCGGCCCAGGATCAGGCCGTAGCTGCGCGGGGCGACCGGGAAACGGTGCTCGAAGTAACAAATGGTGAACGCCCCGGCGGCGTACTCCAGTCGCAGCTGACCCGACTCCAGCGCCTTGCCGTAGGGGTCGCCCAGGACGGGGAGCAGGACCCGGCCGTGCAGCTGCGGGCGGGGTGAGGCATACCAGGAGATGTCGAAGTAGCCGGCGTAGGGGGAGGAGGGGCCGTTCTCCAGTACATCATTCCACCAGGCGTTCTCGTTGCCGACCACCCCCATATGGTTGGGCACCATGTCGAGGATCTGCCCCATCCCGTGGGCGTGCATCGCCTCGATCCAGGCGTTGTAATCCTCCTCGCTGCCGATCTCGGGGTTGAGGACACGGTGGTCGATGATGTCGTAGCCGTGCGTGCTGCCCGGCCGGGCCTTCAGGTAGGGCGAGGCGTAGCAGTGGCTGATGCCCAGCTCGCGCAGGTAGGGGACGAGCCCGGCGGCGTCGCGGAAGGTAAAGCCGGCGTGCAATTGCAGACGGTAGGTCGCCTCGGGGAGGCGGCGCTCGGCGGTTTCCCGGCCGATGGTCGCCAGCAGCTCCTTCACCACGGCAGTCATGGCGGAGGTCCCCTCTGGGTCAGTGGGATGGGCGGGCCAGGGTACGGCGACGGCAAAATCCCCGGCCAAGCCGATCCGGTTATAGTCATTCTCCGATAATTATTCTCCGGGGTACACCCGTCTTGCTGCGGCAGCACGATTCGCCGACAGATGGGGCTCGCCTGGTCCGGATCTTATCTCCCTGTGCAGCTGCCGTGCCGCTAAGCTCGATTTTTTCCCTGTTCTTGTGTTTATGGAGTGAGGGGATACAAGAGCACAGCCCCGCCCGGTGCAGCGGCCACGGAAGGGGTGCCCGAGGATTTCCCGAAGACAACGGACCTATTGGGCGGATCGTTTACCGACTCGCCGGGCTCACCGCACCGATACGACCTGCACGGCTCGCATGTGGTAAGTGCGCAGGTCGCCGCGGTAGTAGAGGGGGCCGACGATCTCGACGATGTGATATAGGTACGGCTCCAGGTTAAGGCCCGGCTGGGGGGTGACGTACATCAACAGGCAGCCCTGGCTGTCTTCCAGGGCATAGGTCGGCCCCTCCAGCGACCGGGACGACGGCCGGAGCCGGCCTGGATGGCTGCGGTACAGTCCTCCCAGGCTGGACGACGTGGTCTGACAAGGAACGCACGAAGGGGCAGCCGACGCCTGGAGGACGGAGGGCACCGGTTGCAGCCGGTCGTTCGCCGGCGGGATGGGGTGGACCCGTGCCGGGGCGGCGCCCGGCGCGGCCGCGGCCTGGCCCAGGCTGCGGAGGTATCCGGCCTGGTTGTAGGCCTTCGTCGCCAGGTTGTAGTCGGTATTGGCGACCGAGCGTCCCAGCTCCTCATATAGGCGGATGGCCTCGGCCCGGTTCCCCTGCTGTTCGGCCTGCTGGGCTTGCTGCCACAGTGGGTGAACTGCCGGGGCGGTCCCGGCGGGCGGCGGGGCGTTGGCCCAGCTGGCGGCCGGCGAGCCGGGGGCAGCGACCGTCACTGCTCCACTGCCGGCGGGCGGCGCGGCGGGCGGGGTCGGGGCAGTG
>DATLYH010000221.1:0-2003 GCA_035575035.1 Gemmataceae bacterium
ACTAACGAAGGATCCAGAGAACGACCTCTTCTGGCGCTTCGACCTGCGGCGGCTGTCGGCGGAGGAAGTGCGCGATTCCATCCTGGCGGTTTGCGGCAATCTCAACCGTGCCAAGATGGGCGGTCCCAGCGTCTACCCGCGCATCCCGGCCGAGGTGCTGGCCGGCCAGTCAATGCCGGGCTCCGGCTGGGGCGAGTCGCCGCCGGAGGAGCAGGCGCGGCGGAGCATTTATGTGCATTTGAAGCGGTCGCTGGCGGTGCCGATCCTGGCGGCGTTCGATGCGGCCGACATGGACGCCAGCTGCCCGGTCCGCTTCACCACTACACAGCCGACGCAGGCGCTGGGGATGCTCAATGGCGATTTTCTCAATGAGCAGGCGGCCCGCTTTGCCGACGACCTGCGCCGCCAGACTGCCGACCCTGCCGAGCAGGTCCGCCTGGCGCTGCGCCGCGTGACTCAGCGCCAACCCTCCGCCGCCGAGATCGAGCGCGGGGTAGAATTCATGAGCCGGATGCGCGCCCGGCATGGGCTGACCTCCGAGGAGGCGCTGCGCAGCTTCTGCCTGCTGGCGCTGAACCTCAATGAGTTCATTTACCTGGATTGAGCCGGCCTTGTCGGCCGCTAATGGTTGTGGGGCGGCGACCCCCGGGAGAGCCTGACGATGCGGAACGCGACCCGTAATTTCTGTGGCCGGACTCGCCGCGAGTTCCTCTGGGAGGCGGGCTGCGGCTTCGGCGCCGTCGCCCTGGCGGGGCTGCTCGGCGACGACTTCTTCGCCGCGCAGGCAGTCGCTGCCGACGGCGTGACTCCATTTGTCAACCCGCTGGCTCCCAAGAAGCCCCACTTCCCGCCGAAGGCCCGCAGCGTCATCTTCCTGTACATGTACGGCGGCCCCAGCCACATCGACACTTTCGACTACAAGCCGAAGATGAAGGGGATGGACAACAAGACTGTCCAGGTGAAGACCTTCGGCCGGGCCGGGCACAAGAACCAGGGACGGATCGTCGAACCGCGCTGGAACTTCAAGCAATACGGCCAGTGCGGCAAATGGATCAGCGACCTCTTCCCCCACATCGCTCAACACGTCGATGACATCGCCTTTATCCACTCGATGACCGCCGACTCGCCTATCCACGGCTCGGCCATGTTGATGATGAACTCCGGCCGCATCCTGAGCGGGCACCCGTCGCTCGGCTCATGGGTCAACTACGGCCTGGGGACCGAGAACAGCAACCTGCCCGGTTTTGTGGTGATGCTTGACCCGCGCGGCGGACCGATCTCGGGGGCCAAAAACTGGTCGAGCGGCTACATGCCCGCCCACTACGAGGGGACCATCCTGCGCTCGGTCGGCACGCCGATCCTCGACCTGCACCGGCCGCAGGGAATGGGCGACGCCGCCCAGCGCGACCTGCTCGACACCCTGCGGGCATACAACACCGAGCACCAGGCGGCCCGCGGCAACAACCCGGCGTTAGCGGCGCGGATCGCTAGTTACGAGTTGGCCTACAAGATGCAAAGCGCCGCCCCCGAGGCGGTGGACCTGAGCCAGGAGTCTGAAAAGACCAAGGAAATGTACGGCCTGAACGACAAGCGGACCGAGGTCTTCGGCCGACAGTGCTTGCTGGCCCGCCGATTGGTGGAGCGCGGCGTCCGCTTCATCCAGATTTACTCCGGCGGCAACCACAACGACGCCAACTGGGACGCGCACGGTGATCTAGTCAAAAACCACAGCCTGCATGCTGCCGAGACCGACAAACCGATCGCGGCACTGATCCGGGACCTCAAGCAGCGAGGCCTGCTCGATTCGACCTTGATTGTCTGGGGCGGGGAGTTTGGCCGGCAGCCGACAGCCGAGTACGCCGAGGGAACCGGCCGGGACCACAACTCGTATGGTTTCACGATGTGGCTGGCGGGCGGCGGGGTCAAGGGAGGCGTCAGTGTCGGCGCCACCGACGAGTTGGGCAGCGCCGCCGTGGAGAAGCCGTTCCATGTCAAGCGGCTGC
>DATLYH010000222.1:0-34573 GCA_035575035.1 Gemmataceae bacterium
CGGCGAAGGCCCCGCGCGAGCAGTTCGCCTCGGATCGGGCCCCGCCGCCGACGCCGCTTCCGTTCGACTCTCGCCGGGCTCTGGGCTATCTCGAAGAGATCTGCAAGATCGGCCCCCGGGTCAGCGGCAGCGCGGGGATGAAGAAGCAGCAGGAGTTGCTGACCCGGCATTTCGAGGCGCAGGGGGCCAAGGTCGAGCTACAGCGCTTTACCGCCCGCCAGGTCAGCCAGTCCCGGCCGGTCGAGATGGCCAATCTGATCGCTTCCTGGCACCCCGAGGCGAAGCGCCGCATCATCCTCTGCGCCCACTACGACACCCGCCCCATCGCCGACCAGGAGCGCGATCGGCGCAAGTGGTATGAACCGTTCCTCGGCGCCAACGACGGCGGCTCTGGCGTTGCCGTACTGATGGAGCTGGCCCACCACCTCAAGGACCTGAAGACGGCAGTCGGCGTCGATATTGTCCTCTTCGACGGCGAGGAGTACATCTTCGATCCCGACCGCGATAAGTACTTCTTCGGTTCGGAGCACTTTGCCCAGGCTTACCGGCCGCGCGGCGACCAGCCCCGCTATATCGCGGCGGTGCTGCTCGACATGGTCGCCGGCAAGGACGCAACCTTCCCCATCGAGCAGAACTCGCGGTTCCTGGCCGGGACGTTGGTGGAGCAACTCTGGGGCATTGCCGCCGAGCTGAAATGCACGCGCTTCCAGGCCCGCATGGGACCCGAGGTACTTGATGATCATCTGGCGCTGAATCGCGCCGGCATCCCGGCGGTTGATATCATCGACTTCAGCTACCCGCACTGGCACCGCCTCAGCGACATCCCCGCCAACTGCTCCGCCGAGCCGATGGAGCAGGTTGCCCGGGTGCTTGGGGTCTGGCTGCAACGGGTGAAATGAGATTCGTCCGTAGGCTGTAGTCCGTAGTCCGTAGCAAAGACAACTGCGGGCTACGGGCTACGGACTACGGACTGAGGACGGAATCATGTCTCTCCCTCAGCTGATCTGCACCGTCGTGTTGATTGTCGGGCTGCTGGCCCTGGCCGCTTACTACGCTTGGCGCCAGAAACAAACGCTGCATCGGTTGAAGACCGAGGACTTCCCCGAGGATGAGCGCCGCTACCTGCGCGGCCAGGCCTGGCGGCGGCTGGCGGGGAGTGTCTTGATGGTGATCTTCGCGGCCCTGCTGGCCGGGTCGTTCTTTATCGAAGGCCGCGCTCAGGAGTTGATCGAGCGCCGCGAGGCGGCCGACGCCCAGAACACCGAATTGGTCCTCAACGCCGAGGATCGCCGCTTCCGCGACCTGTGGGCTGCTTACTGGGCCGTCCTGCTGCTCGGGGTGCTGGTAATCCTGGCCTTGGCCGCCTACGACTTCTGGGCCACCCGCCGCTATGGCCTGCGAAATTACCGCCAGCTTCAGGCCGACCGCCGGGCCATGATCGCCCGCGAGCTGGCCCAACTCCGCCGCGACCGCAACGGACCGGGCCGCTGAGACGGGGCTATCCCCTCGCTGCGATCCGTCCGTTGCCTTGCCCGGAGGCAGGGATATATTACCTACTCCGCTCAGCCGCTGAGTCTGGCTGGTCAAGGAAACTGGCACCAATCTTCTCCTGGCTCCCTCCGGTCGTTCGGGGAGCCGAAGGGGAAGGGGCACTGTCTAACGCACCGGAGGATGTCATGGCTTTCACCCTGCCCCCCCTGCCTTATCCCGCCGACGCACTGGAGCCGTGGATTGACAAGATGACGATGGAGATTCACCACGGCCGGCACCACAAGACCTACGTCGATAACCTGAACAAGGCGCTGGAGGGCCAGCCCGGCTTGCAAAGCAAGACGATCGAGCAGCTGCTCCGCGAGATCAACCAGGTGCCGGAGAACATCCGCCAGGCGGTGATCAACAACGGCGGTGGCCACGCCAACCACACGATGTTCTGGGAGATCATGGGCCCCCAGGCGGGCGGTCAGCCAACCGGCCCGCTGGCTGAGGCGATCAACTCGACCTTCGGCAGCTTCGACAACTTCAAGGCCAAGCTGAAGGAGGCAGCCCTGAACCGTTTCGGCAGCGGTTGGGCCTGGCTGGTCAGCAGCGGCGGCAAGCTGCAAATCCTGAGCACGGCCAACCAGGACAGCCCCTACATGAACAACCAGGTGCCGATCCTCGGCATCGACGTTTGGGAGCACGCCTACTATCTGAAGTACCAGAACCGCCGCGCCGATTACGTGGACGCCTGGTGGAATGTGGTCAACTGGAACAATGTCGCCCAGCGCTTCAGCCAGGCAGGCAAGTAAGCCCACGGCATCGCTGAACGGCAACTGGAGCCGAATTCGCCCGAAGGTGGTGAGTCGCCTCCCCGAATGCGGGCGAATTCGGCTACCGGAATTCTTGAATGGGGCCTGGAGCCGAGGAATCCCGTTCTCACCGCCGGCCCCTCCCAGGAAGAGGAAGCCCGCTCCCTCGGAGCCGCCATAAGCCGCGGCTCTTGCCACCACCCAATCGCTGATCCGTCCCGAGCCGATATGCTCCTTTTGGCCGCCACCCCGGCCCGGCCGAAGGGTTTATTACCGTGGCCGGCGCCGTAGGAAAGCAAAGGGGATGGCCCGGCTCTCTGACGGAGGCCGGTGGGCCGCATCGGTCACTTACCCGCAGGGAGGACATTCCGTGGCTAGCGTTATCGAGCTGCACGTCAACGGGGTCAGACACCGCGTCGAGACGGACGCCGAACGCACCCTGCTCAGCGTCCTCCGCGACGACCTGGGGCTGACAGGATGCAAGTACGGCTGCGGCGAGGGCCAGTGCGGCGCCTGCACCGTGCTGCTTGACGGCAAGGCCGTCCGCTCCTGCATCACCCTGGTGGGCAACGCCGAGGGCAAACCGATCACCACCATCGAAGGGCTGGGGAAAGACGGCCGACTCCACCCGCTGCAACAGGCATTCCTCGATGTCGGTGCCTTGCAGTGCGGCTATTGCACGCCAGGCATGATCCTGGCCGGCGTCGCCCTGTTGGGAAGGGTGCCCGACCCCGCCCCGGAGGAAATCGCCCGCTCGCTGGAAGGCAACATCTGCCGCTGCGGCACGTACACGCGCATTGTCCAGGCGGTCCGCCAGGCGGCCGAGGCGATGAAGGGAGGTGCCCGATGAACCGCCAGCCGTTCACCGAGACGTTCCCCGAGCCGGAGCGCTACGAACTCTTCGAAGAGCCGCGCTACCAGTTCGACCTCGACCGGCGGGACTTCCTCAAGGTTTTGGGCGGCGGCATCCTGGTCTGCCTGCTCGCCGAGGAGACGCCGGCCCAGCAGCCGCCCGGTCGTGGCTTCGGCGGCGCTCGGCCGCAGGACATCAGCGCCTGGCTGCACATTAGCGAGGAAGGAAAGGTCACCGTCTACACCGGCAAGGTGGAGGTCGGCCAGAACATCCGTACCTCTCTCAGCCAGGTGGTGGCCGAGGAACTGCGGCTGCCGGTGGATTCCGTCCGCCTGGTCATGGCCGACACCGATCTGACGCCCTTCGACGCGGGGACCTTCGGCAGCCGAACGACGCCGGACATGGCGGTCCAGCTCCGCCGGGTCGCTGCGGCGGCGCGTGAAGTGCTCCTTGACCTGGCGGCCGAGCAGGGCAAGGTCGAGCGCGGCACATTGACCGCGGCCGACGGCAAGGTCACGCACCCGCCGTCCGGGCGATCGTGGGAGTACGGCCAGCTGACGCGGGGCCAAAAACTGACCAAGACCGTCGGAGCGGGCGTCCCGCTCACGCCGCCGGAGCGGTGGAAGGTGGCGGGCACCTCGGTGCCCAAGGTGGACGGCCGCGCCCTGGTGACAGGCAAGCACCAGTTCGCCTCCGACGTGCAGCGGCCCGGTATGCTGTACGGCAAGGTCCTCCGGCCGCCGGCCTTTGGCGCCACCCTGGTGTCGGCGGACACCAAGGAGGCGGAGGCGATGGCCGGAGTTGTCGTGGTCCGTGACGGCAGCTTCGTTGGCGTGGCGGCGCCCAACGAGTACCTCGCCGAGAAGGCCCTCGCCGCCATCCGGGCCGAATGGAAGACGGAGCCGCAACCGTCCGACCGGGAGTTGTTCGATCTCCTGAAAAAGACGGCCGGTGCCGGCGGGGGCGGTGGGGGAGGCCGCGGGGGTGGCGGTAGCCAGGGCTCGGTGGAAAAGGGATTGGCGGAGGCGGACCGGAAGGTTCAGGCGACCTATACCATCGCCTACATCGCCCACGCCCCACTGGAGCCGCGCGCTGCCGTGGCCGAGTGGAAAGACGGCAAGCTGACCGTCTGGACGGGGACGCAGCGGCCGTTCGGCATCCGGAGCGATCTGGTCCGGGCGTTCGGCCTTCCCCAAGAGCGGGTGCGCGTCATTGTGCCGGACACCGGCTCGGGCTACGGCGGCAAGCACACCAACGACGCCGCGACCGAGGCCGCCCGCCTGGCGAAGGCAGCCGGCAAGCCGGTGAAGGTGGTCTGGACGCGCGAGGAGGAGTTCACCTGGGCCTACTTCCGTCCGGCCGGGGTGATCGAGGTAACCGGCGGCGTCCGCAAGGACGGGACGATCACTGCCTGGGAGTTCCACAACTACAACTCGGGCGGCTCCGCCATCCGCACCCCCTATGCCATCGCCAACCAGCGGACCACCTTCCACTCATCCCGGGCGCCGTTGCGGCAGGGATCGTACCGCGCCCTGGCGGCCACGGCCAACCACTTCGCGCGGGAGTCGCACATGGATGACCTGGCTCACGCCGTGGGAATGGACCCGCTGGAGTTTCGTCTGAAGAACCTGAAGGACGCCCGGCTCCGGGCGGTCCTGGAAGCGGCCGCCCGGCAGTTTGGCTGGGGCAAGAGCAAACCGGCGCCGGGCCACGGCTTCGGCCTCGCCGGCGGGACCGAAAAGGGGAGCTACGTGGCAACCTGTGCTGAGGTTGAGACGGACCGCTCCGGCGGGGTCAAGGTGGTGCGGCTAGTGACGGCCTTCGAGTGTGGGGCGATTCTTAATCCCGACCACCTGAAGAACCAGGTCGAGGGAGCGGTGGTGATGGGTCTGGGCGGGGCGCTGTTCGAGGCGATCCGCTTCGCGAACGGCAAGATCCTCAACCCGCGCTTCTCCCGCTACCGGGTGCCGCGCTTCAGCGATGTGCCGATCCTGGAGACCGTGCTGCTTGACCGCAAGGACCTGCCCTCGGCAGGGGCGGGCGAGACGCCGATCGTGGCGGTGGCCCCGGCGATCGGCAATGCCATCTTCCAGGCAACCGGCATTCGTCTGCGGTCGATGCCGATGGTGCCGAACGGGCTGAAGGGTTAGCGCTGAGCGTCTAACGAAATGGCGAGCGGCCGGCGTCAGCCGGCCGGTTGCCAGTGTTAACCGGGGGGCTAACGCCCCCCGCTCGCCTTACCGAGAGGCGGACGCCGGCCGGTTGCCGGTCCTCATTCCTGCTTCGCGCGCGGCGCGTCGGGCGCTTCCTTGGCGGGCAGCGCTCGGGCAAGCTGCTTCTTCACCTCGGCCAACCGAGGATCGGCGGCGAGATTGTTCCACTCCAGCGGGTCGGCCTCGTGGTCGTACAATTCCTCGCTGCCATCGTGGTAGCGGATGTACCGCCATTTCTCGGTGCGGACCGCGTGGTTGCCCCGACCGTGCGTCGTCACCGCCGGCCGGTCCCACGAGGCGCCCGGGTTCTGCAACAGCGGGCGCAGGCTCACCCCTTCCACGTGTTGCGGCACCGGCAGGCTGCACAGGTCTGCCAGCGTCGGGTAGATGCTCATGAAGTCCACGGTCCGCTCACAGCGGCTGCCCGCCCGAGGCACGCCCGGCCCGGCGAAGATCAACGGTGCCCGCGTCGCCTCCTCCCAGAGGGCGAACTTGCGCCAATGCTGCTTCTGACCCAAGTGCCAGCCGTGGTCCCCCCAGAAAACGATGACCGTGTTGTCCCGGTAGGCGCTGCGGTCCAGCGCATCGAGGAGCCGGCCGACCTGGCCATCGAGGAAGGTGATGGCGGCCAGGTAGCCCTGGACGGCATGACGCCACTGCTTGGCCGCCACGACCGCCTTGTGATCCCCCTCGGGCCGGGCCATCCGCACGCCGGCCGGCGGCACATCCTTGAGGTCGTCTTCCAGCACCTTCGGCAGCTGGATCGAGTCAAGCGGGAACAGGTCGAAGTACTTGCGCGGCACGTACCACGGCAGGTGCGGCTTGACGAAGCCGACGGCGAGGAAGAGCGGCCGGTCGTGCTTCTTGCCGAGTTGCTCCGCCGCCCAGCTGACCAGCTTGTAATCGCCCATGTCCTCGTCGCGCTCCTCGACGGGGCCCCAGTCAAAGTGGGCCCGGTTGAGGCCGCTGACCGACTCGACCTTCGGCCGCGGGTCGCCGGACCGCTTGAAGTACTCGTGCCAGTAGCTCGGGTCGTCGCCGTGGAAGATCTTGCCGCCGCCGACAACGTGGTAGCCGTTTTGCTTGAAGAACTGCGGCAGGGTGAGCACGTCGCGTAGGACCGGCCGCCACGGCTGATTGTTGTGGTAAATGCCGGTGCTGAAGGGCCGCTTGCCGCTCAAGAGCGCGGCCCGCGACGGGTTGCATGCCGGGGCGACGCAGTAGGCGCGGGTGAAGAGGGTGCCGCGGGCAGCCAGGCGGTCGATGTGGGGCGTCTTGATCTGGGGATGGCCGCCCAGGCAGCTGACCCAGTCGTTGAGGTCATCAACCGCAATGAAGAGGACGTTCGGCTTCTGCTCGGCGGCAGCCCCCGGCGCTCCCGCACTCAGCAGGCCTGCCAGTGCCAAGGTCCCAATGACCCATTTGCCGTGATTCATGGCCTTTCTCCCTGGAGCAAGATTGGATCGCTCTTCTCAGAGGGTTGTACAGGGGGAAGCCCTTTCGGGGCAACCCTCCAGGGAGGACGATCCCGGAGGTTGAAGCAATCGGCGGGTTCGCCGTGACGGGGGATCAGGCGGCCTGGGGAGATCGGCCGGCCGTCACGAAGGGGCTGGGCAAGGCCGGGCTGGGGCGGCGGGCGACGACCATGATACAGTCGGCCTGGCCGGTCCAGACGGTCCAGTGCGACAGCAGGCTGGAGACGAGCCGAGTCCGGCCCAGGTGGGCCAGCAGCCGTCGGCCGGCGGGTCGGTACGGACGGCGGCGGCAGATCGCCAGCGACCGCCGCATCCAGCCGCCCCGCAGTAGCATTCCCTCCTCGCACACCTGTAGCCCGTGCGTTTCTACCAGGCGGCGCAGCGTGGCGGGAGTGAAGTGAAGCAGGTGGCGCGGCAATTCCAGCGGCCACCAGTCGGGACCGAAAAAGCGGAAGCCCCAGCTGTCCAGGTTGGGCACCACGACCACCAGCCAGCCGCCCGGCCGTAGTGCCCGCGCCGCTCCTGCGATGACCTCGTGTGGATGGTGTACGTGCTCCAACACGCAACCCATGACGATCACATCGAAACTTTCGTCGGCCACCTCGGGGTGCGGCAGCGAGCCGACCAGCACCGGGATGCCGAAGCGCTGCGTCACCTGCTGCGCTGCGTGGGCGCTGAAGTCCATGCCGGTGACCTTCCAGCCACGCTGCGCCATGCGGTAGGCGTACCAGCCCGAGCCGCAGCCGAAGTCAAGCAGCCGGCCATCGCCGTGGTAGCGCAGTCCGGTCAGTGAATCGGGACCGGGGCGCAACCAGGGCCCCAGGACGACGGCCAAAGCCTTCTCGTACCAGCGCTCCAGCGGCGGCGGATAGCCGTAGTGATGCGAGAGCACCAGTCGCTCCAGCCGGTCGCGCATGCGGCGCCACCAGCCTTGCCGGCGTCGGCGGGGGAGTTGATATTCTTCGTATTCGCGGGGATAGAACTGCCCGATGCTGGGGATGTCGGGACGCGGGTTGAGGTAGCCCATACCGCAGCGCCGGCAGCGCACCACCCGGTAGACGGCCCGTCCTGTCTCGGCCGGCACCGCGATGACCGGTTCTTCATCCACGGCGGCACACAGGGGGCAGGCGATCTCTTCCCAGCCGATCGTTGTGTCGGCCTCCGGTTCGCTCCGGTCGATGGGCACCATTCTGCTCTCCTCTGTTCCTTGCGCTGCTTCTTCCTGCCCCCTCACCCCTACCCCTCTCCCCCACGGGGGAGAGGGGAGGAATCGCCTCTCACCCCAACCTCTCTCCCCCACGGGGGAGAGGGGAGGAATCGCCTCTCACCCCAACCTCTCTCCCCCACGAGGGAGAGGGGAGAAGTCACCCTTTACCCCCAGTCCTTCTCCTCCGAGGCGGGGGAGAGGGGTGGGGGTGAGGGGGCGGGCGGTGCCATAGCGGAGACGGACGTTCGACACAATGCCAGGTTGCACGCGCCGGCTTTCCGGCGCGAATCCCGGCCACCCCATCATCTGGAAATATCAAGCAGCCCCGGCTGCTCTTCCCTGCCAAAGAGTCTCTCTGAATTCCTGTACACTATCGCAAGAAAATCTTTTCAGAATCTTGTTGACAGCGGCGCGCGGGTGGACCACGATAAAGCTTCGTTGAGGGCCTCTTCTCTGTTCCGGCCCCGCCGATTCAAAGCCTTCGGGCAGCGGTCGGCGGGGTTTTTTCGTTCGCCTTGCAAGAAGCCGCCTTCTCGCCTACAATTCCGCGACCTGCGTCCCGCGGGCAAGGAGGCAAGCGGAAAGCAATGAACCCGGAACAGGCTCATGGGGAGGCGACGACGATCGTCGGCCGTTGGCTGGCCCGCCTGGCGACAACGGTCGGCCGCCGGCCCCGACTGGTCCTGGCGGCCGTCGCGGCCATTTGTGCCGTGTCGGTCTACACCTCCTGGACGCGCCTGGAATACCAAAGCCAGCGCGACGACCTCATCAACCCTAACAAGGAAGTACAGCAGCGCTGGCGCCGCTACCTCGCCGAGTTCGGCCGCGACGACGACATGGTTGTCGTTGTCCAGGGCGCCAACCGCCAGCGGATGAAAGACGCTCTCGAAGCCCTTGCCGAGCGCGTCCGGCAGCAGCCCGAACACTTCGACCGACTTTTCTACAAGGTCGATCTCCGCCATCTGCACAACCGGGCGCTGCTGTACCTCTCCAGCGACCAGCTCCGCCAGATCCAGGACAGCCTGAAGTCGATGGGCCCGCTCCTGGACGGGCCGCTCAGTTTCATCGGCTGGCGCGTCATCACTTTGCAAAACCTGGTGCGCGAGGCGGACGACCGGGTGGCCCGGCTGAAGCCCGGCGAACCGCTGAGCAAAGCGGACGAGCAATTCCTGACCCAGCTTCTCTCCATCAGCCGGTCGGCCCGGGCCACCTTGATTGACCCGGCTGACTACCGCAACGCCTGGGCCAGCCTGCTGTCGCAGCCCCCCGAACAGCAAGACCTCCTGGCCGAGCCGCAGTACTTCTTCAGTCCCGACGGCGAATTGGCCTTCCTGCTGGTGCGGCCGATCAACGGCGAGAAGGGCTCGTTTACCGCCGACCGCCGCAGCATCGAGGCGATGCGCGCCTTGATCGCGGAGGTCCGGCCGGCCTACCCGGAGTTGGAGTTCGGCCTGACGGGGTTGCCGGTCCTGGAAACCGATGAGATGGTCGCCTCGCAGAGGGACAGCAACCTGGCCTCCTGGCTGGCGATGGCCGGCGTCGCGGTCCTTTACCTGGTCGTCTTCCGCGGCCTGCGCTACCCGCTGATGACGGTGGCCACGCTCCTGGTCGGCATTGTGGTGGCGCTAGGTTGGATGACCTTGACCGTCGGCCATCTGAACATCCTGTCGGCCGCGTTCGCGGTCATGCTCATCGGCATGGGCGATTATGGCGTGCTCTGGGTGACGCGCTATGAGCAGGACCGGCAAGCCGGCGCCGACGTGCCGACCGCCCTGCGCCGCACTGCCGGCAGCGTCGGGCCCGGCATCCTGACGGCGGCCCTGACGACGGCCCTGGCCTTCTACGCCACCATGCTGGCTGACTTCAAGGCCGTGGCCGAGCTGGGCTGGATCGCCGGCAGCGGCGTGCTTTTCTGCGCCATCTCTTGCTTTACTGTGATGCCGGCCTTGCTGACCGTCACTGACCGCCGCCCGGCCCAATTGCGGATTGCGGATTGCGGATTGCGGATTGACATGAGGCAACCTGCAACGAGTTCCGTTTGGTTGCCGGCGCTGGCCGGCCGGCCGCGGTGGGTGATCGTCGGCAGCCTGCTGATCGCCGGGGTGCTGGCCGCCTGCGCTTGCCGCGTCCATTATGACCACAACCTGCTCAACCTACAGGCCCGAGGACTTGACTCGGTCGCCTGGGAGATGAAGCTGATCCGGCACACGGCGGGAGCAAGCTGGCATGCGCTGAGTTACTGCTCCACTTCGGAGGAGGCCCGCGCCCTGCGCGAGCGCTACGAGCGTCTGCCGGTGGTCAGCCGGGTGGTCGAGGTGGCCTCGCTGGTGCCGTCCGACCAGGAAGCGAAACTGGAGCAACTCCGCGACATCCGCCGACGGCTCAGCGACCTGCCCCGCCGCGGTGCCCCCATCGTGCCGCTCTTCCCCACGCGCGCTGCCGCCCTGGAGGCCGACCTGGCGCGACTGATCGACCGGCTGGGGCCGCTGGTCCGGGCCGGCCCAGGGACATTGCCGGGCGAGCTCTGTCTGCACCTGACCGCCCTGGGCCGGCAGCTCGCCGCCATGCCGACCGCATTGGCCGACCAGCGGCTGCGCCAGTTTGACCAGCGCCTGGCCGGCGACCTGGCCGAGGATCTGCATCGGCTGCGCGACGTCTCCACACCGATCCCCATCGCGGTGGCCGACCTCCCGCCCGCTCTCCGCGAGCGCTACATCGGCAGCAGCGGCAAGTGGCTGCTGCGCATCTTCGCCGCCGACTGCCTGTGGGAGCACGACGCCTTGGTCCACTTCGTCGAGGAGATCCGCAAGGTCGATCCGGAAGCCACGGGCAAGCCGTTCTTGACGCTGGAAGGGCTGGAGGCGATGAAGAGCGGCTTTCAGTGGGCCAGCGTCTACGCCCTGGCGGCCATCGCCACGGTGCTGTTGCTCGACTTCCGGAGCGTGCGGCACACCTTCTGGGCGTTGGCGCCGTTGGCGCTGGGGACGGTGGCGACGCTGGGCGTGCTGGGCCTGCTGGGCGTGCCGCTCAACCCGGCCAACATGATCGCTTTCCCGCTGATCGTGGGGGTGGGGGTGGACAATGGCGTCCATGTGCTGCACGACTACCTGGCGCAGGGGGCGCGACGCCACTACACGCTGAGCCGCCCCATCGGCCGGGGCATCCTGGTGGCGGCGCTGACGACGGTGCTCGGCTTCGGGACGCTGATGATCTCCAGCCATCGCGGCCTGGTGGGGTTGGGTCTGGTGCTGAGCCTGGGTGTGAGCTGCTGCACAACGACGGCCCTGGTATTCCTGCCGGCCCTGCTGCGCCTGCGGGGCGTCCAGACCCCGGCCGAGGAGCCGGCAGCGGCGCCGGCGGATCGGGGAAGATTGGAGATCGAAACAACGGTGGCCGCGGCCCGACGGCAGGCGGCGTAGTGCGAAGGCGGCGGCACCCAGGGGTTCCTTCAGGCCGGCTCGGTCCCTGGCAGCGACTGCTCGAACTTTCTCAGCCCCTCGCGGTAACCATCGCGCCATGCCGGCTCGGGTGCCACCTGATCACGGAATTTCACCATCCGCTCGACCGCATCGGCGAGGGTGAACGCGGCGCGGATGCGCCGCTTGCGGCGGAGATACATTTCCAGCGCGGCCAGGGCGGTGACGGCGGCGCCAAGAGCCGGCCCCTCGAACGATGCCAGCCGGACCAACGGCCGGTCGAGCACGCTGGCCAGGATCTGACACATCAAATCACTGCGGGCGATGCCGCCGGAGACGGTGATGCGCGTGATCTTCTGCCCGGCCCGCTCGTGCTCACGCACCCCCAGGGCGATCAGGTAGGCTAATGCTTCCAGCGCGGCCCGGAAGCGCTTGCCCGGCTCCGGCGGCTCGGCCGGCGACCACCGGCAGCATGCCGCCTTGACGCCCAGCGACGGCTCAGGAAGGACGAAGGGGAGCACGGTCGTGCCGTCGCAGCCGGGCGGGACGGCGCGGGCCTCTTTCTCCAGTTGCAGCCAGTCGGGCCGCGGGCCGACTACCCGGTCAAGGAACTGAGCGCCGTTGTTGTAACAGCGCATCCACAGGTAAGGCCCCCAGTTCAGCCGCATCAGGTCGAGGTTGCCGTCGCCCAGCGGTTGGCGCGACGATGAGTTGACCACGGCCGAGTTGCCCAGGATGACCGCCATCTGCCCCACGTCCACCGCCCCGCCGCCGATCAGGCCGGCCTGCTGGTCATCGGACGTGGGGAAGATCAGCGGCCGCTGTTTCAGGTCCCCTCCCACCGCCTCGGTCAGGTGCGGGCTTAACTCGCCGACCGGCTCGCGCCAGTCCACGATCCGCGGCAGACAGTTCCAGGCCAGCCGGCGGTACTCCTTGTTCTCCAGGGCACCGAGCATCGGCTTGGACCATTTGCACGTCTTCAAGTTCATCATCCCCGTCGAGGCGGCCGCGGACACGCTCACCACGGTGAAGCAGCCGGTCAGGTAGCCGGCCGCCAGCGCCCCGTGTTGCACAATCAGCGCGGTGCGTTTCCAGTCGTCGGCCGGGAGACAGACCTCATCCTTGACCAGGTGGCTGAGGGTGTAGCGGATGGCCCAGGGACCGCCGATCAGTTTCTTGACCTTCTCCTGACCGCCGAGTCGGGCCAGGCCGCGGGCGTGGTACTCGGCCAATGTCTGATCGTTCCAGCAGATGGCCCGGCGAACCTGCACGCAATCGGCGTCGATCCGGCCGGCGGTGTGGTGCGTAGCCGAGATGCCGCCGGCGACCCAGTGCTTGAGCCGCTTTAGCTCGCGCAAGCGGCGGGCAATGGCGCGGACACTGGCCCGGGCCTGGCCTTCCAGCTGCATCAGGTTCAGCTCGGAGACCCCCCCCTCGGTCCAGAGATCGGTCGGCAGGCGGACCTCGGCCAGGGTGTTGCCGTCCAGGTCGAAGGCCAGGCACTTGACAGCGCCGGTGCTGAAGTCCCAACCGGTGATGACGCTCTCAGGAGATACACAGCGGAGGGGTTCGGCCACGGTGGTTCGCTCCTACACAGGGGAAAGGAAGGACCGGCACCGTTTTACCACGGCCGCTCAGCGGGTCAATCCCCCGCTGGGCAATCCCATTGGACCGACCGACCGATCTTCGATAAGCTGCTCTGCAAAGCCCGGTGCCCACCCCGAGACAGCCCACCAGGAGGACCCACCATGCGACTACGGCGAATGGCTGGTCTAGTTACCCTAACCCTCTGTCTTGTTGCCGGCCCAGAGGCGCGGGCTGAGCTGTACCGCCTGGAGGTCCAGCGCCGCGAGCCGTTCGCTGGAGGGGCGGCCTTCGGCGACGTCGGTCCCTATGAGATCATCGCCGGCGTGGCCCGCTTTGCCGTCGATCCCGCGCACCCGCGCAACCGCCTCATCGTTGATCTGCCGCTGGCGCCGCGCAACGCCGAGGGGAAAGTCGAGTTCGAAGCGGACTTCTTCATCCTGGCGCCGAAGGACCCGGCCCGAGGGAATGGAGCGATCCTCTACGATGTCAATAATCGCGGCAACAAACTGGCCCTGCGCTTCTTCAACCGCAGCAGCGGCGGCAACAACCCCACGACCATGAAGGACGCCGGCGACGGCTTCCTCTTCTGCCGCGGTTACACCGTCGTCTGGTGCGGCTGGATCGGCGAGCTGTTGCCCGGCGAGGGCCGGCTGCTGCTCCGCGCTCCGGTGGCGACCGACAACGGCAAGCCGATCCGCGGCGTGGTCCGCTACGAGATGGTGACGGACGCTCCGGCCGAGACGCTGCCGCTGTCCCGCCGCGAGGGACACGGCAGTTACAGCCCGACGGAGCGCGGCGAGAAGGAGGGCGTCCTCACCTGGCGGATGCGCGAGACCGACGAGCGCGTGCCAATCCCGCGCAGCCAATGGTCGCTGGAGCGCCTGCCCATTCCCAAGGTAGCGCAGGGCGTCCCCGGCACCCTTCCCCAGATCCGTTTGCGGCTGAGCGGCGGCTTCCGGCCCGGCTACATCTATGAATTGATCTGCGAGGCGGAAGGGCCGATTGTCCAGGGGCTGGGCTACGCCGCTGTGCGCGACCTGGTCTCGTTCCTGCGCCACGACACGAGCACGCAGAACCCGCTCCGGACTGCCGACGGCAAGTCGGCCATCACGCGGGCCCATGCCTTCGGCGTCTCGCAGAGCGGCCGATTCCTGCGCAACTTCCTGCACCTCGGCTTCAACGCCGACGAGAAGGACCGCAAGGTCTTCGACGGACTGATGCCGCACGTGGCCGGCGGCGGCCTGGGTTTCTTCAACCATCGCTTCGCCCAGCCGACCCGACACAATGGCCAGCACGAGGAACACCTCTACCCCGCCGACCGCTTCCCCTTCACCTACGGCGACTCGACCGACCCCTTCACCCAGCGGACCGACGGCATCCTGCGCCACACTCCTCCCCCATTCCAGCCGAAGGTGATGCACACCCAGAGTGCCGCCGAGTACTGGCACCGGAGCGGCTCGCTGGTCCACACCGACCCGCTGGGGAAGACGGATGTCGAGGTCCCCGCGAATGTGCGCATCTACGCCTTCGGCGGAACGCAGCACGGCCCGGCGAATGACCCGCCCGGCCGCGGCATCGCCGACAACCTGACCAACCCCGCCGACTACCGCCCCCTTCTCAAGGCGTTGCTGGAGGCGCTGGACGCCTGGGTCAAGGACGGCACTCCGCCGCCGCCAAGCGTCTATCCGCGCATCGATCAGGGGACGCTGGTGGACTGGAGGCAGAAAAGCACCGGTTTCCCGGCCCTTCCCGGCGTGCGCTATCCGGAGGTGATCCAGCGGCCGCCGTTCGCCTTCTACGGGCCGGAGTTCGAGTCGCGCGGCCTTATCACGGTCGAACCGCCGGAGGTCCGCGGCCATTACGTCGTGCTGGTGCCCAAGAGCGGGCCGGACGGCAACGACCTGGGGACGCTGCTGCCGCCGGAGGTGGCGGTGCCGCTGGCGACCTACACCGGTTGGAACCTGCGCCGCCGCGATGTCGGCGCCGAGGCAATGCTGGCCAGCCTGATGGGCTCGTACATCCCCTTCCCCCGGACGCGTGCGGAGCGGATGAAGACCGGCGATCCGCGCGAGTCGATCGAGGAGCGCTACGGCAACTTCGCCGCGTACCGTCAGCGCTTCGCCGCCTATTGCGCGGATATGGTAAAGCAACGCTACCTCTTGCCGGAGGACGCCGAGCGCCTGCTCAAGGCCCGCGATCAGATGCGCGACCGCTTTCCCCCGGCAGGGGAATAACCGAAGAGCGTCAGTGACGGGGCGTATTGGTCACAGCCCGGAGCGTCAGCGACGGGGAGTGGGAGCAGCGTTCCCCGTCGCTGGCGCTCCGGGCTCGTAGGAGCGGCTCGTAGGAACATCACCCGGAGCGGACACGCCGGGCTCCGAAAGCAGCGCTCTAGGCTCTGACCGCTACCCGTTCGTATACTTGACTCTGATGCGCCGAGTGCCCGATTTGCAAATGTCGATTGCCCGGATTGCCGAGACAGATGCGCCCCGCGAACTTTAGCATCACCTAGACTTTTTTCTCACCCTGCTCGTGGCGAAAGCGGAGTTACCTAATGATTCTCTCCTCCTCTCCCCCCCGAGTTCGTGAGCGCGGTTTCACGCTGATCGAATTGTTGGTGGTGGTCGCCATCATCGCCGTCCTGATTGCCCTTCTCTTGCCCGCGGTGCAAAAGGTGCGGGAGGCCGCCAACAAGAGCCGCTGCCAGAACAACCTCAAGCAGCTTGGCCTCGCCCTGCACAATTACCACGATGCCAACGGCAAGCTCCCCCCCGGCGGCGTGGGCGGTGTGAACACGAACGGCCTCAGTTGGCACGTCTTTATCCTTCCCTACATCGAACAGGGCAACCTGTACAGTCAGGTGAAATGGACGCCCCCCTTCCAGACCCTTGGGTATCTGGACAACAAAGCCATTGCGCTGACGCGCATCCCGATCTACCTGTGTCCCAGTTCGCTCCCGCAAAACGAGCGGACCACCTTTAACACGGCGCCCAACTCGGAGTTCGTCAATGGCGCAGCCCCGTATTCCACCCACTACTACGGCAATATGGGTCCCAAGGGCCCCGGCTACATGGTCATCGGCACCACGCACGGCGGTTATGCCACCCAGGGGGTGCTGGGGGTGGATACGCAAATCCGGCTCACGGACATCGCTGACGGCACCTCGAACACCTTCTTGGTCGGCGAGATAGCGTTCTCCGACACATCGAGTAACCCCGGCTACCGCATCTGGAACCGGGGGTGCGGCGGCAGCAATGCGTCGCCGAGTGCGTCTGTCTGCGGCGGCTGCAAGAACGTCGCCAACGGGATCAACGTGACCAAGTTCAACAGCAGCAACTTCAACGACATCAGCTTTGGCAGCAATCACAGCGGCGGGGCCAACTTTACGCTGTGCGACGGCAGCGTCCGCTTCCTTACGGAGAGCATTAGCCTCACCCTCTACCGGGCCACGGCCAGCCGCGACGGTGGCGAGGTCCAGACGATCCATAGCCAGTGACAATCTCTGTCCGATCTTCTCGGAGTCAACCGCGCATGTTCCTGCGACCTGTACTGGAGTGCCGCCGGGGCGTAATGCCTGGACTTGCCTGGCCGGCGCTTCTGGCCTGTGCCTTGCTCTCGGGGTGCTCTTCCAAAGACAAGAGCTTTGCGGTTTCGGGGAGGGTGACGTTCGGCGGTCAGCCCGTGCCTGTGGGTAGGATCTACTTCGATCCGGACCCCAAGACGAATCCCGATAGTCCGCAAGGGTTCGCGGACATCAGGGATGGCCAGTACGATACGGCACAATCCGGCCGAGGGACGCCGGGGGGAATGTTCATCGTTCGCATCGAGGGCTTTGACGGCCACGCTACGCCGAACTTCCCCTACGGACAGTTGCTCTTTGACAACTACCAGGAGAAGGTTGAGCTACCCGCGGAGAATACTCGGAAGGACTTCGATGTGCCCGCTTCGGCAGCCCGGAAGGGGCCGCCGCCGCCTCCTTCCTGACGCTCTCAGCTTGCCCGGACGGCGGGGACAAGGTCGGCGCCTTTCACGCCGTACCCAGACAAATCCACCAACCACCCATGACCCGGGAGTTCCGGCGATGCTCCATATCTTCACCCTGCGAATGGCATTCGGGATCTGCATCATCCTCTGGAGTGCGACCCCGCTCCTTGCCCAAACCGGGCGGCGGCCGATGGACGACGGCTATCGCGGCATCTGGTACTTCAACCAGCCATCAAAGGACGAGTACAAGTACAAGTACAGCGGCGGCTTCGCCACCTATCCGCAGCAGCACATCCCCATTGCCTACTACTCGAAGGAAGCGAACAAGACCTTCTTTTGCTACGGCGGCACCGTCAAGGGCAAGCGCGAACTGCTGCACATGGTTTCCTACTACGACCATGCCACAGGGAAGGTGCCCCGGCCGACGATCCTCTTGAACAAGAAGACTGACGATGCCCACGACAACCCGACCCTGATGCTGGACGACCAGGGGCACATCTGGATCTTCTCCAGTGCCCACGGGACCGCACGCCCCGCCTACATCCACCGCAGCAAGAAGCCGTATGCCATCGACGAATTCGAGCAGGTGCTGGAAACGAATTTCTCCTACCCGCAGCCGTGGCACTTACCTGGCCACGGGTTCCTGTTCCTGCACACCCGCTACTCCCCCGGCCGCAACCTGTTCTGGATGACCAGTGCCGACGGCCTGACGTGGAACCAGCCGCAACCGTTGGCCCGCATGGTCCAGGGATCGTACCAGATCAGCTGGCGCGACGGCACCCGGGTGGGTACGGCGTTCGACTACCATCCCCAGGGGGGCGGACTTAACGCCCGCACCAACCTCTACTACCTGGAGACGCGGGACGGAGGGAAGACCTGGCGGACGGTCGAGGGCAAGGTTGTCCAGACGCCGCTGACCACGCCCGACAACCCGGCCCTGGTCCACGACTACGAGAAGGAAAAGCGGTTAGTTTATCTGAAGGATCTGGCCTTTGACGGCGACGGGAACCCAGTGATCCTCTACCTGACGAGCAAGGGTTACCAGTCAGGGCCGGCCAACGATCCGCGCACCTGGCACACCGCCCGTTGGACCGGCGACCGCTGGGAGATCCGCCCATTCACCACCTCGGACCACAACTATGACCACGGCTCACTCTATATTGAGCCGGACGGGACATGGCGAATCATCGCACCGACCGACCCAGGACCGCAGCGCTATGGCACCGGCGGGGCAATGGTGCTCTGGACCAGCGTGGACCAGGGGCAGACCTGGAAGAAGGTCAAGCAGTTGACCTATGACCGTCACCGCAATCACACCTATGCCCGCAAGCCGGTCCATGCCCACCCTGACTTTTACGCCCTGTGGGCCGACGGCGATGTCTGGCAGCCGTCCGAATCATGCCTCTACTTCACCAACAAGACCGGCGACCACGTCTGGCGGCTGCCGCCGGTGATGACGGACGACTTTGCCCAGCCGGAAATCGCCTGGTAACGGATGCCCACCCGGGGAGAGGCGAAGGCTGAGCAGCCGGCCCGGTCAGCGCCCGGAGCGTCAGCGACAGCGTCGTCAGCGCCCGGAGCGTCAGCGACGGGAGCGCCCTCACCCGTTGCTCACACGCCGGGCTCTGACCCAAGCGCTGCCAAGGGCTGCATCACCCACCAAGCCCAGCCGGCAAGTACATCGATTCCGGCGCCCGGGGCCTTGTGCTAGAATGGCCGGAAAGGAGGACCTCATGACCACCGTGAAAGCTCGCTTTGATGGCCGCGTTTTCATTCCAGAACAGCCGGTGAAGCTCCCCGCCGGCTCCATTGTCGAGATCCCTCTTCCCCCGACGGAGCCGCCGGCCGAGGAGCCCACGCCCCTGATGGTGCTGGCGCGATTACTGGAGCAGTTCCCTAGCGACCCGGACTGGCCGGAGGACGCTGCGGCCCAACATGACCACTACCTCTACGGTACGCCGAAGCGGCCATGATTTTGATCGACACCAGCTACTTCGTCGCCCTACTGGATCCACGCGACGGCCTTCATGCGCATGCCAAGGCCTGGGCCGCACACATCACAGAACCGCTAGTCGTCACCGAGCATGTCCTCTGGGAGACGATCAACTTCGCATCCCACCCGGTGAATCGTCCGAAGGTACATGCCCTGGTAGCTCACGTGCGTGCGGAGAAATCTTACGAATTGATTCCTGCCTCCCCCGACCTTTTCGAGGCGGGGCTTGACCTGCACGCCCGGCGGCCGGACACGGAATGGTCGCTGACCGATTGCATTTCCTTTGTGGTCATGGCGCGCCGCGGCATCACCCGTGCCTTGACCTATGACCATCACTTTGAGCAAGCGGGTTTTGAAGCGCTGCTGCGACGTGCCCCCGGACTGTGAGCCCTCCTCCCCCTGGAGGGGACTTGGGGGACAACTGCCGACCGATGCTCAGCGCTGATAAATCGGCAGGGCCCCCTTTTCCAGTTGCAGAATAGCCAGGAAACAGGCGGTGGTGTAGACCGGCCCGATGTAGCTCATCTGCCAGCTGCCGTCGGGCTGCTGCATCGACACCAATTGATCGAACATCACCGCCTTGTACTTGCTCCAGGTCAGCCGTTCACTCTCCTTCGATTCGGGGAAAAGCTTGGCGAAGCCGTCGTCCCCCAGGGCATAGTGGACCTGGCTGTAGTAGTAGTGGGTGTACTCGAAGTGGCCGAAACGGCCGGCCGCGCCGCCGGTCAGGGGAAGGTTGATCTGGCAGTAGCGGAGCATCTTCTTGGCATGCTCCGAGTGGTATTCGCCGGCCGAGAACAGACAGGTGATTGCCTGGGCCGCCAGAGCCGGTCGGGCGTTCCCCTGCCCCAGGCGGTACATGACGCCACCGTCTGGCGTCATTGATTTCTTCAAATAGTCGTGGGCCTTGTCGATGATCTCCTTGGGGACGACGATGCCGGCATTGCGGGCCGCCCGCAGGGCCTGTACCTGGGTGATGGTCACCGAGCCCTCGTGGTGGTCGCCGCTATCCCGGGCAGAAACATAGTTCCAGCCGCCGGTGGAACTCTGGGCCTGGCCGGAGAAGAGCACCGCCCGGGTAAGGATGTCCTCCAACCGCCGGCGGCGCTCGCCGTCCTCCTCCTCGCCGTAGACGCAGGAGAGGAAGAGCATGGCGTAGCCGTGGCCATACATGTACCGGCCGACCTCGCGATCGTTGCGCGGATCGCCGAGCAGGCCGTTGGGCTGGCTGCGGGCCATCAGCCAGTCCACCGCCCGGGCGATGTTCGCCGAGTACTTGCCGTCGCGGATGGTGCTCCCTTCCATGAGCAGGGCCATGCCGGCCAGACCGGTCAGGGCGATGGGATACTGGCCGCCGTTGCCTTCCCAGTAGCCGGCACGGTGCTGCTGCCGGGCCAGCCATTCCAGGCCCCGATCAATCGCCTCTTGGTACTTGGGAGGGAGTTCCTCAGCCCGGACAGCGGCGGGCAGCGTGAGAAGACCGCAGCCCAGCGCCGCAAGGAAGAGCCCGCATCGCATGGGTGTCCACTCCTGGTTGCAAACCTGCCGGCAGGCGTTCGTTGCGCTGGCGGACGGATGGTAGTTGCGGGGGACAAGCCGCCGCTCGTTCCCCCCTGAGGGCCGGCCTCACTGCTTGTCGATTTTCTTCCGGAGTTGCTCCAGCTGCTGCTGCCGGAGCAGTTCCAGCTCCTGCTGTCGTCGGAGCAGTTCCTGCTGTAGCCGGAGCTGCGCCTCAATCTGCGCCTGGATGCGTGCGGCTTCCACGGCGCCCGCCGGGGGGCGCACCCCGACCCCCGGCGCGGCTCCCGTTCGCGCGCCGGCGGCCCCCCGGTTGGCCGGGGCCGGACCGCCCCCTGTGCCGCCCGCCTCGGCCGTGCCCGCGCCGACCAGGTAATGCGTCACCCGTATGTTGTAGCCGAGCAGGTCGATGCGGCCGGCCCGGAGGTCGAGGTTGAGAGCGTAGAACTGGGTGCCGTTGACCATCTCCGGCGGGTCATAGAGGAGCTTGCCGGTGCGCTTGTCAATGCTCTTGACGGCGGTGACCGGGAAGCGGTTGCCGCCGGCCCCGCCCCACCGCTGCGCCGTGAAGAGCATTATCGGCAGGTCAGCGAAGTGCTCCAGCACCAGCATTTGCTGCGGCACCGAGGCACGCCAGCGCAGCGCGCCGCTGTCGCGCTCGAAGGCGTAGACCTCGCCGTTGACCGGCAAGGCCCGGATGCCACTGCCCGGGACCAGGTTCGACCACGGCCCGCCCCGCAGGTTGACGTTGGCATCGTTAGGGCCGTTGATCGCCAGGTAAAAGTTCAGCCGGTCGTGCAGCAGGTGGACCGCCTGGGCCTTGTGCAGATGCTTGGGATCGACCCGGACCGCCGCCTTGCCGTCCCTGTCGCGCACCGGGAATACCTCGGTCCGCGTGGTCAGGTCAATCACCGACACCCGGCCGTCGGCCTCGACGACGCCGGCCAGGTTGGGGTCCTCCGACTGCAACACCACCGCGCCGGGACCAAAGGTCTTCTGGAAAAGATCCTTCGCCGTCAGCACATCGTACAGCCGCAGGCTGACGTTGCCCTGGCGGTCGGTGTCGCTCAACAGCAGGTTGCGCCCCAGGATGCGGATGCGGCGCTGATAGAGGGCGGCGAAGTCGGGCACCTTGACCGAGACGCCGTCGTAAGCTCGCAGGGCCCGCGAGGTGCTGGCGCTGCCATCGGCGTTGGTCTCGACGATGAAGAGGTACTGGTCGTCGCCGAAGACATGGCTGCGGGGGGAGATATCGCCGCGGACCCAGAGGACCTTGCCGGACACCGGCTCCAGGGCCGTCAACCCCTCCCGCGTTTGCAAGCAGACGTAGGATGGCTGGACAGGACCGGTCTGCCCCAGCCGCTGCACCCAGCCGTCCTGGTAGACGATTTGCAAGGTGCCGTCGCGCGGGTCGGGGATGATGCTCGACTGGGCCGGGATGCCCGAGGTGCCAAAGAGGTTCTTCTCCCAAAGAACCTGCTTGTTGACCGGGTCGATGCCAAAGACCATGTGGCCGACCGGGAGCACGACCAGGTGGCCGAGGTTGTGGAAGAGGAAGCGCAGGCCGCCGGTCGGCTGGCCGGCGTAGATGAAGCTCTGGAAGTTGGTCGGGGTCAGCTTCTGGCTCCACTTCTCCTCGCCGGTGGCCCGGTCAAGCAGCTTGAACTGGTGGAAGTTGAGGTTCAAGGCGACCCGGTGTTTCTGGAAGAACGGCAGCGGCTCGCCGGCCGGCTGGAACGAGAAGTGCGGCTGCGGCGGCTGCGCGATGCCGCGCTGCTCCTCGACCCGGATCTTGCCCCCGTGCCAGACCTGGCCCGGCTCGTCCAGGTAGGGGAGGAAGCGCTTGTCGGTGGCCAATTCATCAAAGAGGTCAGCGCCGGTCTTGCCGTCGCGCACCTCGACCTGGGCGAACTCCTTGCCCAGGATGCGGTAGTAGTAGGCGGCGTCTTCGAGCAGTCCCTTGCGGGCCATCAGCCGGGCCAGCGCCTCGACGGCGCGGGCGGCCAGCTGCGGGTCGTCCTTCTGGTGGCGCAGCACCAAAAGATGGCGCTCGGCTTCCAGCAGGGCGGCGCTTCCTTCCTCATCCACCAGGCGCTCGGCCAGGCTTAGCCAGGCCTCCTTGCCAACGTCGAAGAGCGAGCCGAACATGCCCACAAACCGGCGCAGCTCCTCCAGGTCTCCCTTCTCCTTGACCTCGCGATACTTCTGGGCGATCCGCTCCTCCAGGGGTTTTCGTTGCTCGGGGGTGGCCCGGGCAGCCATGGCGGCGATCCGGCCCTGGGCCCAGACATCCGGCCGAGCCTTGACCGCCGGCTCGTCCACCACGCTGATCAACTCCTTGTTAGCGGCCAGGACGCCAAACTCCTGGTAGGCGTCAAAGGCCTCCACCAGCCGGCCCTGGGCCTCGCGCCCCTTGGCTAGCAGGCAGAGATAGTTGGCCTGTCGCCGCTGCTGCTCGGCCTCCAGCTCCTGCCGCTCCGCAGCCGAGGCCCGCGGATCGATCTCGACCTGGCACAGGGCCCGGTATTCGTCGAGATACTTCTCCCCGGTGTTGAAGTCGCGCTGGAGCAACTCGGTCAGCGTCTCGTAAAGTTTCAGCCGAGTCTTGGGCAGGATCGCCGCCGGCGGGTTGTTTGCCAGGGCGGTGCGCAGGTCATCGACCGCGCCGATCAGGTCCCCCCGGTCAAGCCGCAGCTCGCCACGCTCGGTCAGACCGATTGGGTCGTTTGGATTGGCAGCGATGCGCTGGGTCATCTCGGCTTCCTTGACCTTGAGCTGCGGGTAGGCGCAGACCAGGTCCACCGTCTGAGAGATAACGTCGCCTTCATAGAAGAGGAGGTTGCCGGGGACTTCCTTCTTGCGTGACTTGGTGTGGGCGGCAATGACCCCTTTCTCCAGGTCGATGGCGCAGACCTCCGGCTCCTTGCTTTGGGCGGCGGCCTTCAGCGGCAGGTAGTAGATGTTCTCGCTGGCAATGCCCCGGCCGGAGGGAAGACCGGTCGGCAGCTGCCAGAGCAACCGGCCGTCGGCCAGGGCCAGGGCGCGGACGCTCTCCTTGCCGACGATCAGCACCTTGCCGTTATAAACGCCGGCCAGGTAGAGGTCCTTGTCGGCCCGGGCCGACTTCCACAGAAGCGAGCCGTCGCGCAGACTGAGACAGTGGATCGAGGTGGCATCAGGACCGGTGAAGACCACCTTGCCGTCCGTGATGATCGGAGCGGAGGTCTTCCAGTCGCTGATGCCGACAGGAGTGATGCCGGGCACCAGACCGCGCCGCGGCACCAATCCCTGGCGGAACAGCTGCTCTTCTTCCAAGGAGGGACCGGTCGGCCGCTCGCGGTAGGCGTAGACCCAGACCAGGCTATGCGTCAACAGGTCCACGCCCAGGATAGCGCCAGCGTTGGTCGGGCAGACCAGGACTCCTTCGCCATAGGACAGTTGGGCGGCCTGGATGCGCCGGCCGACGTCCTGCATCAGCTTGTCGCGGGTGGTGGCCAGGGTCTGGACCCAGTTGAGATGTCCCTTGGCGGCGTCGAGACAAACCAGGCGCAGCTCCTGGTTCTTTTCATTGAGGACATAGAGCTTGCCGCCCAACGGCAGCGGCGGGCCGAGGAAGTAACTGTCCTTCAGCTCGCTCCCCTCCTTGACCTCGTGGTCGTCCTTCTTGTCGGTCGGACCGCCGACCTCCCAGAGCAACTTGCCGTTGTCCAGGTCAAAGGCTTGGAGCCGATTGTGCTGGATCGCCCGATTGATCTCCGGCCCCCAGGGGAGGTTGGGGTTGGCGCCCCAGGGGTTGCCGTAGGGGTAGACGTTGACCGGCGGCAGGGCCAGGTCCTCGACCGCATAGACCCGACTGTTGTCGGTGCTGAGGGTGCCGACCGTCGAGTTCTCGAATAGGACGTGGTGCCGGCTCATCTGGAAGTAGAGGTTGATCCACTGGTTGGCGGCCCCGGCCTTGTTGACGGAGCCAAGCATGCGGTCGAGGCTCCATGCCGACGGGGTTTCCCAGACCAGTTTGCCGTCCTTCTTCAGGTCCACGGCGTGGATGCCCCAGTAGCTGCGGTAGATCAACTTCCCCTTGGCGGCGATGGGGAAGAAGGCCGGCAGGATGGCGTCGCCGCGCGACTCGCGCAGCCGCACTGCCTGGTCCACCACATAGCGGCGGGTGTCGGTGGTGCGGATGGTCGGCTGGAACCACTTCCGTTCCAAAAACGGCGTGCTGCCGACGGCCTGGGCCGAGCGGGACGGTCCGCCGCCGAACATCGTCCAGTCGTTGGGGTCGCGCGAGCCGGACGAGCCGTACTTCTCCTTCTGTTGCCGCAGCTCGCCCAGGCTGACCAGGCGGTCGCCGAAGCGCAGCCCCTCGGGAGCGGCGGCCGTGAGCCGCTGCCAGGTCTCCTCGGCCAGCTGCTCACTGGTCTTGTCGTTGCAACGGCTGAAGGCCAGGAACGCCTTGAACAGGATCAATGGCGTCACCTTCTCGGTGCCGGGGCGTTCCAGCAGACGCTTGAACGACTCGGCGGCCATGACGAAATTGCCGCGGTCGAGGTGGTAGGTGCCGAGCAGGTTGGTCGCCTCGGCGCCGGCATCGGTGTAAAGGAAACACTGGGCGACCCGGGCCAGCAGTGCCGGGTCGCCGGCAGCCTTGGCCTGGTTGAGCAGTTCGGTCGCCTTGGGGCCGTACTGCAACCGGTAGAACTCCATCCCCTTGGGAGGAAGGCTGGCCAGCAGACGGTTGGCCTCGGCCCGGACGCTGACCCACTGTTGGACCTCCTTGCCGTCAGGTCCCTTACGGCCGACCTGGACGAACATGTCCTCCGGAATGTTGAGCAGGCCCTGGAGCACCTCGGCGGCCTTGCCCCAATCCTCCTCGTTAATGAAGTCCTGGGCCGCCTCCAGCCGACGCTTCAGCTTGTTGTCGGTCGGATAGCTGATGGCGCTGGTCATCTCGTCGGGGTTGTTGGGGTCGCCGGCCGAGGGAACGCCCGGGGGGGCCACGGCGACACCCGCCGGCACCGCCTTGCGGATGATGATCTGCTGCCCGGTTGCCGCATTGTCCAGCAAGGCCAACCCGGCCAACAACCCGACACCCAGCAGAACCAGCAGAGCGCGGTTGAGACTTGAGGACATTGGCATGCTTCCTCGCTAGGGGGGCCGGCCCCCTCACCCCAACCCCTCTCCCCCTCCGAGGGGGAGAGGGGCGTGTTTCTTCTCCCTCTCTCCCCCTGGCCAGGGAGAGAGGGGCGTGCTTCTTCTCCCTCTCTCCCCCCGGGAGAGGGGGGAGGGGTGAGGGGGCGGGTGCGACCCCGTGTTCTCCACAGGCCGCGGCGTCGAAGCGATTGTCGCACAGCCACCGATCGGCTGGCAAGCGCAATCACCCGACACGGATATACGGACCTACCCATTCGGGCGACACCACCCCCTCTGAAGGAGGGACGAGTTAGCGACAACAAACTAACCCGACTCCGCGTCATCGGGCCGTCGCCGAATTCGGCTACGACCCGCATCGGGCCGCACTGTCCCCACGACCACCCCCTCGATCCGTCGCCGAATTCGTCAGAATTCGGGTAAATTCGCCGATGATCTGGCCAGGCGCTTTCCCGCCGCCTCTGCCCGGATGAGACGGTATAATGACCGCTGTTCAATCCCCCTATAGAGATCCTATCATCTAAAATCTGATCTGGAGATCGTAATCATGCTCAGTCCCGGGCGAGGAGGCGGACGGCCGGTGCGGCGGCGGACGCGGACGTTTCGGCCCAACTACCTGTCCTTCGCCGGCACGTTCCAGTGCAACCTCACCTGCCCGCACTGCTGCGTTCCGATTGAGTGGACCGACCGCCTCGACATCGCCGCTGCCTTGCGCTTCCTCGAAGATGCCCATGCCTACGGCATCCGGGTTCTCGGTTTTACCGGGGGCGAGCCGTTCCTCTACCCGGAGTTTCTGCACAAGCTGTGCCGCCGGGCAGCGGAACTGGGCTTCCGCTTCGACAAAATCATGACCAACGGCGTCTGGTATCGCGACCGAGCACACCTGGAAGAAGTGCTGACCGGGTTGGCGGAGGCCGGCTTCCGCGGCAAGCTCGGGCTGAGCGTGGACAAGTTCCACGGCATTCACACCGCTCAGCTCGCCGAGTTCTGCCGCACCGCCCGGCGGATCTTTGACCGGGACACCATCTTAGCACTGTCCTATGCCAGCCGGCATCCGGATCAGGGACTGGAGCCGGTGCAGAAGCTGGCCGATGCGCTGGGGGCGGTGATCGAATGGTCTGAGACGCTGGGCCGCTATCTGCTGGTGGCGCCGGACCTGACGATGACGCTGAACTGGAACCACCTGGCCCCGGTGGAGCGGGCGGAGCGGCTGCAAGGGGGCTGGGACGGCCGATGGTTCGAGGAAGACTACTGTGAGGGGCCGGGCCAGGCGCTGATCGTCAACCCGCGCGGCGAGGTCAAGCCGTGCTGCGGCTTCGCCTCCGACCTGGACCAGCTGACCATCGGCAACATCTACCGCGACACCGTCCGGCAGATCGTGCGGCGGGCGCGGCGGCATCCGTATGTGGGGAAGGTCTTTCGCCAGGGGCTGACCGCCATCCGCGATGAAATCCTGGCGCGCGACCCGCAGGCCCTGCCGGGGGCGACGTCGAACCACTGTTTCTTCTGCTGGTACGTGCTGGCCAAAGGGATTTTCGACCGGACCCGAGACACCCCCGCGGACCGGGTCGGCACCGGCGGGCAGTGGGAGAAACGGAAAGACGGGCGAGTGTCCTTGCCGCTGGTTTGATGGAGCGCCCCGATGGCCGCCCGGAGCCCCGCGCAAAGCTCTCGGACTCCGGGCAGCGTTAATCATTCCCGTCAACTCGGCTCGCCGCCCCGTTCTTCCCCCCGACCGCTTCCCAACGGCCGGACACGGTTCGGGACAAGCGAGGCGGCGAGCGAAACCGGCCTCAGGCCAACGTCACCTTGCGGTGCTCGATCTTGCTCCGGTCGCCGATCCCGAGTCCCAGCGCCCCGGCCAGCGGGATATGCTGCGGCTGGCGGATGTCGAACCCTTCCTTGGGATTGGGCGGGTTCCCCGCGCGGCCGGCCTGGGCTACCGGCGGCAGGCCGACTTCCTTCCGCTTGGCGTCGATGATCTCCCAGCCTATCTGATCGAGCGCCACCGGGTCAGTGGCGAAGAACAGCGACCGGTACGCCCAGACGAACTCCTTTCGGGCGCTGGGGCCGCCCTGGTACACAGCCTTGAGGCCGTCGAGGATGTGCAGCACCACCTTCTGGCGGATCTTCGGCATGGCGACGATAGCCGGGATGAAGGTGTTGCAGGCGTTGGTCGCGGCCGTGGCGTGGCTGCGGGAGACGTTGTTTACCAGGCCGTGCGACAGGTTCTTCAAAGCCAGGGTGACGCCGGCCGAGCCGTGGTCCTTCAGCACCGGGACGTTGATGATCTTGTCCAGCTGGCGCGACACCAGCAGCGCCAGGTGCGAGCGGCGCGTACGGTCGTCCTTGGGATCATGCCGGCCCAGGGCCACCAGTTCCAGCGAGGCATAAACGTCGGGGTCATAGCCCTTGATGTCAAGCTGCACCGGGTCATAGTCCTCGACGCTGGCGTCCCAGCGTACCCCCTCGGGCAGCTGGTCGGCATAACCGGCGCGGAGCAGCTGCCGCCGATAGCGGTCAAAGACAACGATATCCCGCGGCCGCACCCCGGCCGACCGCAGCCCGGCGATGATGGCGCGGACGGTGGCGAAGTTGGAGATGGCGTGCGGAGCCCCCACCGGGTTGACCTTGATGCCGACCACGTCCCCCGGTGCGAAGAACTTCCGCCAGGCTTCGACGGCGTTCTCGACGCCGACCAACTCCCGCATGCCCCGTTCCACCATCGCCGCGGCGGCCGCCTCCTGGACGGCATCCTCGACGACGGAGCCGGCGTGAGCCACCTCCACCACCCGGCCGGGAAACGGGCCGGGGATACCGTCCGCGGCCGGCGTCCGGTTCGACGGTTCGGTGGGACGGCCGCCCTCCTGGCCGACGGCGAGGCTTGCCCCGCCGAGTACGCCGGCCGCCATGCCGGCCAGGGCCGCGCGACGTGACAGCAACCCAGGTTGAGCTTCGTTGGTCTGCGACTCCCGGGGATCTTGCGCTTTCATGGTGAGTCTCCTGCGCGAGGGGAAGGAACCATAGCGGTCAGGGCAATTCACGGATGCGGAGGTCGCGGAAGTCAATGGGCGAGCCTTCCGACTCCAGGCAAAGGTAGCCGGTCCGCGGCTCGCAGTTGGTGCCCCCGGACACCTCCTCGCCGTTTACCCACAACCGGATCTCGCCGTTGATGGCCCGGACGTAGTAGTGGTTCCACTCGCCGGCGCTCTTGCTCAACTGCTTCCGGGGAAAACTTCGTTTGCCGTTGGGCGAGGTCGGCGGGAACGGCGTCATCTTGCTCGTGCCGACCGCGAAGACGTCGCCGTGGGTGGTGAAGAAGTCGGCCTTCTTCCCGGTCTTTTTTTCGTACTGTTCGGCATAGCCGTTGTCGAGGATTTGCACCTCGATGCCGCCGCTCGGCAGCCGGCCGGGCTTGAGGCCCTTGAAGGCTTCCTCCGGTACCCAGACAAAGATGCCCGAGTTGCCGGCGCTCTTCTCGTGCCGCCACTGGGCCACCAACTCGAAGTTGGTGTATTGCTTCTTGGTGCGGCAGACGCCGATCGGTTGACCGGTGCAATGCACGGTGCCGTCCTTCCAGGTCCAGGTGTCCGGGTCGCAGTTGACGTTGACAAAGTCGTCCGCCCCCAGTTGCTTCCAGTCCGGGCCGATGCCGTCGATGAACGCCTTGGGCAGTCCGGCCGGCTGGTCTGCCGCGACCGCCACGGCGACCAGGAGAAATGCCAGGCCGAAGACAAGCATCCGGAAGCGCGGTGCCTTCATTGGGAGTCCCCCCGGGGCGAACACATCATCAGGGCACGAGTCAGGCGACGGCCTGATTGTACCCTGTCGGAGACGCACGGCTCAAGGATATAGAAACCGACCCGAACATAGAAGCCGATCCGTGGTAAGGATCGGGGGAGGCCTCGCGCCCACCCCAACGGGGCCCTGTGGGGGAGCGGAAACCACCCCCCAACAGGGGGTGGCCAGGGCAGAGGGTGGCACCTGTGATTGCACGGAACGTTCCGCGTCCCTCCGCCCCCCCAACAGGGGGTGGCCAGGGCAGAGGGTGGCACCGGCTGACAGCCGGTGCCACTGTCAGATGCCGCGCCGGAGCATACCTCCGCGCGCCGGGGCGGAGACCGGCTCCCTTTCTCACTCCGTGGCGCCGGTGCTGTCAGCCGGCCAGGGATAGGTCTGGGTCGCGTCGTCATCGGGGCAGGCCGGCGCCGCCGTCGTGGGGGCATCCCAGACCTGCATTTCCAGCAGACCGCGGCGCTCGTATGAGGCCAGGTCCTCCAGGATCACGCCGACGTCCTGGTAACGCTCCTCGCGCCGTCGGGCCATCATCCGGCCAATGAGGACCGCCAGCGGCAAGGGCGCTTGCGGCGCGACCTCGCTCAGCCGCGGCGCATCCTGCTGTGCGATCTGCACCAGGAGCGCCGTGACATTTTCCTTCTGAAACGGCAGCCGGCCGCTGAGCAGGTGGAAGAAAGTGGTCCCCAGCGAGAAAATGTCCGAGCGCTCGTCCACCGGCTCGCCCAGCGCTTGCTCCGGCGACATGTAGTGGGGTGTGCCGAGCAAGATGGCCTGCGGCGTCAGCTCCGGCTGCGCCACCTGGGCCCGCTTGAGCAGGCCGAAGTCGCTCACCTTGAGGTGGCCGTCGCTGGTCAGAAGGAGGTTGTGCGGTTTGAGGTCGCGATGGAGGACGCCGCGGCGGTGGGCATAGTGCAGCCCCTCCAGCGCCTGGCGGAACCAGCGGCAGGCCAGGGCCGGCGGCGGCGAGCCGTTTTCCCGCTGCCAGCGCGCCAGGTCGCCGCCCGCCAGGTATTCCATCGCCATCCAGGCGAGCACGCCGCCGTCCTCGCCGGGGATGGTGCCGGCGGCCAGGATCTGCACGATGTAGGCGCAGCTGAACTGGGCCAGCACCCGCGCTTCCTGGTTGAAGCGCAGCAACATGTCATCGTCGGCCTTGCCGCTGTGCTGGAAGAGCTTGACGGCCACCTTGCGATTCAAGCTGAGCTGGGTCGCCTCATAGACCGTGCCGACTCCGCCGGCAGCTAGTTTGCGCTCCAACCGGAAGTCGCCGCCGACGATCAGGTTCTCGTACCGCGGGCGGCGGCGGCCGGTCGGTGGGGCAGCGGGGCAGGGCGTGGCGTGGCCCGGGTTGACGGCGCGGGTGTCGGCGGCGGCCGCCTGCGCCTCGGGGAAGTTGCCCTGGGCCAGGTGAGCGAACGCCTCGCGCAGCCGATCGCGCAGCTGGTCGGCGAACTCGGCAACGCTCCGGCCGCGCAGGTTGCCGGTGATCCGCAGCTGGATGACAAAGTAGGGCACTCCCTCGACCTCCTCTTCCTCGGTGGTCTGGAGGTAGGAGTAGACCTGAACATCTTCCAGGTTGAAGCGCTCGGCCGCGACGGCCGCGGTGATGCAGGCTACCGCGCCGGTGTAGTCCTCGCCGACCAGGAGCACCTCGAAGGTGTGCGGCGCCAGCGGCCGGACCTCGACGGCGACGCGCTCGTCGGGGCCGAGCCGGGCCAGCAGGCAAAGGTGACGGGCGATGTCAGCCGGGGCGTGCCGTTCGAAGTAGCCCGGCGGCAGGCTGCGGAAGTGCCGATCTAGGAGGGCGGCATCCACCTCGGGGCAATGGCTGCGGACCAGGTTCAACAGTTCCAGCATGCACGCCATCCCTTCCCGCCGCGTCCTCACACCCTTCTCTCTCCCCTGGGGAGCAGGCAGGGTGAGAGAGCGACGCCATGCCCCGCCTTCCCGATCCCTCGTATTGTAGTGGCTGGATGCGACCCGGTCTGCAAGTAATGCGCCTGGCTTCGCTATCAGCGCCCGGAGCATCCGCCGGCGAGCGGCCGGCGTCAGCCGGCCGGTCCAGGCGTCGCGAGATCCACCGGCTCGCTCCCGCTGGGGGTGAGCGGCCGGCGTCAGCCGGCCGGTCGAGGCACAGCGGGATCCGCCGGCTCGCTCCCGCTGGGGGCGAGCGGCCGGCGTCAGCCGGCCGGTCCAGGCACCGCGGGATCCACCGGCCCGCTCACGTTGGGGGTGAGCGGTCGGCGTCAGCCGGCCGGTCCAGGCGTCGCGGGATCCACCGGCCCGCTCACGTTGGGGGTGAGCGGCCGGCGTCAGCCGGCCGGTCAGGGCACAGCGAGATCCACCGGCTCGCTCACGCGGGCCGCTCGCCGGCCGGCGTGAGCACGGCGTCAAGGTCCACTTCCTGTGCCTTCTGCCAGACCTCGACGGTGCCGATCGGCAACCAGAAGCGGGCCTCGACCACCCGCACTGGCCGACGGCCGGCCAATGCCGTGACGTAATCGGTGATCTCGTACTCGCCCCGCTGCGACAGCGTTAGCTCGGTGTCGAACACCTCGCGCGGGAAGACGTAGGCCCCGGTGTTGGCCAGATGCTGGCCTTCCAGGTTCGGCTTCTCCACCAGTTTCTCCAGGGTGCCGTCCGGCTTCAGGAAGGCGATGCCGAAGCGGCGCGGCTCCTCAACCGGGTGGACCAGCAGTCCGGCCGGACACGCCGCCAGGGCGGCCAGGTCCGCCGCCCCGTACAAGTCGTCGCCATTGAGCACCAGGAAACGGTCGGAGCGGATCTGGTCCCGGCAGCAGCGGAAGGCGTCGCCGGTGCCGCGTGGCTGCTCCTGCCGCACTGTGACCCACTGGGTGATGTGTCTCTGGGTCCGCAGGTAGGCCTCGATCTGGTCCGCCAGATAGTGGACCACCACCAGGACGCGATCAACCGAGCGCGGCAGGGCGCCCAGGATCCAGTCAAGAATGGGTCGGCCGCGGATGGGAAGGAGGGGCTTGGGAGTGGTCAGGGTGTGAGGCCGCAGCCGGGTGCCGAGGCCCGCTGCCAGGATGATGGCATCCATTGGTGAGTCGTACCTCCGCCGGAAGGACACAACCTGTGGAAGTTTTGCGGATTGCCCCGACCAAGCCCCCTCACCCCTCCCCCTCTCCCCCGCGGCGGGGGAGAGGGGAGAAGTACTTGCCCTCCTCGCCCCCCTGGGAGGAGAGGGGAGAAGCACTTGCCCTCCTCATCCCGCGGCGGGGGAGAGGGGAGAAGCACTTGCCCTCCTCGCCCCGCGGCGGGGGAGAGGGGAATAAGTTTTCTTCTCCCCTCGCCCCCCCTGGGGGGAGAGGGGGAGGGGTGAGGGGGCCAACCCAGGCTGCGTCAAGTGTAGCGGTTCCGCTAGCAACCCCATTTACTCCGATTCGCGAGAATTGATCAAGGTTGCTCCCTTTCCCGGACGAAACTATTACGGCTAACCCCGTGCGCCGCCCCGCCGATGCCAACGGGCGCATCCTGGTGTCGGGCACGGAGGACCCCTTAAATGGTATTGTTCAAGAAAAGGAAGGGAACCATGCGTCGGCTATTCGCTTGGTTGGCGGTCCTGGGGCTACTGGGGACCGTTGCGGGGTGCTACAAGGGCCGGGGCATTTGCGATTGCCTGGACTATCGCGACCCCTGTTGCTACTACGGCGGGCCCTACGGCTACGCTGCTCCTCCCCTGCACGACCCCCATCTGGCGCCCGTGCCGGTCCCTCCGCCGGCAGGCGCACCGGCGGAACCGCTCAAGGTCATGCCCAAGGAAATCGAGAAGAGCCCGCCGAAGGATTCCGGCACGGAGGCCGCCGCGCCGGTAATCGAGTAAGAGATGACGAAAGAATGAGTCAGAGATGCCGACTTCTTGACGAAACGGGGGGCGGGACGCTCCCGCCCCCCCGCGGTCCGGCGGCCAGGTTAAAACCGGACCAGCCTATCCCCGGCTCAGCAGCGCGGCGACAAACTGCACGAGCTGCTTGACGCTGACGTACTGGCCGAGCGTGAGTTCGTCGATCAGGTACATGGCGCCGGCGACATCGATCACGCCGAAGGTGTACGGCAGCTTCTTGCCCTTCCACGTCCGGACGGCCGCCGCCAGGTTGCCGACCCGCTTGGAGAGGTTCTGCCAGAAATCGTACTTGGCCTCCAGGCGGTCCCGCTTCTGCACCAGCATGCCGAGCTGGTAGTAGCGCTTGGCGGCCTGGCAGAGGTCGTGCCGGTTTCCGTTACCCGGCCGGAAGTTCGCCTGGTTCAAGACCCGGTCCGCCTCGGCGGCGACGCGGTAGTACTTCTTCTCCAGGCGGTGGACGCGGCCCCGGATGAGGAAGGCGGCCGCGCCGAGGACGAGAAGCAGCAGCGTGTACAGTAGGATCATGGGTCCTCCCTCTCGGTGTTCGGGCGGCCCTGGCCTGCCGCCGAGATGCGCAAGAATGGAGCGAATCGGACGGGCGAGGACGGGGGGCGATGTTCCGTTCGCCGACCGTGCGTCTAATAGAGTCCCCAACCCGGCCCAAGGTTCACGATTTCACCGGAGGGAGAAGATTTGCCGTCCCGGATGATTCCCGGTCTCCCCGGATCGGCGTTTCCTTTCCATGGATGACGCCGCGGGGGCCGAAAACCTGTCGCATTGAAGAGAGGCCCACCGGTCCCAAGACGCTCAACTGCTGGGGGCGAACTTCGGCATGCTCGGCGACATTCTCATGGTGACCTTTCGAACAATATCCACTTTTGCCGGGACGCCAGGGAAGTTGGTGAGGGAGTGGAAGGTCCATCGGACCGTCACGCGGACGTAGCGGGAGGAGTTGGTCGGAGCAGTGCTGAAGGGGCCCTCCGGCTCGCTCGCATACTCGATGGTGTAAGTCGGCGTTGGGTTCAGATTGGCAGCATCCTTGGTGATTGCCTCATCCGCGCTTCGGTAGCCATAGATGTCGTTGTAGACGTAGTTGGCGTTGGGGTAGTTGCTGCAATAGTAGGCGCCGTTGCGGGCGCAGTTCTCCAGCGTCACCCCGAAATAAAAGATACGGGCATAATCAATCGCGATGACGAACAGAAAGCAGAGAAACGGCAGCAGCACG
>DATLYH010000223.1:0-17688 GCA_035575035.1 Gemmataceae bacterium
GAAGACCGGCGCCTACCGCCGGGCCCACCGCGAGGCGGAATATGGCAACCTCCGCGAGCACCGCGAGTTCCTGGAGAAGATCAGCCCAATCAACCACGTGGACAAGATCAAGTGCCCCATGCTGGTGATCCACGGGGCGAATGACCCGCGGGTGCCGATCGGCGAGGCGGAGCAGATCGTGGCGGCGCTGAAGAAGCGCGGCGTGCCGGTGGAGTACCTGCGCTACGAGGACGAGGGCCACGGCCTGGCCAAACTCAAGAATCGGCTCGATGCGTATCCGAAGATGGTGGCATTTCTGGACAAGTACCTGAAGTGATCGGACAATGAGGAAATGCCTCTCTCGACATCGGAAAGTGACCTGCCTCGGCTCCGTATCGAAGACTTGGCGAGTAACTATCCCCACATTCCGACGGCATGCGGTGTCTTCCTTGCGCAGGCTGGTGTGTTATGTCTGGAGGGGGAGAGACACGCCTCGGGCGTACGATTGATGGCGGACGGCGCATTCCGAGCCGAATTCTGCATCGAGTGGTCACTGGACGTCACCGAGGCGATGCGGCGTTACTGGGCCGATCCCGAGGAGACGACGGAACAAGGGGCCTACGGGGTCGCAATACTGCTGGTGCGTGCCCTCACCGGGCTCACCGTGGTGGAGCGGGCGCGAAAAGGGATGGGTTTTGATTGGTGGCTTGGCTCTGACGACCGGTTGTTCCAGGGCAAGGCCCGCCTCGAAGTATCAGGCATTCGAGCAGGCAGCCTGCGGAGGATTAACAGCCGTGTGAAGGCCAAGATCAGGCAGACGGAGCAGTCCGATACTTCGGGGTTGCCGGCTTACATCGTGGTGGTAGAATTTGGGACCCCAAGAGCCAGAGTGGTACGACGATGAACCCCATAGCGGACCTTCACCGTGAGGCGATGCGGTTGGCGGATGAGGCCGACCACTTCCGCCGGCAGGGTGACCTTCAGACAGCGCAGGAGCGTCTCCGGCAGGCCTTCGAACGAGAGCGGCGGGCCGCCGAACTGAGCGCCCCGGATCATTCGTATGAGCCGACCCGCTCCGTCCTGCACCGCAGTGCAGCCACCCTGGCGTTGGAGTGCGGCGAATATCGTGAGGCCGAACGGCTTATTGCAGCCGCCCTGACCGGCAACCCGCCGGACGAGATCGCCGAGGAACTCCGTGACCTGCTCGGCCGAGTTTACTTTGACCGTCCTCCCAAAGCCCGTCGTCCGTTAAGGCCGCAACGGCCGTCCTCTTGATGGGGGCCAAAACTAACTGGCTCGGCGAGGAGCGACCATGGTCCGACCACAACAGAGCATCTGGCTGACTCTCAGCTGCCTTGGTCTGCTGGCGCCCCTGGTGAAAGCCGACGACCTCGCCTCCCGGATCGCGGCGGTCATTGACGGGCCTGATTACAAGCAAGCGCGCTGGGGCATCCTGGTCGTGGATGCCCAGACCGGTCAGACCGTCTATGAGCGCGACCCGGACCGTCTCTTCCTGCCGGCGTCCACGACCAAGCTCTACTCCTGCGCTGCCGCCCTGATCGCCCTTGGCCCCGACTATCGGTTCGAAACCCCCGTCTACCGGCGCGGCCCGGTCATCAAGGGGCGGCTGCTGGGCGACCTGATCCTGGTGGCGTCCGGCGACCTCACCCTTGGCGGCCGCACCGGTGCCGACGGCAAGATGGCCTTCAAGGACCATGACCACACCTACGCCAACACGCCGCTGGGCCGGGCCGAGGTCACCGATACCGATCCGCTCGCCGGGCTGAAGGCGCTGGCCCGGCAGGTCAAGGCGGCAGGCATCGACCGCGTCGAAGGAGATGTCCTGGTGGACGACCACCTTTTCGCCCGGGCGCTAGGCAGCGGCAGCGGTCCCGGCCTGCTCACGCCCATCATCGTCAATGACAACGTCATCGATGTCCTCATCACGCCCGGGGCCAAAGAAGGAGAGCTGGCCGGCGTCCGAATGCGGCCGGAGACCGGCTTCGTGCAAATGGACGCGCAGGTGACCACGGTCGCCGAGGGCCGGCCCGTGCGCCTTGACCTGGAAGTGGTCGGCTTGCAGCGCTTCGTTGTGCGCGGCCAGATCCCGCTCCAGTCGCCGCCCTATGTTCGCATTTACCCCGTGGATGACCCGGCCGCCTTCGCCCGCGCCCTCTTCATCGAGACGCTGCGGCGTGAAGGGGTGATCGTGACAGCCAGTCCCCTGCAACCGCCGCGGGCGGAGTTGCCGGAGAAGGATCGGTACAACTCGCTGGAGCGCGTCGCCTGCTTCACCTCGCCGCCGCTGTCCGAGGCGATCAAGGTGACGCTCAAGGTCAGCCACAATCTCTACGCCAGCACCCTGCCGTTGCTGGTGGCCGTCAAGAACGGCAAGCGGACCCTGCCGGAAGGGCTGCGGCTCCAGGGGAAGGTGCTGGCCGAGCTGGGGGTGCCGGTCGAGACCATCTCGTTCGCCGGCGGCGCGGGCGGGGCCAACGCCGACTGCGTGACGCCGCGGGCCACCGTGCAGCTGCTGCAAGCGATGGCCCGGCGGCCCGAGTATGCGGTGTACCGTGCGGCCCTGCCGGTGCTGGGCGTGGACGGTACGCTGGCCGAGGCCGTCGCCGCCGACAGCCCGGCCCGCGGCAAGGTCCGGGCCAAGACCGGCACTCTCTTCTGGCAGGACCTGATGAATGATCGGCCGCTGCTCCGCAGCAAGGCCCTGGCCGGCACCCTGACCACCGCCGGCGGGCGTGAGCTTCTCTTCGCCATGTTTGTCAATGATGTACCGCTGCCGAAGAACGCCTCACCGACGCGCGAGGGGAAGGTACTCGGCAGGTTGTGTGAGATCCTCCACCAGCACGCCCCTGCGAGGTGAGCATGCGCAAGATGTTCGTCCTGCTGCTAACGAGAGGTTCGGCGAGCGCGGCCGGCCTCGGATTATGCTGACGAGCAGAGCACGCGCCGGCCGTCCAGCGCGCGGGGCGCTGCCGCGACTTCGGAGGTCGGCCGAGCGAACCCCCATCGCCGCAGCAGGATGCGCCCGGTGGCCAGGTACAGCGCCAGGGCGCAGGCGGTCACCGAGCCGTGGGTCATTATCCAGTCGCCGAGCGGCCGGCCCAGCACTCCCTTGGTGGTCAGCGTCCCGAGGATGAACACCGCCGCCAGGGCCGCCCCCACTATCGGGTCGCGCCGGCGGTAGAGAAAATCGGCCAGGCAGAACGCGACCGGCAGCAACAGGACGCAGAAATGGGTCTTGATGCTGGTCGGCGACAGCAACACCATCGCCGTCACCAGCGCCGCCCCCTCGCCCAACCTCCGAAACTCCTTGTCGCCATCGGACAGTTCTTGCGCCCGGCGCGGCCAGGTGACCCAGAAAAGCCAGGCCAGCACCGCCAGCTGACCGGACAGGGTGACCAGTCTCAGCGTGCGTGGGTGCAGCTCCGCCAGACAGACATCAAACTGGTCCGGTTCCGGCTCGCGCAGCGGCGTGAACAGCCGGTACATTGTGCCGGCCAGACTCTGGTTGAGCTGGTTCCACGGCCTCCAGGCGGACGAGGAAGCGCTCTCGCCCGGCCCAACCGAGGTGAGGAAGGTCCGATACCAGGAGACCGTCCAACTCACGCCGTCGTTGGCCGGGAAGAGCAAGTCGGGCAGAAGTGTGAAACCGGCCAGGGCGAGCAACAGGACGGCCGTGGCGGCCAGGCGGCGCTGCCAGAGCAGCACCGGCGCGAACAGCAGCGGCGTTGCCTTGAGCGCGGCCCCCAGCCCGGCCAGGAACCCGGCGGTCCGATCGCGGCCGGCACATAAAGCATCGACGGCCAGCATGGCGCATAGGAAGACGAGCAGATCGTGACTCTGGTTCTCCAAGGGGGACAGAACGTGCCGACCGGCCAGGAGCGCGACCAGGGACCAGAAGAGCCAGACGGGCACGGCCGACCGGCCGGGGACTGCGGCGAGGACCGGCCGGAGCCGGCGGTTCAGGCAAACCACGATGACCGCCAGGGCCGCATAATTGACCATGTACCAGATTGGCCGATGGGTCCATCCCGGCAAGTAACAGAAGGCCACGAAGGGGACGGCAAACAACGGCGGATAGGTAAAGGCCCGCTCGCCGGTGCGGTAGATCGGCTCGCCGTGCCCCATGCGTTCGCCGGCCAGCACATAAAGCGGCAGCTCAGTGTAAGGCTTGAGCTGGAACGCCGCCAACCCAACCACAAAGGCCAGGACCGCCGCCGCGATCCCGGCGACCCGCACCCAGCTCCGGTAGGGCGGTCCTGCCCGGCCCCCCGAAAATGCCCCGTCGGGCTTGTGTGCCTCCATGCTTTCTCTCCCGGATTCTCTGTTCCACCCCGGCGGCTGGCGCCGGGCATGTCCGGCGGCGGGCCTCTATCGCATTTTTCGCGAAGGAATCCATACCTTTTGATTCCGAGCGGGGCGGGGGCAGAGTGATGAATCCGGGCAATCCGCGCGGTTGCAAACGGCCTTGACGGCCGGGCCGCGTGTGCGACAATGGCCGCGTGTTGTCGTTTCTGGACGGGCCCTTCCGGCCCGTTTCCTCTCACCACGGAGATAGTCATGCGAACTTCCTTGCCGGTTGTGCTGACCGCCTGCTTGCTGCTGGCGGGGGGCCAGGCCCAGGCTCAGGACAATCCCCGTGCCGTCATCGAGAAGGCCATCAAGGCGCACGGCGGCGCTGACGCCCTGGCCCGCTTCAAGGCCGGCCGCGCCAAGATCAAGGGCAAGATCGAGCTGGCCGACGGCATCCCCTTCACCCAGGAGATGGTTTACCAACTCCCCAACCAGTTCAAGGAGGTCTTGGAGCTGGAGACGGCCGGCCAGAAGGTCAGCGTCACCACCATCTTCAACGGTGAGAAGGGCTCACTGGAGGTCAACGGCAAGCCGCAAGAGCTGGACGAGAAACTCCTCACCGAACTGAAGGAAGCAGGGCACCTGATGCGCCTCACCCGCCTCATCCCCTTGCTCGAGGACCAGAGTGTCAAGCTGTCCCTCGTGGGTGAGGACAAGGTGAACGGTCGGCCTGCGGTCGGCGTCCGGGTGGAGTGCAGGGGCTTCCGCGATGTCAACCTCTACTTCGACAAGGAGAAGGGACTCCTGGTCAAGACCGAGCGCCGGGCGCTGGACGCCATGAGCGGCCAAGAGGTCACCGAAGAGCGGATCGTCACCGAGTATCAGCAGGTTCAGGGGCTCCAGTCGCCCAAAAAGGTCCTCGTCAACCGCGACGGCAAGAAATTCATGGAGGCCGAGGTGATCGAGGTCAAGTTCCTGGAGGCAGTCGATCCTGGAACCTTTAAGCCCTAGTGCTTAGTCAAGCAGCCTGATTGTCGATGGTCCTATCAATGGGAGGGTCGGGGCTTCGCGCCGCTGACGGCTGAGTGCGCCGCCGCTGCGTTCAGCGGTCTTCCGGCTTGATCCACTTGGGGGTTTGCGCCGGCGGCCGGAAGCGCAGGATGCGATCCAGCAGCGCGTCCGCGTTCTCGGCGACTTGAAGCAGACGGCGGTGTTCCGAGCGGAGGAATCCCTGGGCGACCGCGTGATCGAGCCAAGCCAACAGGAGATCAAAGAAGCCAGCCACATTGAGGACGCCAACCGGCTTGGCGTGCAGGCCGAGCTGCGACCAGGTCAGGATCTCGAACAGCTCGTCGGCGGTGCCGAAGCCGCCGGGCAGGGCCAAGAAACCGTCGGCCAGGTCGGCCATCCGGGCCTTGCGCTGGTGCATGGTGCCGACCACGTGCAGCTCCGTCAGTCCTCCGTGGGCCAACTCCCGGTCCACCAGCGCCTGCGGGATGACGCCGATCACCTCACCGCCGGCCTGCAACACGGCATCGGCCAGCACGCCCATCAACCCGACGTGGCCGCCGCCGAAGACCAGTCCCAGCCCGCGCCCGGCCATCGCCTCCCCCATTCGCCGAGCAGCCTCGGCGTAGGCGCTGCCGCTGCCAACCGCTGAACCGCAAAACACGCACAAGCGCCGCATTGACACCTCCCTCGCCCGCCTGGGACCCGCGGGCCGGCAAACCGCGTTGCAACCCGCCCGGTGTGCAGTAGAGTGAAGGGCAGGATAATCCGTTCCCCGAGGTCCCTTCCCGCCATGGTTGTTTTATTGGCCGACATCTTCTCTGCGGAAGACTTCCTCACCCGGCACAGCGGCCAGCTCACGTTCCTGGTCGTAATTGCGCTGGTCTTGCTTACCCTACTGATTCTGGCGCCGCAGATCTTGCGGTGGCACCAGCGGGCGCTGGAGATGCACCACGCCGAGCGCATGAAGGCGCTGGAGCAGGGGCAGTCCCTTCCCCCTCCGGACCCGCGGTCGGTCTTCGCCGGACGGACGGCGTCCCTGGTGCCGATAGTGGTGATCTGCGCAGCCGGCACCGTCACCTGCTTCCTGGCCGGCTATGGCGCGGACAGCCTGTTCGCAGTCACCCTGGCGGTTTGGTCGGTGGCCGGGGTGGTCAGCCTGGCGGCGATCACCGGCGGCGTCGCCCTGATGGGCCGCCTCGCTCAACTCCAGCACGGTGCTGAGGAAGAACTGCCGGAGAACCCGCTGGAGAAGTGACGCGAACCCTGTCACGAGGCGAGGGGGAAGCTCGCCCGGAATGTTGCTCCCTGTAGCGGCTCCGACTCGATTTCCAGTACTGCGCGGTGGTGCTCCAGGATGACCGTGACGAATGACAACCCCAGCCCCATGCCGGTGCTGTGCCCCTCGTAAATGGCGTTGTCGCGCTTGGTCGAGAAGTGGGTCTCGGTGCAGCGACGGCACACCTCCGCGGTCATGCCAATGCCGTTGTCGCGCACCTCCAGTACTGCCCGGTCGCCCCGGCGGTAGGTCCGCAGCCACACTTCCCCTTTCCAGGCCGCCGCAGCGATCAGGGCCTGGCGCCGTTCCAACTCGTTCAGGCCGGCGGCGCGGTGGGCCTGCTCACGCCGGTGGTTGCGCATCTCGAAGGTGGCGTCGCGGGCATTGAACAGCAGGTTCTCCACCGCCTGCTGCAAGTGCGACGGATCCCCCTCGATCCAGAGCGGCTCGGGCGCCGTCTCCAGGCCGATCACCAGCTTCCACTTCTCGCGGGCCAGCTCCTTCCAGGTGCGCTCGATGTCGCGGGCTATCTCGTTCAGGTCGATCCGGGTCAGCTCCGAGCGGGTCGGGTCGCGCCGCACCGTCCGCAGGATTTGCTGCAGCCGCTCGGTGACCGTGCCGAGGGTCTGGCGGACCTCGTGCAGCATCTGCTCCTGTTGCGGCGATAGGGAATCGGCCTCGAGACAACGGCGGAGCAGGTCATTGGGACGGACCAGGAGGTTCTTGATGTTGTGGGCATAGGAGCCGGCCATGATGCTGATCGAGGCGTAGAGCTGCGATTTCAGCTCCAGCGCCTTCCCCTCAGCGGCCTGCGTGGCCAGACGTTGCTCCAGCAGTTTGCGCTCGGTCTCCTCGTGGCGGCGTTCGGCCTCCTGGCGGCGCAGCTCCTCCTGGAGCAAGAGACGTTCGGCCTGGTCGATCTGGCGCTGGGCTTCGGCCCGCTGCCGTTCCCGCTCGCGCTCACGGTGCTGTACCAGATAGACCCACGACAGCGCCAGCACAGTGCCGACGATGGCCAGGGCACTGAGCCAGCGCAGCCGGGCCCGGGCCGCTTGCTCGAGGTGATACCGCTTGTTGTAAGCGTGCAGCTGGTATTGCACCGACACGGTGGCCCGGTCGTGCAGGCGATGTCCGAGAAGCTCCCGGTACTGGCTGGGATGGCGCGGCAGCTCCGAATCCCAGGCAATCGGCGGCAGGTCAAGGTCTTCATCGAAATTCACCTCCAGCCGGTAGATGATGGGGAAGAGGGGCAGCTGGCTGGGGTAGAGCTTGGTGGGAGGAGTACCCAGGACCTTGAGGTACTCCTCGATCCGTTCGGCGCGCAACTCCAGGGCCAGATCGTTGCCGGGGCCGCTGGCCGGGTTGACCTGCCGCGCCCGCTCGACCTGCTCAAGGTAGTCGCGGACGATATCCGGCAGGCTCTCGCCACGGAAGACGCGGGCCTCGTCGATCCACTCGCGCAGGGCCTTCTCGTCGTACTCCTCATCACCGCGCAGCCAGGAGGGTAGAAGCTGCGCCAGCAGGTAGGCGACGAGCATCCACAGCAGCACCGGCGCCGCCAGGCCGCGCACGTATTTCCCGACTTGCTGGCCTTTGGTGGTCATGGGCATCAACGAACTCAGTTCGCCTCGACCCCGATGTCGTAATCGACCGGCAGGGCAATAAGCTGTTGCCAGGGGGCGGCGGAGGCCGGGCCATCGGTCGGACGATACCAGACCGAGAGGGTGGCCTGGGGCAGCACCTGCTCGCCGCGGAGCAGCGGGTGGAGCCAGACAATGTGCTCGCCCGTGCCGGTGCGGCGGTTGCCGTCATCGTCGAAGAGCCGCCGCCCGCCGGGGCCAAAGCCGACCCCCTTGTCCGTCCAACGTGCCTGGCTGAGTCGCTGCCGCAGCTCGTCGCCGGTTTGCGGCGGTCCCTCCCCTTGGTAGGCCGCGTGTACCAACGCCTTGACGATGTCCACGTAAAGGAGCAAATCTTCCGTCCCGGTGGCGGATGAGCCTGGCCCGGGCGCGGCAGCCCGGTTCTTTTCCGCCTCGGCACGGAAGCCCGCCTGGGGGTCCACAGGGTTGCGGTGGCAGAAGAACACCAGGTCGAGGGGAAGGTCCTGGATTGGCCAGGCCACGTTGCGGTCGCGGTAGACAGTGTTGAAGGCGAGGCCGTCGCCGGTGGCCACCACGAAGCGGCGGGCCTCCACAGGAGAGGCTCGCACCAATCCGCGCAGGAACCGCCGCGCCGGCCCGGAGGAGGCAGCCGGCAGCACCAGCAGCGGCCGTTGCTGGGCCGCGTGCTCGCCCAGCTTGATCTTCATCAGCCGCCGGACTACCACTGCCTCCCAGCGGTTGGGCTGATCGAAGCTGCCGACACTGAAGTCGATCCAATCGGAAACCAGCCGGGTTTCCATCGGCAGCGCGCCGCCGCAAGCGCTGGCCAGTCCCAACGGTGAGCCGCCCGCGGCGGCCTGTCCCACCGCCAGGCAGGCCCAGTTGCGCGCCGCCGCCCGAGTCAACAACGGCCGGCGCAGCGTCTCGGCGAACCGGCCGGTCAAGTCCCGGGAGTAGGCGTCGTCCTCCCATAGGACCATGTAGACCGGGTCGGTGTCGGGGCGCAGCCGCTCGTCGCCAAAGATGAAGCCGGTCACCGCCTCGGCCATCTGGCGGTTGTTGAAGCAGAAACGATAGGTGCGCTTGGGGTAAATCTGGTGGAGGAGCGGGCCTTGCGGGTCCTCCGCAGCAGCGGTCGGTCCCGCCGGGCCGCGGCCGGGGTCCTCCTGCCGCTGGATGCGCTCGGCCGTGGCCGTGGTGAGGATCAACAGCGGCGGCGGCACGTCGGGATGGCGGTCCGTGGCCCGGCTCAGGCACTGGGCCTGCTCGATGGCCAGGTCGCTGGAGGCGCCACCGATGATCGCCAGCGGCGGCCGGCGCCGGCCGCCGATCAGCCGTTCGACCCAGTGCTCGGTCGTCTGGTCGCTGGTCAGTTTGTACCAGCGGAACACCAGCCGGGCCGACCGGCCACGCAGGGCGAGGGCCAACTCCGGCACGGTGGTGGTCTGCGGCGGGAAGGCGCGGTCGCCGGCCTGCACTTCCAGGTCGGGATAGTCGCCGCGAAGCCACCCGGCCGCAGTGTTAACCGCAGTGACGAAGCGCTCCCAGGTCGCGGCGCTGGTGGCGGAGTAGAGCCAGACGATTTCCTGGTCTCCCTCCTCCAGCGGCAGGGCGGCTGGGCCAGGGCTGCGCTGCCAGAGCACCAGCACCGTGGCGCTCAGGGCCAGCGCCACCAGGAGAACGCTGAGGATCGATGGTCGGAAAAGCCAATGCATCGATTAGTCCGTGGTCTGTAGTTTGCAATCAGGCTGTTCCTCATTCTACCAGGATTCCCGCTCCTTTTTGCCCCTCGATCTCCACTGGAGCATTGTCTGCGTGCCGCTCCGTGTCTATACCACACGGTACGGCGGGCTCCCCGGCGGGCGCTCCGTCGCGGGCCCGAGTGAGAAAGGAGCGACCGGAATGGTGTTGCGACCCCACAAGAAGAAGGTCCGACAGGCCAAGTTCCGCCGCTGTCCGAAATGCGGCAAACAGATCCGTCCCCACCAGCGGCGTTGCAAGACCTGCCACCAGGTCCTCCGGACTTAAACGATGGCCCCAGATAACGGGAAGGTTTGGTCGGTGCCTGTGGCGTCTGGCAGCGCCCGGGATGTCAGCGACCGGTGATGTTGTTACTCGCCGCTAACGCTCCGGGCTCGGATGACCCGTCGCTGGCGCTCGGGACGCTGACCAAAGACGCACCGGGCGCCGGCTGAGTTGACTGCTTGCGTTACAGCGACTCGTCGGCCATAATCAGCAGGGGACTCGCGCCGCTTGGGGACTTGCCCGATGGCATCGCCTGACGAACCCGTGGATGACATTTTCTTGCCGGGCGGGCGACTGCGAACGGACCTGCTCAGCGAGTCTGCTGCCCAGGCACTCCAGGAAGCACTGCGTCTGGCCCGCGAAACCCGCTGGGACAGCGTTCGCAGCCCCCACGTCTTCATGGGCCTGCTGGCCCGGCCCGATGCTGGTGTGCGCAACTGGGGCGAGCGGCTCCGGGCCGACCTGCCGCGATTGCTGGAACAGTTCCAGGAATTGTTCCATCAGGAGGAGGGCGAACCGGAGCCGATGCTGATGCTTAACCGTGAATTCCTCTCTGATAATGTCATCCGCCTGCTGCGGGAGGCGCAGAGCCGGGCCTTGGACCACCACCGCCGGCGGGTGACGCCGATGGACCTGCTCATCAGTTTGCTCACCGCCCCCAACAGCATCGTCGCCGAGTGCTTCGAGCGCATCGGCGTGACCGCTGCCAAGCTCACCGAACTGGCGGTCATCGCCGAGCAGCAGGCCGAGCGCGGTTAATCTCCATCCCTCCCCTACATTCCTCCCGACCGCTACCTTTTGCCGACCTCGCCGGCCGTCCGACTGTCTGTCCCGGCAGCTGCTCTGGGGCAGGGGGCCGTCCTTCGGGTAGGATCGCTGGTTGAGGGTCGGGGAGAAGGGAGGCGAAGCATGAAGAAGCGTCTCGGTCTGCTGCTGGCGGTCGCCGCGGTCGGAATTGCGGCCGTCCCCGGGTGCCACCGCTACTGTCGCCCGCCCGCTTACACGGCGTCGGCGCCGCCCGGTTGTGATCCCTGTCCGCCCGGCCGTCTGCGTCCGTTTCACGCGCTCACGCCGCGCCGCTATGACGTACTTCCCGGTCCCGTGCCGCCGGCACGCGTGGACGTGCTGCCGCCGGCCGCTGCCACCTTGCCGGGAGCAAGTCCGACCGTGCCCGCCCCGGCGATTCCGCCCGCCATCGCACCTCCCGCCGCCGCGCCGCCACCTCCGCCGCCGCCGGATGTCCGCGGTTATGGGCCGCCGCCGGTGCCGCCGCCCGAGCCATCATGGCGGCCATCGCCGGATGCGACCCCCTGGCCGGCGACCCCGAGTCCGCCGCGCGATCCGGTGCGCCTCTATCCCCCGGAGACGGCCGAGCCGCCGCAGCCGCCGGCCAAACCCGACGCCAAGGAGGAGCGGCCCCCCTCGCCGCCGTTGCCGGTCGGCATCCTCCGGTTCGCGATGGCCCGGCCGCGGGTGGCGTCGGGGCTCCGGCCTTCGCTGGAGGGGCTCGACTGGCTCAAGGACAACGGCTACCGCACCGTGCTTTACATCCGCCGGCCGGGCGAGGACGACGCCACCGACCGCCGCCAGGTTGAGAGCCGGCGCGGCATGAAGTATGTCAGTCTGGAATTGTCGCCGCAGAACCTGCGCGAGGTCGTCGATCAGTTCAACCACCTCGTCGGCGACGCCGCCTCCCAGCCGCTCTTCGTCTATGACCGGGATGGGACGCTGCAAGGTTTTCTCTGGTATCTCCATTTCCGTATTGTGGACCTGGCCCCCGACGACGAGGCCCGCCTCCGCGCCGGCTGGCTGGGGTTTCGTGAGGACGGCAACCCCGAGCTGCGCGAGATATGGCTCGCCGTCCAAAAATACCTCAGCGGCCGCTGAGAAGTATCCCAGTACGAAGCAAGGTCCGGGCCGGATAGCCGCTGGCCGATCACGGCCGTTGCCTGTCTAATACCGGAGTCGGGCGATTACTGTACCTCTTCGTTGCAATCGGCCATGCCTGAGAACCGCAAGCCTGTCGCGCTGGGACGGAGCACGCCGCTGGTCCCGCCGCTGTACCAATCATCGGTCTACACTCTGCCCGACCTCGACGCGCTAGACGCCATCATGAATGCCGAGGAGCCGGGCTTCATCTATGCCCGCGACGCCCATCCCAACGCGCGCGACCTGGCCGACCGACTCGCCGTGCTGGAGGGCGCCGACTGGGCCGTGATCTGCGGCTCCGGCATGGCCGCCATCAGCGCCGTCCTCCTGGCCACGGTGCAGCAAGGGGACCGAATCGTTGCCAGCAACCGCCTCTATGGCCGCACCACGCAGTTGCTCACCCAGGAGCTGCCGCGCTTCGGCGTGCAGACCATCTTCGTGGACGCCGGCGACCTGGATCAGGTCCGGGCCGCGCTCCGGATGCCCGCCCGAGTCCTCTTCGTCGAAACAATGTCCAACCCGCTGCTCCGCCTGGTCGATGTGGAAGCGCTGGCCGGGCTGGCCCGGGACCACGGCTGCTTGCTGATCGTGGACAACACCTTCGCGACGCCAGTGCTGACCCGGCCGTTGGAGCTAGGAGCCGGCGTCTGTGTGGAGAGCCTGACCAAGCTGATCGGCGGCCACAGCGATGTGACGCTTGGCCTGGCTTGCGGGCGCGGCGATCTGCTGGCACCGGTCAGTGCGGCGCTGAGCATCTGGGGACTGGCGTCGAACCCCTTCGACTGCTGGCTGGCGGCGCGTGGCCTGCCGACGCTGCCGTTGCGCATGCGGACGGCCTCGGCGAACGCCGCGGCGCTGGCTGACTGGCTGGCGGAGCAGCCGGCGGTGGCGCGGGTGATTTACCCGGGGCGGGCCGACCACCCCGACCATGCCCTCGCCGGCCGGCTCCTGAAAGGGGGCTTCGGCAACATGCTCTGCTTCGACCTGCGGGGCGGCCGCGATGCCGTCAACCGCTTCATGCGCCTGGCCAAGGGCATTCCCTTCAGCCCATCACTGGGCCACACAACGACGACCTGCAGCCATCCGGGCACAACATCGCACCGCTACGTCAGCCCCGCCGAGAAGCGCCGCCAGGGGATCACCGACGGGCTGGTCCGGCTGTCGGTGGGCGTGGAGGAGTTGGAGCAGATCAAGGAGGAGATAGCGAAGGGGTTGACATAAAGGGGCGATGATGCCGAGGGAGGCAGCGGTTGCTCGGGTCACGTGGCAGGGGGTACAATTCACCTGCTGACTCTTACCGAGGAATCTACTCATGAGTGAGAACAACCAAGGACCTGTGGCATTCGATGGCCGGCTTTTCTCGATGAACCGAAACAAGATCCCGCGCGAGGAACTGGCCCAGCATGCCGGAAAGTACGTAGCGTTCAGCCTCGATGGTACACAGATTCTCGTCAGCGCCGAGGAGGAGGAAGACGTGGACGTGAAGCTTCGGGCGGTGGGGATTGATCCCAGCCGAGTTGTACATGGCTACATCCCGTCTCCGGAAGAACATACCTTCTTATGAGCCTGCGCTATCACTACGATTTGGAGCAAGTTCATAATCCGGTGCTGGCCTTGGGAGGACGCTACGTTCGACCTCGTCCCCTCATCCCGATAGCAATTGTCGGCCCAGCAGGGACCAGCCTTCGAGAAGCACTACTCGATACCGGGGCGGACGATACTGTCTTCCGCGAGGCGGTGGCTACTGCGATCGGCCTGGATCTGACGAATGCCCCACAGGGGTCAGGAAGTGGTGTGGGCCTGGGACCCGTGCTGCTACGTTTTGCGGAAGTCACGCTCCGGCTAGCAACCGATCAGGAACAGCGGGAGTGGAAGGCCTGGGTAGGTTTTACACCGGCAAAACTGCGCTTCGCCGTGCTTGGCTTTGCTGGCTGTCTCCAGTATTTCGACGCGCTTTTCCGGGGCGGCCTGGAAGAAGTTGAACTGACCGTCAATGATCTGTACCCAGGAACTTAGCCGTCTGCTCCTTCCTGCCCGTTACGGAAACCTCCCCGCATGCCGCCGCACGCGCCGGCCGTGCTCCGCCAGCATCCGGTATTCCTCGTCCGACAATGGGCCCGGTGCGTCCAGAACGGTCAGGTCCTCCTCCAGTTCCGCCCGGCTCTCAGGCGCCATTAGCGCTACGGTGACCGACGGCGACTGCAAGACGAAGCGATACCAGGCCGGCGCCCGCGGCACCACAAAGCCGGGCGGATCGTCGGGCGTCGGCTGCAGCAGAGCGCCCCAGCGCAGGCAGGTGTAGACCACGACCGGCATCCCCAGCGCGTCGGTGACGGGGAACACGTCCTGCTCGGCGCCGCGATGGGCAGCGTTGTAGCGGATCATGAGCATATCAAGCAGGCCGCTTCGCGCGGCCGCGGCCGCCAGCCGCCGCTGATGGCTTGTCAGCCCCAGCCAACGCACCTGACCCTGACGCTGGGCCGCGCGGCAGAACTCCAGCGCCCCGCCCGGACTAATGATTTGCTGCCACTCCCCCGGCTCCTCCACATAGTAAAATGTGAGCACATCCACGTAATCGGTGCGCAGCTCCTGCAAGATCTGCCGCAACTCGATCCTCGCTGCGGCCGCCGTGCGGGCCTCGAACTGCACGCACACCATCACATCCTTCCGCCTCGACCCCAGTTCGCCGACGGTGCGGCTCAGGGCATCCGGGCTACCGCACCAGTTGAGGAAATTGGTGCCGCGCTCCACAGCGTGCCAGACGTCCTCGACCTTCAGGCCGCTCGTGCCGCGCGTCGCCAGGCCGAGCCGGCAGAGGGGAAACGACGGATGACGGAAGGATGAAGAAAGATAACCCCGCAGCGGCTCCGCGCGTCTCATTCCCCTCGTCCCGCTTGTCACCGGCTCTGGTTCATCCTTCATCCTTCATCCTTCCTCGGGCGGCATACTCTTCCGCCAGCTGCTGCGTCAGGGCATCGAGCCGGTCCATCAGCCGCCGCAATGGGCGTGGGGCACGGACGGCCAGGGCGTAGACGGTGATCAGCGGCAGCGCCACGGTCGAATCGAGATAGCAGGTCACCGTATCGGGCAGCTGCGACGGATCGACCTTGCCCCAGGTCATCGCCTCGGAGGGGGTCGCCCCGCTCAGGCCGCCGGTGTCGGGGCGGGCGTCGGTAATCTGAAGGAAGTAATCGTGGCCGCTCTCCGGCAGGCCGAGCACCTCCTGGATCTGCGGCTCCGTTTGCAGAATGAAGTTCTTCGGCGAGCCGCCCCCGAGAATGAACACAGCACTGCGGCCGTGCTTCTTGGCATGGTAAACCAGAGCGGCCGACTGGTTGACATCGCGGAGGGGGTCGAGGCGCAGGGCGGAGCCCTCCAGCTGCAAGGCGGCCAGGTTCATGCCGATGGAGCTATCGCCCGGCGAGGAGGTGAAGATCGGCACGCCGCAACGGTAAGCGGCGGCCAATAGACTGCGCCCCCTCCGGCCGATCTCCTCCTCGCGGGCCGCCAGGTACTTGCCGGCCAGGTAGTGGAATTCTGCCGTCCCCATCGTCTTCTGGAACGCCTCGCTGCGGCAGAGGGTACGGTAGAAACGGTCGGTGCCGAGCAGGTTCTCATAATCGAAAACGATGTCGTAGATGCGGATAATCTGGTGCTCGCGCAGCGCCCGGTCGTCCAGGCCGGGGCGCGATTGATGCAGGTCCATGCCCAGGGCGAAGTGGGTATCGTGATAGAGGTTGGCGCCGGTGCTGACGATCCAGTCGATGAAGCCGGCCTCCAGCAGCGGCACCAGGCACGAGGCGCCGAGCCCGGCCGGCGTCAGCGCCCCGCTCAGCGACAGGCCGACGGTTGTGTCGTCGGCGAGCATCTTGGTGGCGAACAACCGGCATGCTTCGCGCAGCCGGCCGGCGTTGTACGACAGGAACGCTTCATCGATGACCTGCGGCAGGCTACTCTGCCCGGTCAATGCCGGCGGGTCGATGCGCTTGTGGCTGATGGTGTGCAGATACTTCCCGCCATCCGTTGGATGATGCACTTCAGCACTCCTCTTGGGAATGACGAATGACGAAGCACGAATGACAAAAGAAGGACGAATACCTAATGACGAATGACGAAGGGAGCCCGAATGACCTATGCCAAAGGGAGTGCAGGGGCGGCCGGCCTTCCGATGTCCCTTCCTCAAAGAGAGAGTGATGTTCTCCCTCCAGATTTCCTCATTTGGTCATTCGTGCTTCGTCATTCGGCATTACGCTTCCAGCCGGGCCCGCCGCCGAAGACGACGTTGGTGCCGGCCAGGGGAATCCCGGTGATCAGCGACGCCTCCAGGGTCAGGGCCCGCAGGTCCTCCGGCTCCAGGTCGTGGACATCGCGCTTGCCGCAAGCTCGGGCCAAAATCTGGATCTCGGCCGTCACCGCGTGGAACCAGTTGGCCACCCGTCGTGCCCCCTCGTCGATGTCGAGCCGCTTCATCAGTTCGGGATCCTGTGTGGTAATGCCTACCGGACAGCGGCCCGTGTGACAATGGTGGCAGAAGTACGGGGCGGCCCCGATGGCATGGTAATCCTCAATGTAGAGCGGCTTGTTGCAATTCAGAGCGATCAGGGCGGCGGTGCCGACGTAGACGGCGTCGGCGCCCAATGCCAGGGCCTTGGCCATGTCGCTGCCGTGGCGGAGGCCGCCCGCGATGATAAGCTGCACCTCGCCGTACAGCCCCAGTTCCTCCAGCGCTGCCCGCGCCTCGCAGACGGCCGCCAAGGTCGGGATGCCGGTGTGCTCTTGCAGCAGGTCGGGCGAGGCGCCGGTGCCCCCCTCCATGCCGTCTACCACGATCACGTCAGCCCCTGCCTTGGCGGCCAGTTTGACATCGTCGTAGACCCGGCTGGCCCCGAGCTTGACGAAGATCGGCACCTTCCAGTCGGTCGCCTCGCGCAGCTCCTCGATCTTGATGATCATGTCATCGGGACCGAGGAAGTCGGGGTGCCGGGCCGGGCTCCGCTGATCGACGCCGGGCGGCAGGTCGCGAATGCGAGCGATCTCCGGCGAAACCTTGGAGCCCAAGAGCAGGCCGCCGGTGCCGGGCTTGGCCCCCTGGCCGATGGTCAGCTCGATAGCGTCGGCCTGGCGCAGGTGATGGACATTGATGCCGTAGCGGCTCGGCAGTACCTCGTAGATCAGGACGCGCGAATTCTCGCGCTCGGCGGGGAGCATGCCGCCGTCGCCGGTGGTGGTGGAGGTGCCAGCCAAGGTCGCCCCCCGCGCCAGGGCCACCTTGGCGTTGTACGACAGGGCACCATAGCTCATGCCGGTGACCATGACCGGGATGTCCAACTCAACCGGCTTCTCGGCGAAGCGGGTGCCGAGGACGGTCCGGGTCGAGCAGCTTTCGCGGTAGCCTTCAAGCGGGATGCGGGTCAGCCCGCAAGGGACGAAGGTGAGGTCATCGAACGTGGCCCAGGTGCGCGGCCGGAGAGTGCCGAAGCCGCGAATGCGGTAGCGGCCCAACTCGGCCTTGATCTGAATATCCTCGATGACGGCAGGGGTGAAGGTGCCGCTGGG
>DATLYH010000224.1:0-64437 GCA_035575035.1 Gemmataceae bacterium
CACGGGGGGAGAGGGGGGATTCGCTTTTCCCCTCGCCCCCGTTTTCGCTTTTCCCTTCGCCCCCTCCAGAGAGGGGGGATTTGCTTTTCCTCTCGCCCCCGTTTCGGGGGAGAGGGGAGGAATCTCTTTTTCCCTCGCCCCCGTTTCGGGGGAGAGGGGTGGGGGGGTGAGGGGGGTTGACGAACCGAGCCGAAGGAGCGACAGTCCCATGCAGACCGTGAACGTGACTTGCGGCCGCTGCGGCCGTCTGATGGCGGTCGGCCAGGAGTTCCTGGGACAGCAGGTCCGCTGTCCCCATTGCCAGGAGGTGGTGATAACGCCCACCCCGGAGGCGGGGCCCGCGGATGCCCCGCCGGTCGCCAACATGGCCGACATCACGATCACGCCGCCGCCCGTGGAACCCGACAGCATCTTCAGCCCGCCCGAGGCCGACGGCGAGGACATCTTGGTCAGCCCCTCGTCGCCGCAGGTGGTCATCCCATCGGAGCCAGTCGTCCCTTCATCAGGCGATCCGTGGCCCAGCTTCGCGGTGGCCGGGCCCGTGGAGGGGCCGCCGTCTGCCGTCCCGGCCCCCGAGCCGGTCCCCGAGTCCGTGCCGACCTTCACCGAACAGCCACCCCCGGCCCCGGCACTCGCCCCGACCGTGGCACTCACTCCGTCCGCCCCCGACGAGCCCGCGGCCGCCCCGGGTGCCCCGGCCGAGCCGGCCGCCGACGCGGCGCAGGTCGTCATCCCGCCGTCCCTTCCCCGGCGCGCGGGGAGCGGCGGCTGGGTCATCGCTTTGGTGATCATTCCCCTGATCTCCTACTCGGTCCTGGCCACGATCGCCGTGATGATCCTCTACACGCGGCAGCAGCAGCAGTCCCACCCGCTGGAGATGATCCCGGACATCGAGGGAGATAACAAGGGGGCGAAGCGGCAGCGGACACCGGCCACCGTCAAGATGCCCCGAGTCGATGAGCCGCTGCCGCCGCGCCTCTGCGTCGGCCTGGGACAAACGATCCGGGTCGGCGACCTGGAGGTCACCCCGACGAGGGTCGAGCTGCGGAAGGTCTGGATCGCGACCGAGGGCTACCGGGTCGTCGAGCAGATGCCCGACGAATCGCTGGTCCTGCATCTGCACCTGCGCAATGTGTCGGCCGATGTCGTCTTCAAGCCCCTGGACCGCTGCTTCGACCGGCAGTGGAAGGAGGGGAAGTCGGCCGGCGTGCGTGCCCCCTACACTTACCTGGAGCTGTTGCAGGACGGTCGGCGTTTCTACGGGGGGCCGATCCCCTGGGCGCCGGCGGGCTCGCGAAATCCTCCCCCGCGCGAGACGGTCATCCTCAAGGAAAAGGACCGGGAGATCCGCCAGAACTACGGCAAGGAGTTAGGGCCAGGCGAGGAGATGGATACGTTCCTCTGTACCGATCATCTCGACCAGGTAGCCCGGGCGCTGGAAGCGTATCACGGCCCGCTCCGGTGGCGGGTTCATCTCCGGCGGGGGCTGGTCGTGGTGCGCGACCGGGACGTCTCGGCCACGGCGGTCATCGGCGTTGATTTCACCGATCAGGACATTCAGCGGCCCAGGGCCGCTGCCCCGGGATAACCCCTAACCTCAACGGTGGATCGAACCCGGCCGTTGCCTTATTGTCCAGCTGGAGTTTTCCGCATCCGCCCTACATCAGGCCCAGCCGGAATTATTGAACTCCTAGAAAAATCAAGGAACTCCTAAACAGCTAAGCCCTCTGGGGCGTAGGAAGATGAGGGGGTACGTTCGTGGCGTTAACAAGTTTTTTTTCTTAAAAATCTTGCCAGCCGGGGCTGGCAGACGTACATTCTCCTAGTATAGTGAGTGAAAGAGTCCGGATCAGACGAGAAGGCGTTGTACCCTCCAATCCGGCCTGTTGACGTTACTCGGTTCGCCTGCTACGTTGCTCGCCCGCCGGCACTGACACTGTGGTCAGGCCTTTCCGCTTGATGAATCTCGGCCGAAGAGGGCAACCCGGATCGTCGGGTCTGGCTCGTGTTGTTGGTTCGGGTGTTTTCTGGTTTCCCTGAGGGATCGCCGCACCCCTAGCTGCGGCAGCGGAGCAGTCATGAAACTAACGCGCGCCTCCAGCTATGCCCTTCACGCCGTCGCTTACATGGCGGCCCAGAAAAGCAATCAGCCGGTCGCCTCGCATATCATCGCCAAGGAGCGGGGCATCCCCGAGCGCTTCTTGCTCAAGGTGCTCAAGCCGCTGGTTTCTGCCCGGGTGCTCCTCTCGGTGAAGGGGCCCAACGGCGGCTACCGCCTGGCCCGCCCCGCCTCCGAGATCACCATGCTTGAGATCCTCGAAGCGGTGGACGGTCCGATCCGCGGCCATGCCCCGCTCAGCCACGAGGACAACGGCAGCCTCAACCACAAGCTTGAGCAGATTTGCAAGCAGACCGCCGACGTGATCAAAAAGCAACTGGAGAAGGTCCGGGTTTCCGATCTGCTCTCTCGTCGTTAAGGTAGGAACCCCTACCCTGTCACACCGGCCCGAGGCGCGGGCGCAAGCCCCGTCCGCGCTTCGCGCCGGGGCTCGGACCGCCTGCTTGCTGGTTGAACGGGTCAGCGAGGCGGTGCCATGCCCATCCGCATCTCCAACCTGCGCCTGCGCGTCGAGGAACCGGAGTCGGTGCTGCCCGGCCGATTGGCCCAGGTCTTGGGATTGCCCCCCGGCGCCGTGAACCAGTGGCGCATCCTCCGCAAGAGTCTCGACGCCCGCGACAAGGATGCGCTGCAATTCGTTTACAGCGCCGAAGTCCGCGTCGCCGAGGACGAGTCCCGGTTGGTGCAGCAAGCCCAGCGTAAGGCCCATCCCGCCGCCCGCGTCGAGCTTTACTGCGAACCCCCCTTCGAGATGCCCCGTCCCGGCGAGCGCCCGTTGGCTCATCGCCCTGTGGTGGTCGGGTCCGGCCCCGGTGGTCTGGTGGCGGCCTACTTCCTCGCCGAGCAGGGCTACCGGCCGCTGGTCCTGGAGCGCGGCCGGCCGGTCAACGAACGCATCCGCGATGTCCGCGCCTTCGACGCGGGCGGCCCGCTTGACCCGGAGAGCAATTACCTCTTTGGCGAGGGGGGCGCCGGCACCTTCAGCGACGGCAAACTCACTTACCGGGGCAGCGGCCCGGACGTCCGCCGGGTGCTGGAGCTTTTCGCCGAGTGCAAGGGGAAGCCGTCGATCCTGTATGAGTACCGCCCCCATCTCGGCAGCAACCGCCTGCCGGCCGTGGTCAAGGCCCTCCGCCGGCGCATCGAGGCGATGGGGGGCGAGGTCCACTTTAACTGCCGCGTCGAGGATCTCGACCTGGCCGACGGCCGGCTGCGCGGCCTGGTGACATCCTCGGGATACGTCCCGGCAACGGTTGCCGTGCTGGCGATCGGCCACAGCGCCCGCGACACCTACGCCATGCTTCTGCGCCGCGGCGTACCGCTGGTGCCCAAACCCTTCCAGATGGGGCTGCGCATCGAACACCCGCAGGAGCTGGTCAACCGGGTGCAGTATGGCCCCTCCCCGCTGGAAGTCCGGCTCGGGGCGGCCGATTATTCCCTGGTAGCCCGCGGCCGGCATGACCTGTTCACCTTCTGCATGTGCGCCGGCGGCCATGTCATCCCCAGCGTGTCGGAGCCGGGCCACTTCTGCACCAACGGCATGAGTCTGTCAAAGCGCGCCTCGCCGTTCGCCAACAGCGGCCTGGTGGTGACCGTGCCGGTGGAGTACTTTGGTGGCACCGATCCGCTGGCAGGAGTGCGCCTGCAACAGGTCTATGAGCGGCGGGCCTACGAACTGGGCCGGGGCGAGTACCTTTGCCCCATCCAGCGGGCCCCGGACTTCATGGAGCAGCGCCAGGGGCACCGGCTATCAGCCGGCGCCACGCGCGGGGTGCCGCCCAGCAGTTACAAGCGCGGCGTGGTCCTGGCGGAGGTCGCCGAGTTGGTGCCGCCTCTGGTCCTGGAGGCACTGTTCCACGGTCTGCCGATCATGGATCGGCGCTGGCAGGGCCGGTTCCTCCCCGACGCGACCCTGGTCGGCCCCGAGGCGCGGGGCTCGTCGCCGGTGCGAATTGTACGTGAGGACGTCAGCCGCCAGACTCCCGGGATCGAAGGGCTTTACCCGGTTGGGGAAGGGGCCGGCTACGCGGGGGGCATTGTCAGCGCGGCAGTAGACGGCCTGCGCACCGCCAAGGCGATCGTGGCCCGCTATGCCCCGCTGGAGAAGTAATCACGCCGCGGCCCGGACCGTAATGGCGGCGCTGAGCGGCTTGAAGGCCTTCAGGACCAGGATGTGACCGAACAGACGCTCCAGGAACGGCAACGGCAGCCAACGCCACAGGTGCGGCACCTCGGAGCGGCGCAGGTGGCGCTTGTAAACGCGGCGTTCGATGAAACGGGTGAAGAGTCGGCGCAGGCCGCGGGCTGTGTAGCCGACGCGCGGCTCGACCGCTGGTCGCATCCGGGGCAGCCAGCGCCGCCACGGAAAGCAAAGGCGCAGCCAGAAGTCCACATCGTACCGGGCGGGGGCTACCGCCAGCACCTTGCCGCCCGGCTTCAGTACCCGGTAGATCTCTTCGACCATCGCCGCCGGGTCGCTCACCCCCTGAAGCAAACTGCTGACACAAGCCACGTCGATGCTGGCGCTCTCCAGCGGCAGGGCACTGGGCCCGGCGTGCAGGAACCGTCCGGTCAGGCCGCGCAGCTCGAAGTTGCGGCGGATCAGGGCGAGCTGCTCGGCCGAGGGGCTGCACACGATCACGGCGGCCCCGTGGCGAGCGTACTGCAACCAGTCGGTGCCCAGGCCGTCCCCCAATCCCAGCAGCGTCTCGCCCGAATGCTTGGCGAATTCCAGCAGGCGCGGGATCCACCGGCCGCGGCCGCCGTGGCGCTGGTTCTCGATGTCGAGGAACCACTGGAGCGTGTACGGCTCTACCCCCTCCTCGGTCCGCGGCGGCGGCGCCGGCTCCAGCGATTCGCACAGGTAGAGGCGCTGGGCGAACTCGGCCGGGTCGGACGGCCCCGCGGGACTGCCCGGGGACGGGTCGCGGAGTACCGCCTGGGACCAGCCTTCCCAGAGGTGAAGTTTGCGGGAGTAAGAGTTTTCCATGCCACCCGTCCCTGGTTCCGGCGGACCGGGGGGCCTGCCGCGACGAGGCGGCGGTCGGGCCCCCCCGGGAGTAATGGGGGGTGATAGCCGATTCACAAGCCGCGGTCAAGGTATTTTGTGGAGGCCGTGCCGGACCCGGTGAAGCGGCGGCGTCCCGAAGCGAACAACGAATAGAGGCCGACCGGGGCGGCCCGGCGGTCTGTACAATGAGGGTGTCCTGGACAACAACCGAGGCCCAGCCCCCTTCTCCCATGTTCGACCGCGTCAAGCACTGGTTTTCTTCCGCTCGTCGGGATGCGGAGCTGGAGCAGCGGCTTCAGGAGTTGCGGCAGCGCGTCCCGGCGCCGCTCTTCTGGTTGCTTGGCAAGACGCAGAGCGGCAAGACCACTCTGATCAAGTATCTGACCGGAGCCGAGGATGCCGAGATCGGCCAGGGGTTCCGGCCATGCACCCGCTTTTCACGGCTGTACCAGTTCCCGACGGCAGAGGCCCCGCTGATGACCTTCCTGGACACCCGCGGCCTGGATGAGCCGGACTACGACCCGGCCGAGGACCTGGCCCGGTTCAACTTCCTGGCCCATCTGGTCATCGTCACGGTCAAGGCGCTGGACCACGCCCAGGAAAATGTCCTGACCCACCTGCGCACCATCCGCCAGGCCCAGCCGCACCGTCCTGTTGTGCTGGTGCTGACCTGCCTGCACGAGGCGTATCCCCAGCAGCAGCACCCGCCCTATGCCGATGTGCTCGCCTCGATCGCCCCCCCGGGGAATGACGGGCCGGCGGCCGCGCCGCCAGTCGAGAATCTCCGCCGGAGCCTGGCCGAGCAACGGCGACGCTTCGCTGGTCTGGCGGACCGGGTGGTGCCGGTCGATCTGACTCCCCCCGGGGAGGGCTTCGACGACGCGCATTACGGCGGCGAGCACCTCAAACAGGTGCTGCTGGAGCTGCTCCCGGAGGCCTATCGGCAGACGCTGGCCAGCCTCGATCAGGCGACGCGCGAATTGCAAGATCTGTATGCCCGGCATGCGGTGCCGCACATCGTCGCCTACAGCATGCTGGCGGCGACAGCCGGAGCCATCCCGATTCCTTGGCTCGACCTGCTGATCCTGCCGGGGATTCAAACACGGATGATCTTCCACCTGGCGCAGTACTATGGCCAGCCGCTCAGCGGCCGCCGCTTCCTGGAGCTGGCCGGCACCCTCGGACTGGGGATCATGGCCCGGCAAGCGACCCGCGAGGTGCTGAAGTTCATTCCCTACGTCGGCTCGGTGGCGGGCAGTGTCCTGGCCGGTGCCTCCACCTTCGCCCTGGGGAAGGCCTTCTGCTACTACTACCGGGCCGTCCACCAGGGCCATGTGCCCAAGCCGGCCGAGTTGCGCCGCTACTACCAGGAGCAGCTCGCCCTCGCCGAGAAGGCGTGGGCCAAGAAAGGACCCGTTTAGCACCCCCAGGCGAGCGGCCGGCGAGCGGCCGGTGTCAGCCGGCCGGTACGAGAAGAGGCGAGCGGCCGGCGTCAGCCGGCTGGTACGAGAAGAGGCGAGCGGCCGGCGTCAGCCGGCCGGTCGCCCCGGGCTATGACAGGGTGAGTTTCCATGAGCCACTGGCGCGTTGTCGTCGTCCTGGCGTTGATCGCGTTCCCGATCGTCTTCCTGGCCGGCGTCGGCGGCTACTTCATGTGGAAGGAGGACATCGGCTTCTACCTCTGGTGGCCGATGGCCGCCAGCATGGCCGCCGGCTACCTGCTTGGCTGGTACTGGCAGCGGAAGCGGCAACTGCTGCCCCCCATTGACTTCACGCCGTCGATGCACTGGACCGACCGCGACCGCCAGGCCTGGCAGCTGGTCGAGGCGCGGGCCAAGGCAGCCGAGCGGATCGAGCCGGCCCGGCTGGTCGAGTTTGACTTCTATGTGAAGACGGCAGAGGAAATGGCCCTGGAGCTGGCCCGCTTCTACCACCCGCGCGCCGCCGACCCGTTCGGCTCGCGCACCATCCCCGAGATCCTGGCGGTCATCGAGCTAGCCGCGCACGACCTGGCCGAGATGGTCGATCGCTACTTGCCCGGCGGCCACCTGCTGACTGTCGATCAATGGCGGAAGGCCCGCCAGGCGGCCGAGTGGTATCAGTCGGCCAGCAATGCCTACTGGCTGGTCTCGGCCCTCTTCTCACCGCTCAACACCGGCCTGCGCTACGCCGCCTCCCGGGTCGGCCTCGCTAAGCCCTGGCAGATGCTTCAACAGAACCTGCTCCTCTGGTTTTACACCGGCTTCGTGCACCGGACCGGCACCTACCTGATCGAGCTGAACAGCGGCCGGCTGCGGGTCGGCGTCCAGCGCTACCGCCAGCTCGTCCGGCAGCAGCTGCCCACCGATCAGCGGGAGGCTGAGGCCGGTTTGCCGGAGAAGGACGCCGCCGACGAGGTCCGCCGGGTGGTCATCACCCTGATGGGCCAGGTCAAGGTCGGCAAGTCGAGCCTGATTAATGCGCTGCTGGGGGAGCAGCGGGCCCAGACCGACGTGCTGCCGGCCACCAGCGAGGTGCAGCGCTACGAATTGCAGCCGAAGGGCATTCCGACCCGGCTGGTGCTGCTGGACACGGTCGGCTATGGCCACGAGGGACCGCGGGCCGACCAGCTGAAAGCGACGGAGGACGCGGCCCAGCAGTCGGACCTGCTCCTTCTGGTGTTGCATGCCCGCAACCCGGCACGGCAAGCCGACCTGGAGATGCTGCGGCGGCTGCGTGCCTGGTTCGCGTCGCGGCCCGACCTGCGGATGCCGCCGGTCGTGGCGGTGCTGACCCATATCGACCTGCTCTCGCCGGCGATGGAGTGGGCCCCCCCTTACAACTGGCAGCACCCGGGGCGGCCCAAAGAGAAGCAGATCGAGCAAGCCGTCGAGGCGGTGCGTGAGCAGCTGGGTGAGTACCTGGCCGGGGTAGTGCCGGTCTGCACCGCGGAAGGGAAGGTCTACGGCATCAACGAGTGGCTGCTGCCGGCGGTGGCAGCGCTGCTGGACGAGGTCCACGCGGTGGCTCTGCTCCGCTGCCTGCGTGCCGAGATCGATGCCGGCAAGGTGCGCAAGGTCTTCCACCAGCTGCTGGCCGCCGGCCGGGAACTGGTCCGTATCGTCTGGCAGAACCTCCCCAGCCAGGCCGACCTCCTCCGCGAACAGCGCCGCGGTTAAACGCCAGGTCGCAGGCGGATCTCTGCCGCCGTCAGGTCGTGCTCGCGGAATCGGTCCGCCCCGCCCTCCTCTTCCCAGGCCCGCCGCGGCCGCAGGCCATTCACCGGATACTCGATACCGCCGCGACAGGCATAACCGCCGCCGACATCAACCGTCAGCTCCAGCCGCGGGTGCAGGTTCGAGTCGTAGAGCCGGAGCACGATTTCCGCTTGCCCCTTGCCCGCCGGCCCGCCGACGATCAGCAGCGGGCGGTCGGGGGCCAGCCAGTCCAGTGCGAACCGCGCGGCCAGCGGCCGCCAGTCGAAAAGGGCCAGGAAGGCGGTGGCGGTCTGTGCCGTGGTCCGCAGCAGGACGAAATCATCGGCCGCGCGGCGGGCGTCGGCCAGCGAGACGGTCCCCGGCCGAGCGGCACTTTCGATGGTGTCCACCGGGATGCCCCGGACCTTCAGGTCGTCGCGCGCCTGCCGGCGGAGGATGTCGAACTCGGTCGGCTCAACCAGGTTCACGTTCTGGGCCAAAAACTCCAGGCGGCGCCGGGCGATGGTAAGACTGAACGCCTCGTACGACAGCAACGGCGTCTGGTCCGGTTCGACCGGGCCCTTGGCGCCGCCCAACGGCCGGTCCAGGAACAGGGCCATGCCCAGCTCGCGCAGCTCGTGCGGATGATGCAGGTCATGGATGCTCTGCCGCAATGCCGCCCGGCCCTCCTCCGTCAGATCGGGCAGAGGTTCGCCGGCGTACAGGCGCTTGGTGCGCCGATGGGGGTAAAGGATCTGCTCCGCCGGCAGGTGCGGAAAGGGGGGCGGCAGCACACGAACATTTTCCCCTTCCGAGGTGGGCGTGTCCGGTACGAGGTGCCCTTCGTAGCGCCGTCGCAGCAGCCAGCCCTGGCGCAGGGCCCGCCGCCGCAGCCGCTTGCGCTTCCGTTCCACCTCGGTGTCGCCGGGCGCGTCCAGGAACAACGCCGGTTCCGAGGCAATGGCGGCGAGATATGTCCGCAGCAACAGGTCGAGCAGCAGGGCGTCAGGGTAGTTGGCGCCGCGGTGATGAAAGACCACCAGGTCGTAAGCCGTCAGGTGACGCCCGATCAGCCGCAGCAGCTGGCCGAACAGATCAACCACGTCGGGGGTCGCCAGGTGGCGTTCCTCCACCAGGAGATGGATGAACGCCAGCGCCTTGTCCACGAAGTCGGTGTAAGGGGAAAGCGAGACTTCATTGAACAGGGTGCGGAGCAGGGGAATGATCGCGCTGTCCTCGTGGCCCAGCTGCCGCCAACGGCCCATGAACCGCCGGACCGCCGCGACCATCTCCCCGGACGGTACCGCCCGGAGCAGCGTCTCCAGGAGCTTGGCTTTCTCGCGCCACGACAGCTCCGCCGTGAACAGTCGATCGATCAACTCCGAAGACGAGCATGCGGGGCCGGTCTGCTCCCCCCGATGATAGAAGTAGGCAAGCCGACCCAGGGAGAACGCCGGCAGCGGCGCCTCGACGGAGGTGAGCGGCAGCCGGCTGGTGCCCACGACGGCGTGAAAAACCTGGCAAATGAGTTCGTCGCGCAGGTCGTCCTCCCCGAGGAAGCGGTTCAGGGGGATGGTGCCGACCAACTCGCGGACCCACTTGCGTGTCTCGCGGCTGAGATAGACGTTGTCGCCGGCGTGATAACCTTCCCAGACGTAGCAGTGGATGGCCCGCACGACATGGAGCAGTCCAGCGGCGGCGTCCAGCTTGATCGACAAGAGCGGCTCCGCCGAGCGGTTGCCGTCTTCGATCAGGAAGAGATTCCATGCCTCGAATGTCTGCCGCCGGCGGCTGTGAGCAGCGTCCAGCAGCCGGCCCTGGAAGACTTCCCAGGGAATGTCCTCCGCGGGAGCATGCTCCTCTTCAAGAGCGATTCCTCCTGCCACAAAGAAATGACGGCGGGCCAGCGCGTCGGCGGCCAGCCGGCGGACCTGCCCAAGCGACAACGCGGCGGCCGGTCCCCCGGAATGGTCGGCCGGTGGCAGCGAGGGGCGGAAACGGAGCATGGGGAGCCCCTTTGGTTAGCCGCGGCGCGGCCAAGCCGAGCGCTCGCTCAGCAAGGTGCGCAGCAGCGTACACTTGCCGAGGTGATAGCTTTCGTGTTCCGCGATATGGCCAACGGCCCAGGCCACGGTGATGGTCCGCCGCCCCTGGCGCTCAATCGGCCGGTCGAGGTCCGCAAGGGTCAGGCCGGCGAGGAAGGTGCGGTAGGCGGGCCGGACTTTCTGATGGTAGGCGGCGATGGCCTGCAAGTCGCTGTAGCGGCCCTCGTCCTGACTGCCCGACCGCATGGTCAGCAGGGCGGCCTGTTGCACCGGCGGGCCCTGGTTGAACACCTGGGCCAAGTAATAGTCGAGCATCTCGCCGAGGTGCTGCAAGTTCCAGCCGATCGACGCCACTCGCGGCGTCGGCTGCCAGGCCACTTCCTCGGGCTCGAGGTGCGTCGAGGCCCACTGCCAGAGGCTCCAGAAATTGCCGTCCAGGTAGTCCCACAGGCCCACCCAGTGCTTGATGGCCGGATCCATAGCTAATCTCCTTGAACCGGTGTGGCGCGTCTCCGTTATCCTATGGCCTCGGGCCGGGTACGGAACGGTCGGCGGGGCAAGATTTGCGGACCGTGCCGGCGCGGCCCGAGAAGAACGGTCTTGACGGGGATGAATCGGGCGGAGGCGGGACCGGCCGGATGCCGAATGAGGGGAGAGAGGTTGAACCGGGCCGGGGGCCGGCAGAGCCGGGCGAGTTCATCCGACGGCCGCCGCACAGAGAGGGCGTAGTCATGACAAGGACGGCAATCCTGGTGGTGATGGGTGGGCTGCTTCTCGGCTCGGTCTGTCGGGCGGAGGCGCCGGGCAGCAGGACATGCCCGATCCCTCGCAACGGGACCATCGGGGTGGTGTCCGGTTGCAACGGCCCTGGGTGCGGCGGCTGTTACTGCAAGCGTTCCTTCCTGGAGTGGCTGCTGTACCGCCCGCTGTACCGGCCCGGCCTCTGCGGCTGCCACAAGCACCCTGCTTGCTGCCGGCCGCCGCTCTACCTTTGGTTCATCGATTACTGCTACGTTGGCGGCGGGTCGGCGTATCCGCTGCGTGTTGCGCCGGCCGTGCCTTGCTGCGGACACCCTCATTGGCATTGATCCCGCCATCCCGGAGCTTCCAATGCCCAAGCATCTCCCTGATCGATCCCTGGATGCCCTGAAGCGGCGCCGCCGGGCCCTGCTGCGTGAGTTGAACCGGATTAACCAGCAAATCGCTGCCTGGGAGCGGCGGTTGGCGGCCGTCAAGAAGCGCCTCACCACGCTGGCCCGGATGCGCCGCAAGGTCGCTTGAGCTGCCCGCCGTGGCCCCGGAAGTCATGACTCCGGGGTGTCGCATCCTGATGGGGGCAACGGCACCCGGCGATTCCGACCGGCTTGACACGCGCGGCGGCCTGCCGGTATCTTCTCCCCTCTTGGGTTGCGCGCCGATCCTGCGTCAAGGAAGGTTCCGCATGCAGCTGCTGTCCCCCGACATCCTGGCGGAAGCCCGCGGCCTGTCGGTCGTGCTCAGCGTCAGCGGCGTGATCGTCGGCTTGCTGCTCTGGCTGCTAGGTTGGTGGGGCCATCGCTTCTGGGTCGTGCTGGCGGCGACGGTTGCCGCGGGCATCCTGGGGCTGTATTCGGGCCCCGACCTCGGCATGCAGCGTCTGGTGGCGGGCTTGCTGCTGGCGGTGGCGGCCGGGGCGCTGGCACTGGCGCTGGTCCGGCTGCTGGCTTTCGCTTCCGGGGGCGTGGCCACCTGGCTGGTCATGCGGGCCCTGGTTCCCGCCTGGGATGACCTGCAAGGTCAGCTCATCTGTCTGCTTACCGGCGGGTTGGTGGGGTTGTTGCTGTTCCGGTTCTGGATCATGGCCTTGACCAGCCTGGCCGGCACCCTCCTGGCGGGCTACGCCGGCCTGTGCCTGGCCGACCGGCTTGGGCACCTCGATGCCGCTGCCTGGGCCGCCCGGCACACCTTGTTGCTCAATTGGGCCTGCGGCGCGGCTGCGGTTTTGGGGCTGGTGGTGCAGTTTCTCCTGGACCGGCGCCGCCAGCGCGGCCGCGACGGTGAGTCGGACGGAGCGGAGGGAATGGGCCGCCTTCGCCGCTTGCTGACCTGGCCCTGGTTACCGCGGAAGTCATGACCCGGTGACCAGGTGAGACGCATCGTTTTGCCCACCGGCTGCGGCAAGACGGTCATGACCCGGTGACCCGGTGACCCCCCCGTTGGGGCGTGGTCTGGAGACCGCGCCCCAACGGGACCGCGCCCCAACGGGGACGAAAAGCTGACCTGCTTCTGGTCACCGGGCCACGTCCAGGCTTCCTCCCCCCGTTGGGGCGTGGTCTGGAGACCGCGCCCCAACGGGGGGAGGGGCGTGGTCTGGAGACCGCGCCCCAACGGGGGGAGGGGCGTGGTCTGGAGACCGCGCCCCAACGGGGGGCCGCCTTGGCCGCCCTACCGATTGCAATCCGCGGGCTTCCGGGTATCCTGCATAACCATGCCCACCTGGATGGACGATGACCTGGAAGACCGGCGGCGCCGGGGGCTGTATCGCGTCCGGCGGCGCCTCCAGTCCGCGCCGGGGGCGCGGGTTCGGCGGCGCGGGCGGGAGTTCCTCAACTTCGCCTCCAATGACTATCTCAATTTGGCGGCCGACCCACGTCTGGCCCGCGCCGCCGCTCGGGCGGCCCGCCGCTACGGCTGCGGTGCCGGCGCCTCGCCGCTGGTCTGTGGCCACCTGCCGCCGCATCACGCCTTGGAGCGGACCCTGGCCGACTGGGAAGGGACCGAGGCGGCGCTGGTTTTCAGTAGTGGATTTGCCGCCAACCTGGCCCTGGTCGGCTCGCTGGTTGGCCGGCAAGACGTCGTCTTCAGCGACGAGCTAAACCACGCTAGCCTGATCGACGGCTGCCGACTGTCCCGCGCTCGGGTCCATGTCTACCGGCACGGCGACGCCAACCATCTCCAGGATCTGCTGCGCCGCGAGGGGTCCGGCGCTCGCCGCCGGTTGATCGTCAGCGACACGGTCTTCAGCATGGACGGCGACCTGGCCCCGCTGGCCGACCTGATCGACCTCGCCCGCCGGTATGATTGCCTGCTGCTGATCGACGAAGCCCATGCTACGGGCGTCCTGGGCCCGCACGGGCGCGGCGCCACCGAGTTGCTCCCTGCCGATGTGTCGCCCGATCCCGACCGGCTGATCAAGGTGGGCACTTTGAGCAAGGCGCTGGGCGCCCAGGGGGGCTTTGTCTGCGGTCCGCGCCGGCTTATCGCCTGGCTGGTCAACTTCGCCCGACCCTACATCTACTCGACCGGGCTGGCGCCGCCGGTGGCCGCCGCCGCACGCCGAGCCGTGGCGATCGTCCGTCAGGAGCCTGAACGCCGCCGGCACTTGCTGGCGCTGGCCGAGCTGCTGCGTGACCGGCTGCGGCTGCTTGGCGGCCCGGGTGTTGGGGCGTGGTCTGGAGACCGCGCCCCAACCCGCGGCTCGCGCTGTCAGATTGTGCCGCTGGTGGTCGGCGAGGCGCGGGCAGCCGTTCGGCTGTCGCGCCGGCTGGAGGAGCGTGGTCTGCTGGTGCCGGCGATCCGGCCGCCGTCGGTCCCGGAGGGGACGGCCCGGCTGCGCATCAGCCTGACGGCGGGGCACACCGAGGAAGACGTGCTGCGCCTGGTGGCGGCCCTGGGCGAATGCCTGAAGCATGCGGCGCCGACGGAGACGCCGGCACCCCCATGAGACATTGTTGAACCAGCGCTGTCGTCCGAGCCCCGAGCGTTAGCGAGGGGTTGCCGGGCTGGACATTTCCCCTGCCCCGTTCATCTTGTCCGCTCCGGTCGTCCCTTCCCGTGGTCAACCGCTCTTTCCTTGCCGGTCGCGCCGGCAAAGTCCAAGGCGCCCAACTTCGCAATCATGACCGATCGCCTGCTTGCGCAGGTTTTCACCGGCCGATAATCTCCGCAGTCCGATAACAGCTATCTCCCTCAGAGATCACGCAGAGGAGGCGGGTGTATGAAGTTCGCGTTTGCCGGTGGACTAATCCTGGCCCTGGGGCTGTGGGCGGCGACCGCCTACGGTCAGGCCGTTGCCGGGCGGCCGGCCCTGGAGGAGCGGGGGCCGTATGCACCGTTGGCCTCGGCCGGCGTGGCCGGTGTCCCGGTTCCGGGGCCTTCATCCTCCTACGCTCCCGACCCGGCAAGGATCCCGGCCGCTTCTCCCGCCGGTCTCCCTCCTGCCGGCCGCGCCACAGCCAGCTGCGAGCCGAGCTGCGGCGATTGCTTCGGCGCGTTCATTGAGCCCTGCGGGCCTCCGGGGCGTGTCTGGCTGCGGGCGGAATATCTCCTCTGGTGGATCCGGGACAGCCGGTTGCCTCCGCTGCTGACGGCCGGCACCCCCGCGGGACTGGCCATCCTCGGTCAGCCCGGCACCACCATTCTCTTTGGCGGCGACCGCCTCGATAATGACGAGCGCTCGGGGGCCCGGTTCTCGGCCGGCACCTGGCTCAACTGCTGCCAGACCTGCGGCCTGGAAGTGGGCGGCTTCTTCCTGGGCAAGCGGTCGATCCCGTTTGCCTTTGAGTGCCCCCCGGACGCCATCGTGGGCCGGCCATTCTTCGATGTCCCTGCCGGCGCCCAGGCGGTGGAATTCCTGTGCGTTCCTCCTCCCGGCTTGGCGGCGCTGGGCATTCTGCCGGTGACCGGCAATTTCCGGGCGTCCAGCTCTAGCCGGCTATGGGGACTGGAGGCTAACGCCATCAAAAATGTCTGCTGTGGTCCGTGCTACCGCTTCGATCTGTTGGGCGGCTTCCGCTACCTCCAGCTTGATGAGGACCTGGCAATCATCGAGAACGTTCAGGTCCTGCCCAATGATATTGTCCCCGACCTAGCCGGTACGCGCTTCGCGCTGACCGACATCTTCGACACCCGCAATCAGTTCTACGGCGGCCAACTTGGCGGGCGGCTGGAGACGTGGCGCGGCCGATGGTTCCTGAACGTGCTCGGCAAGGTGGCGCTGGGGGTGACTCACCAGGTGGTCGGGATCACCGGCTCAACGACGATCACAACGCCCGGCGTGGGGGAGGAGACGTTCCCGGGCGGGTTGCTAGCGCTGCGATCGAACATCTGCCAGTACACCCGCGACCGCTTCGCCGTCGTGCCGGAGGTAGGGGTAAACGTCGGCTACCAGCTGACCAGCAACCTGCGTGGCTACGTCGGCTACACCTTCCTGTATTGGAGCGATGTGGTGCGGCCGGGCGACCAGATCAATCTGCGGATCGACCCGCGGCAGCTTCCACCGGCGCCGCCGATCCCGGGAGCCGCACCGGTCTTCCGCTTTAACGATACCGATTTCCACGCCCACGGGATCAACTTCGGCCTGGAGTTTCGCTTCTGATGTTACCCGTCGCTGACGCTCCGGGCTCGGATAGTACCTGTCCGGGCTCGGATAGTTACCCGTCGCTGACGCTCCGGGCTCTGATAATACCCCGGAGCGTCTTTACTCCGAGCCCGGAGCGTTAGCGACGGGTGGCGGCTCTCCCGTCGCTAACGCTCCGGGCTCTGATAATGCCCGTCGCTGGCGCTCCGGGCTCATCGTCGGACGCTCCGGGCGCGGATTTAATAAAACTGCACCAACCTCATGTTCACGTCGTTGGCGAATTTGTTCTGGGCCTCCGTCAGTTTGTCCCGGGTCCGGCGCGCCTTTTCATCGACCTTGAAGATCTGCTTTTGGATCTCGGCCCACTTGCCCGCCAGGGACAACCGCTCATTCTCGACGTAGCGGACGATCATGGCGAATTCGCCTTCCACGATCTGCTGCTGCCCCTCCAGGTAGGCATCGTAGGCCTTGTGGAACTCCTCGGCCCCTTTCGGCACCTTCACCTTCTTTCTTTCCTCGCGGATCTGCTTCACCAGGGCCAACAGCTTGTCGTGGGAAGCCTTGACCCGGTTGAAGTCGGCCTTCTGGTTGTTGCTGAGCGGGATGATGGCCTCCCGAAAATCCCAGGCGGCCCTGGCTAGCTTCCGGTTTGATTCGGCGATTTGATCATTGAACCGGACCAACTCAGCGCTCTGACTACAGCCAGTCACCACGATCAGCGCCAGGGCCAGGCCGGCCGTTCGCACATGCTTGGCGTACCGTCTCATGCCTTTACCTCCGCTGGGCAGCCCCCTCATCCCCGTAAGGGAAGGGGCCGGCCGCTAATCCTCCGGGACGTACTCAAAGCCCGCCACCACGCCCGGTTCAAGGAGGGTCTTGATGTTCCAGATGCCGATCAGCACCCCCCAGGCGACCTCCAGGAGGGTCAGGAAGATCGTGGCGCCGAAGACGGCGTCGGGACCGTAGAGAATGCCCGCCAGGGCCGTGCCGACGGGGATGGTCACCGCCATGAAGCCCAAGCCACTGACCGGGATCATCACCATGATGCTGGCGACGAAACCCCAGGCCCGGGACTCCAGGTTCTGGATCTTCACCGCTCCGTAGATGATGACCGCCCCGTAAATGATACCGAAGATGTAGATCAGGAGGGCAAGGGTGAACGCGATCCAGCCCAGGGCGGCCAGGAACGCCAGCTGTGCCGTGACGCCGGCACTGCCGCCCCCACTTTTCTTTTTCTCCTCTTCCTCCTTTTTGAAGGGGTCTTCTCCCAGGCTGATGACCTCCACTCCTTCCTTGACGACCAATCCTTTGAGCTTCGCGGCCTTGCCCTTCTCGGCCTGTTCCCGCTCCTCCGGGTTGGGCGGCGGCATCAAAACCATGATCAGGGTGAACAGCAGGATGAGGATCCAGCCGATGATGCCCCCCACCGCAGTGATAATCATCCAGTTCGACGGCCGGACCACCGCCGCCTGCGCCGCCCCCCGGGGATCCTTGGTCTTGGCCTCCTTGAGGAACTGCTGCACCAACTCATCGCCGCGTTCCTCTTTCTCGGTCAGCTCCTCGTCCTCCGGCTCCTTGATCACGGCGTAGGTGGACGACTCGTACTCCATGCCGGTCGTCTTCTTCGGCTCGTCGGCCGGCTTGGCCTGGACGGGGGAGGCCTTCGTGGAGGCGGCTCGGGGCGGCGCGGCTTCTTCCTCCTCGGCCAGGGCGATCGGTAGGTCCTCGTCGGGTTTGTCCTGGGCGGTGAAGGTGGCACTGCACTTGGGGCACTTGACGCGCTTGCCCACGGGCAGCGGCTTGGCCGGCCGCAAGACGGTCCGACATTTGGGACAGGTCAGCTTGGAAACCGCCATGATCCTGGTCTCACCGGGTCAGGGCCGCTGGGATTGGGGACCGCCGTTGGAATGGAGGCTGTCCCGCGGCGATCGGATAATCAACCTTCTATGGTAGCGGGTCAACCAGGCTTTCGCCAGGCGCTCAGGAAGGCAGGCTGACCGAGAACCTCGACACGAAACTGCCGCTCCCGCTTCCAGCCGACGGCGGCGGCCGCCTCCTTCAGCGCGGCAGGGTCGCTGACCAGCAGCACGGCCCGGCCGCCGGGGCGGAGCACCCGATCGTACTGCGGCAGCACACGGCGGTAGAGGAAACCGATCTCTTCGGGACGGCCGAGCTGCTTGCCGAAGGGGGGATTGCTGAGGATGCAGTCAACGCTCTGGTCGGGCAAGGGGAGCCGGGCCGCGTCCCAGCGTGCCAGGAGCACCGGCCCCAGCCGGCGGAGGTTGATGCTGGCCGCACGCACCGCCGCCGGGTCGAGGTCGCCGCCCCAGGCGCGGGCTCCCCCCTCACCCCGACCCCTCTCCCCCGAAGCAGGGGAGAGGGGAAAAGAAAATCCACCCCTCTCCCCCGAAGCAGGGGAGAGGGGAAACGAAAATCCTCCCCTCTCCCCCTCTGGGGGAGAGGGGTGGGGGGTGAGGGGGCGGCCCCAACGCTGGAGCTGCTCGGCCAGGATGGTTCCCGCCCCGCACATCGGGTCGAGCACCACCTGTCCCGGCCGAATGCTGCCCAGCCGCACCATCGCCGCCGCCAGCGTCGGCCGCAACGACGCCGGCAGGTGCTCCCGCTTGTACGTCCGATGCCGCATCGTTCGGTCCGACAGCCGGACGCCGCAGACCGCCGTCGCGCCGTGGATCGTCAGCCAGATCTCGACGGCGGCGCCCTCCTCGACGTGCCGCCAGCTCGCCGGCAGTTTGCCTGCCAGCCCCGCCGCCAACGCCTCCCGGGCGTCGATCCGCCGAAAGCCATGCTCCCCGGTCATCTGCGTCACCAGCCGGTAGGTCGGCCTCCCCTTCGGTTTGGGCCGAACCGCATGGTGCAGGCGGAGCAGCCGGTCCCAGTCGGCCTCACGCGCAGTCCAGCGGCGGATGCTGTCCAGGGCGTCGGCGCGGTAGCTGAGCTTGTCGGTACCCCAGGCCAGGACAAACACATCCTCCACCGTCCGCAGCTCCAGGAGCGTCCGGTCGATCGCCGGCACGCGGAAGACCACCAGGCCCCGCGCAGTGCGCTTCACCTCGCCGCCGAGGTCGTCGGTGATCTCCTCCGCGGCGATCTCCTCCAGCCCCGGGAGCGTCAGGGCATAACAGGGCGGCAACGGTTCCGAACCGGGACGATGCCGAGTCATGGAAGGTTCCAGATGCCGGTGTGGGGGCTGCCTCTGGGGACATCCCTTGGTCTTCTCTTGCACGAATGGGAGCTACCGCTATACTAACAATTCACCCACCCAAGTTTCAGTTCACGATGTCTTCACCCATCGGGAGAGCGCGGTATGGCTGAGCCGATGTTGATCGACATTCGGGCGTTGTTGGTGGAACGAGAGGATTGCGACGCGGGCACCGTGCAGCAGCTGCGCAATGCCTTGGCCCAGGGGGGCAACCAGTACCGCGCCCTGCGTGATGTCACCGATATCTTGAAGAAACGGCTGGCGGTGGCGGCCGGACCGGCGCTGAAGAAGTGGCACCTGAAGTTGGGCATCGCCCTCTATTTCCAGGGCCACACCGCCGAGGCGGCCGAGCACCTGCGCCAGGCAGAGGGGGCGCTGGCCAACTTCTACCTGGGCCGAGCCCTGACGTCGCTGCAACAGTTCGATGAGGCGCTGAAGGCCTTCGACCGGGCCGAAAAGGCGGGCTACACCTCCAGCCAGGTCCAGCTGCAGCGGGCTGGCATTTACCGGCAAAAAGGGGACCTGAACCAGGCCCGGGCGATCCTGGCCAAGCTCGGGGACCTGGCCACACACAGTGCCGAGTACCATTTCCAGCTCGCCAGCATTGCTCTGGCCGAGGGGGAGCGCGCCAAGGCGGTCGAGCACCTGGAGCGCGCCGTGGAGCTTGACCCCAACCATGCCGGCGCCCTCTTCCAGCTCGCCCACGCCAATGACCTGGCCGGCAACGACGAGGAAGCCATCGCCTACTACGAGCGCTGCGTCGCCCTACCGCCGGTCCATGTCGGCGCCCTCATCAACCTCGGCGTGCTCTACGAGGACGCCGAGAAGTACGACAAGGCAGTCGAGTGCTACCGCCGGGTGCTCAGCGCCAACCCGAACGATGAGCAGGCCCGTCTCTTCCTCAAGGACGCCCAGGCCTCGCAGACCATGTACTACAGCCCCGAGGAAGAGTCGGCCCTGAGCCGCTTCAGCCAGGTACTGGAAATCCCGGTCACCGACTTCGAGCTGTCGGTTCGGAGCCGCAATTGCCTGAAGAAGATGAATATCCGGACCCTGGGCGACCTGACGCGCGTCACCGAGCAGCAGCTGCTTAGCAGCAAGAACTTCGGCGAAACGTCACTGGCCGAGATCAAGGAGATGATGGCCAGTAAGGGGCTGCGGCTGGGGCAGTCGTTGGAAGAAGGGGCGCAGCACGACCTCCGCTTCCGCCCGCAGCAGCCGCTGTCGGAGCAGGAACAGGCCATCCTGAACAAGCCGGTCAGCGAATTGAACCTGTCGGTGCGGGCCCGCAAGTGCATGAATCGGCTGGGCATCAACACCCTGGGCGACCTGGTCCAGCGCACCGCCGACGAGTTGCTGGAGGCGAAGAACTTCGGCGTCACCTCACTCAACGAGGTGCGCGAGAAGTTGGCCCAGTACGGGCTGACGCTGCGGGGAGAGTGAAAGTGGACTAACCCCAGAGACACCGCAAACACCAAGAAGAGAGAAGACAAGCGAGCAGAAAGAGCGGACCGTAGGTCTTCGCGGTGCCCGCGGTGTCTCTGGGGTTGGTAACTCTGTCATGACCATTCGATTTCAGGTCTTGCAAACCGACGGCGCCGCCCGCCTGGGCCGGCTTGAAACCTCGCATGGCACGGTCGAGACTCCCGTCTTCATGCCCGTCGGCACCCAGGCCACTGTCAAGGGGCTGACGCCCGATCAACTTCGGGCCGCCGGCGTTCGCATCCTGCTGGGGAACACTTACCACCTCACCCTCCGGCCGGGCGACGAGCTGATCGCCGAGTTGGGCGGGCTGCACCGCTTCATGGGCTGGGACGGTCCGCTCCTCACCGACAGCGGCGGCTTCCAGATCTACAGTCTTGCCCCGCAGCGCCAGATCGACGATCGCGCCGCCGTCTTCCGCTCCCACATCGACGGCGCCCTGCTCGAGCTGACCCCCGAAAAGGCGGTCGCCATCCAGGAAAACCTCGGCGCCGACATCGCCATGTGCCTGGACGAATGCCCGCCGTTCGGCACGCCGGCCGACTACCTGCGCGTGGCGGTGCGGCGCACCATTCACTGGGCGGAGCGCTGCCGGGCTGCCCACCGTCGGCCCGACCAGGCGCTGTTCGCCATCGTTCAGGGGGGCATCGACCTCGACCTGCGGGCCGCGTGTGCCCGCGCCCTGGTCGGTCTGGATTTCCCTGGCTACGCCCTGGGGGGCTTTAGCGTCGGCGAGACGCCGGAGCAGATGGCTGCCGCCCTGGGGCCGGTCGCCGCCCTGCTGCCGGCCGATCGGCCCCGTTACCTGATGGGGGTCGGCCGGCCGCCGGACCTCCTCAACGCGGTGGCCTGCGGGCTCGACCTGTTTGACTGCGTGCTGCCGACGCGCAACGGCCGCAATGCCTGCGCCTTCACCGCCGACGGACCGCTGCGGCTCCGCAATGCTCGCTTCAAGCGAGATCCGGCCCCCCTGGAGTCCGATTGTCCTTGCTACACGTGCCGTCACTTCAGCCGGGCGTATCTGCATCATCTGTTCCTGGCCGACGAGATGCTGGGCCCGACGCTGCTGTCGCTGCACAACGTGGCCTTCTATTGCCGGCTGATGGCCGACATCCGGGACGCGATCCGCCAGCGGCGCTTCGCCGAGTTCCGAGCGGTCCGCCTTGCCCGCTGGGAGGCCACGATTTAAGATGACATTTTCTGCCCCTCGCCCCGAGAAAGGTTGCTCATGTTCGAGACACTTTTACTGCTCGCCCAGGAGGGGGGCAATAGCACACCTGGCGGGCCCCCCGGCATCCTGGGCAACCCGCTGATCCTGCTGCCGGCCATTTTCGTGCTCTTTTATTTTCTGATGATCCGCCCCATGCGCCGCCAGGAGCAGCAACGGCAGGCCCTGATCGCCAACACCAAGAAGGGGGACAAGGTCATCACCCACGCCGGCATCATCGGCACCGTGGTGGCCATCGCCGACAAGGAAGACGAGATCACCCTCAAGGTAGACGATAATGTCCGGTTGAAGATGCTCAAGAGCAGTATCGCCCGCAACGTCACGCAGGAGGAGGCGGCCAAGGAGCAGAAGGGGCAGGCAGAAGCAAAGGCATAACAAGCTCTGCCTACTTGGCGAGCGGCCGGTGTCAACCGGCCGGTTCCGTGGCGAGCAGCAACCGGCCGGTTCCGTGGCGAGCGGCCGGTGTCAACCGGCCGGTTCCGTGGCGAGCAGCAACCGGCCGGTTCACACCAGCCGCCCGCCATTGCGGTTGTCGAAGCTCCAAGGGATCAGGAACGATCATGAAGCCATTCCGCTGGAAGATCTTGGTTTGCGTGGTGCCGGTGCTCCTGGCGGCGTTGGTGGTCGCGCGGGCCTGGTACCAGTTTGAGCAGGGGCGCGGTGGGTTCAAGCCGGGCGTGGACCTGGCCGGCGGCACCATCCTGGTTTACGAGGTCGCCCAGAAACCCGAAGGTTTTAACATCAACGACCTGGTGGCCGCCCTCAAGCGGCGCATCGACCCGGCCGACCTATACAACGTCACCATCCGCCCGGTCGGCACCGACCGCGTCGAGATCATCTTCCCCACCGGCAGCCGCCGCCAGGTCGCTCGCGAAGAGGCCGAGTGGCAGGAGTTCCTCCGCAAGGTCGCCGAGCGGTGGAAGCCCGAGTCGGCGGCGGGCTACCAGGATATCCCCCGCGGCCGGATCGACGAACTGGTCACCCGCATCCGCCAAGAGCACCCTGATGCCGAGGCCAAGGAGATCGAGCAGTTTATCAGCAAGAACTATCGGGCCGGCGAGCGCCGCGAGCTGACCAGCGAGCAGGTGGAGCAGATCAAGGAACTGATCTCGCGGCAGGGAAGCCTGGAGTTCCGCATTCTGGCTAACGAGCGCGATGACGCGGCCGCCATCCAGGCCGCCCGCGACTACTTCGCCCGAGCCAAGACCGACAAGGCGATCCAGAACGAGCTGGAGCTGCTGGCTTTGGAGGGGAAGCCGCCGCCCCCCCCGCGCAACGCCCAGGGGGGCAACACCTTTGCCGCCCGCGACGGCACCATCTACGGCTACAGCTGGGTGGAGCTCGGTCCCGACGAGCGGCACAACCTGAAGCTGAACAACGCCGCCGAGAATGACCCGACCCACAATACCCTGTGGCAGATGGCCGCCAAGGCTCGCGAGGCCGGCGAGCCCCTGATCGTCCCCCGGCCCTGGATGCGCGACGTGCTGCTGTATAGCCGCCCCTACATCCGGGTCAATCCGCCGGCCAAGGACAAGGACAAGAAGTACGAATACTTCTTTCTCACCCGCGAGCCGGAGCGGGGCAAGGCAGTCACCGGCGACTACCTGGTGTACGCCGGCTCGGACGTTGATGAGAAGCTTCAGCCGATCGTCAAGTTCCGCTTCAACAGCCAGGGGGGCGAGCTGTTCTACGAGTTGACCAGCAAGAACAGGCCGGAGGGGGACCATGAGCGCCACCTGGCCATCATCATGGACGGTCAGATCGTCTCGGCCCCGGTCATCCGCCAGCCCATCCACACGGAGGGCCAGATCACCGGCATCGCCAGCCGGCAGGAGGTGGACACGCTGGTGGCCATCCTCCGGTCGGGCCGGCTGCCGGCCACTCTCAAGCCGCGCCCGGTGAGCGAGAATACCATCGGCGCCACCCTGGGCGAGGACACCATCAAGGCCGGCACCACCGCCGTCGGACTGGCCTTCGTGGGCGTGCTGGCCTTCATGCTCGTCTACTACCGTTTCGCCGGCTTGGTCGCCAGCATTGCCTTGCTGGCCAACCTGGTGTTGACCGTGGCTTTCATGGTGCTGGTCAACGCCACCTTTACCCTGCCTGGCCTGGCTGGACTGGTGCTGATGCTCGGCATGGCCGTTGATGCCAACGTGCTCATCTATGAGCGCGTCCGCGAGGAGCGCGACCGCGGCGCCAGCCTGGCCTTGGCCATCCGCAACGGCTACGACCGGGCCTTCCCCACCATCATCGACACCCACCTGACCAGCATCTTCACGGCCATCGTGCTCTACATCGTGGGGAACGACCAGCTCAAGGGCTTCGGCATTAGCCTGACGGTCGGCCTGATCATCAGCCTGTTCACGGCCCTGTACATGACACGGGTCTACTTCGACCTGGCGCTGGCGAACGGCTGGCTCACCAAGTTGAGCATGATGCGGCTGCTGACCCGGCCGAACATCAATTTCATGGCCGTCCGCCACTATGCGTTCGCGTTCACCGCCACGGTCTCGATCCTGGGAGTGGCCCTGTTCCTGTTCCGTGGCGAGCAGGGCCTGAACATCGACTTCGTCGGCGGCACGGCCTACACCGGCCAGCTGAGCCGGATGATGAATATCCAGGAACTGCGAACCCAGATCGAGCACGGTCTGAAGGAAGGGCGGCTGCAAGTCAAAGACGTGCAGCAACTGGGCGACCCCTACACCTACCGGATCACCTACGCCGACGACAAGGATTACGTGGTCCGCCTACCCAACCCGACCACGGCCGAGGATGTCCGGCAGCGGGCCGGCCACCCGCCGGAGTATTCCCTGGAGATGATTTACCTCCAGTCGGAGGAGTTCACTGTCGGCGACCGCAGCCGCATGTTCACCTTCCGCACGACGGAGCGAGCCCCGGAGTTGGTCCAGCTGATGGTGAGCCGGCTGCTCGGAGACGACCTGAGGCAGGTCCGGCTGGATTACCAGGTCAAGGATGCCGACGCCCAGCAGGCGCGGACGGCCGTGCTGAAGTTCAGTGAGAAGCCCAATGAGCAGGCCGAGGTCAAGGAAGCCTACGCCTCGCCGGCCCGGGTGGCCGCGCTATTGGGAAGCGAGTTACAAAGCGCGGGGCTAGGGGAAGTGGCCAAGCAGGTGGTGGTGCGAGGCGTGGGCACGGAGGAGGAAGGCCTGTTCCACCAGATGGAGGTGACGCTCCCCGAGCCGGTGGACCGGGCCCGCTTCGAGGGCGTGCTGACCCGGCTGCAACAGCGCTTCATGGAGATCCCGCAGCCGGAGCGGCTGGAGAACTTCGACAGCCAGCTGGCTCGCGAAACCCAGCTGCGGGCCCTGTACGCCATCCTGGCCAGCTGGGGAGCGATCCTGCTCTACCTGTGGTTCCGCTTCGGCAACTGGACGTTCGGTCTGGCGGCGGTCCTCTGCTTGATCCACGACCTCTGCTTCACCCTGGGAGCGATCGCCGCCTGCCATTACCTTGACCGGTACGTCCCCTGGCTGGCCCAGCTGCTCCTGATCCAGGACTTCAAGCTCGACCTAGCGGCGATCGCATCGCTGCTGACCCTGGTCGGCTTTTCGGTCAACGACACCATCGTGGTCTTCGACCGCATCCGCGAGGTGCGTGGCAAGAACCCAGCCCTGACGCCGCAGATGATCAACGACAGCATCAACCAGACCCTGAGCCGGACGCTGCTGACGACCTTCACGGTCTGGCTGGTGGTGTTCGTGCTCTATGTCTGGGGCGGCTCCGGGGTGCACCTGTTCGCCTTTGTGATGGTGGTCGGCGCGATCGTTGGTACGTTCAGTTCGATCTACGTGGCCAGTCCGCTGCTGCTGCTGCTGGGCGAGGGCCGGCTGCCGACCGCGGCGCGCGAGCGGCCGGCGCAGCCGACCCCAGCGTAAGTATCCGAGCCGGGAGCGTGAGCGACCGGTATCCGCTATCCAGCGTAAGTATCCGAGCCGGGAGCGTGAGCGACCGGTATCCGCTATCCGAGCCGGTATCCGCTATCCGAGCCGGGAGCGTGAGCGACCGGTATCCGCTATCCCCGTCCCAGGGGCGCGACTTCCAGGTGAAGGTCGGCTAACCGGTCCGGCAAAGTACGAAGGAGCTGGCCCACCATGACCAATCCCCTGCAAGGCCGAACGGTGGCCCTCGCAGAGGGCCGGCAGCTCGAGGAGTTGGCCCAGATGTTGGCGAAAGAGGGAGCGATCGCCCTGCGCTATCCGATGGTCAGCATCCTGGACGCGCCCGACCCAGCACCGGTGGTAGCCTGGCTGCGCGATCTGATCGCCGGCCGGTTCGACCTGGTGATACTGTTCACCGGCGAGGGGCTGCGCCGCCTGCTCGGCTTCGCGGAGCGCGAGGGGCTGCGCTCGGAAGTCGTCGCCGCGCTGGGGCGGACGCGCGTCGTCACGCGGGGTCCCAAGCCGGTGCGCGCCCTCAAGGAGGTGGGGCTGGCGCCGACACTGATGGCTGAGGAGCCGACGACAGAAGGGGTGATCGCCACGCTTCGCCGCGAGGACCTGCGCGGCAAGACGGTAGGGGTGCAGCTTTACAGCGCGTCCAACCCGCCGCTGGAGCAGTTCCTGCAATCGGCCGGGGCGACGGTGCGGACGGTGCTGCCGTATGTCTATGCCCCGGCGGCCGACGCCGACCGTGTCGCCGAGCTGATCGAGCGCATGGCCGGTGGCGGAGTAGACGTGCTGATCTTCACCAGTTCGCCGCAGGTCGATCGCCTCTACGAGGTGGCGGCGGAGCGCGGCCTGGAGGAGAAGTTACGGCAGGGGCTGGCGCGGGTCCGCGTGGCGGCGATCGGCCCGGTGGTGGCCGAGAACCTGCGGCAGCGAGGGGCTCCGGTCGGCATCTGCCCCGAGCAGGGCTTCGTCATGAAGAACCTGGTGCAGCAGATCAAGCGCGAGTTGGAGAAGGAATGATTCCGTTTAACGAGCGAGCCGGAGGCAAGCGACCCGCCTGCTTCCGGCTCGCTCGCTAAACGACTTCTCACTTCACCTTCCCGCCCGGCAGGTTCCCCAGGTTCTCGAACAGATAGGCCAGCGACGCCATCAGCTTGCGCCAGTCCCCCTCGTGCAGGCTCTCGTTGGGGGCGTGGGCGTTGCTCTTGGGATCCTCGATGCCCAGCAGCAGGGCCGGCGCTCCGCCGAGCAGCTCGGCCAAGGGGCCCACGAAGCCGATCGTGCCGCCGCAGCCGATCGCTACCGGCTCCTTCCGATAACCGCTCTTCATCGCCGACAAGGCCGCCTCGAAGGCCGGGCCGTTCGGGTCGGTCATCCACCACTTGACCGGCTTGCCGTGCGGCTTGACCGTCACCTGCACGCCCCAAGGCGGGTCCTTGGTCAGGAATGCCCGCAGCTGCTCGTAGACCTCGGCCGGGTCCTGGTCCGGCACAATGCGGCAGCTCACGATCGCCCGGGCTCGCGGCAGCACCTGGTTCGATGCCCCCTTGATCGAGCTGGCCTCCTGGGCAATCACCGTCACCGCCGGCTTGCGCCAGGTCTGCTCATAGACGTGGCTCCCTTTCTCCGTGGCGAATTTCACCCCCGGCAGGATGCCCAGGTCGCGGCGGAACTTCTTCTCATCGCCGGGCAGCGACTTGATCGTCTTCCGCTCCCGCGGCGTCAGCGGCCGGACCCGGTCGTAAAAGCGCGGGATCGGCAGCTTGCCATTGCCCCAGTACAGCCGCGCCAGGATCACGTCCAGGGCCAGGGCCGCATCGGCCAGGGCGCCGCCGGCCATGCCGCTGTGTACCGGCAGCTTGGCACTCTGCACCTCGACCATCACCGCCACAATGCCACGGAGCGAATAGGTGATGCTGGGCAGGCCGGTCTCGATATTCTCGGTGTCGCAGACAACGATGACGTCGGACCGGATGCGTTCCTTGTGCTCCTTGAAGAAGGCCATCAGATTGGCCGAGCCGACTTCCTCTTCCCCCTCGACGAGCATCTTGACGTTGACCGGCAGGCTTCCCTGGGTTTGGAGGAAGGCGGCGACGGCACCGAGTTGGGCGACGATGGCCCCCTTGTCGTCGGCAACACCGCGGCCGTAGAGCCGGCCGTCACGCCGCGTCAGTTCCCACGGCGGCGATTGCCATTGCTCGACATAGTTGATCGGCTGCACATCATGGTGGGCGTAGAGGAAGACCGTCGGCTTGCCGGGGGCGTGGAGCCACTCGCCGTAAGCGTAGGGATTGGAACCGCCCGTTGTCAGGATTTGGACATTCTCCAAGCCTGCCCGGCGCATCTGCTCGCAGGTCAGTTCGGCCGACTGCTGCACCTCCTTTTGGTGCTCGCCATCGGTACTGATGCTGGGAATGGCCACCAGCCGGGCCAGGTCGTTGACCAGGTTGTCGTGATTGTTCGTCAGCCAGTCGATGATCGGCTTCATGGCAGAAACCAAGGTAAGGGCCAAGGGCCGAGCGGCCCGGATGCGGGCGCCGGCGACCGGGTGAGTTTATCCGCCGCGAGGCCAAACGGCAAAGGACCGATGCGACCAAGTATTGGATCTAGGCCATTTGCAGTCCCTGGATGACAATCTCCAGGAACTCGCGCGCCCGCCGCGCCAGCATGTCCACTCCCTCGGGCTTGCTCGGCCGCGGGATTACCGGAGCGAAGATGTTCTCGCAGCACAGCGGCATCGTCAGGCCGGTGAAAGCTACCGGATGCAGCAGCTTGTAATGGTCGATCTCGCCGAAGCCGGGGCCGCAGTCCTGGTCCTTCGGGAAGTTGCGGTGGTCCTTGATGCAGAAGCTGCGGACCTCATCGGCGCATTTCTGGATGTCGGGGATCGGGTCCACGTTCAGATAGTCCATCACGTTGCCGGCGTCGTAGTTGACCTTGACGTTCGGATGGTTGACCTCGCGGGTGATGGCGGCGCAGGCCTCCCCGGTGCCGGTCGCGCCGCCGTGCTGCTTGACGACGATCAGGACATTGTGGTCGCGGGCGATCGGGGCCAGCGTCTTGAAGCGCTCCACCCAGAGTGCGCGGTTGCCTCCCTGGGTGTGGCCAAAGGTCAGCACCTGAGGGATGCCGGCGGCCGACGCTTGGAGGATGCGTTGCCGGAGCACCTCCAGGCCATTCTTGGCCTCGGGATAAACACCGGAGAACATCATCAGCGGTTCCAGGCCGAGATCGCGGCACCTCTTGCCCAGCTCCTTGGCCCGCTCCGGTGGCGCATCAGCGGCCAGGACCGGCACCGGCTTGCCGTCGGCCTCGCGGTGCGACGTGCCCCAGGCGACGTACTGATACCCCGCATCCTTGATCCCCTTCAGCGCCCGTTCCAATGGGAATTGGGAATACGGCAGCGTCATGCAGGCGATCTGGAACCGGGTCGGTTTGCCCCGGTCCGCCGGCTTGTCCTTCTGGGCGGACGAACCCGGCGCCGCACCGGCCGAGCCAAGCGCCAGACCGGTCAGCCCGGCGGCGCTTGCCTGAAGAAACCTGCGACGATCGGAAGCGAACGGCTTCCCTTCAAGGTGGAGTGACATGGCAGTGTCTCCCAATGCTCGATCATTTCGAGTGCAGTTGTGCCCGCAGCCACGCCGCGGGAGCGGGCTTGCCTTCCCCCTCTCCGATATGGATTCCGTCCGGCACCGCGGCCAGACGGTAAGCATCGCGGGCCGGCTCATAGACCTTCCGCACCGCGGCGGCCGGCACCCGGCGATTGAGGCCGTCCACCAGGCCCTCCAGCCGCAGCGGCCGCGGGGCCAGGGCTGCCGCCACGTCGCACAGATCACCCGCCGTCAAGGCCCCCGGCACTACGACGTCATGCGGGATGTAGACAAACGGACTTTGCAGCACCGACTGGTAGCCGACCAATCCGCCGTGGACATAGACCGCCTGGACCTGATCATCGAAGAGCGCCCCAAGCAAGGCCAGCAGCCCGCCGAGCGGCTCGGCCTGATCCGGGAGCTTCTCCGCATCGAGCGGCACCGCCAGATCGCGGCCATCCGGGTTCGCCGGCGCAAACGAGTCGCCCCAGAGAGCGATCCGGGCCGGGTCCACCTCCGAGCGACCGCGGAGATACTGGAGTACCGAGCGCAGGTCGCGGAGCCGGGAGCCGACCAGCGTCTGGCCCAGCATCAATTCGGTTGATGAAATTGACGTGGCAGCGCTGGTGCGGCCGCGGCCATCGCCGGGCCGCGTCTCGCCGGTGCCGCGCAGGTCCGGCAGACAGACCGCGACGCCGCTTGCCAGCAGCTCCGTGATCGCCTCGGGCCGCTGCCTCAGGAATTCCTGTTTGCCGTGCTGGCTGATCGCTACCACCACAGGCCGCGGACCATCACCCTTGGGCAGCAACAGTAGAAGCGGCACCAGGATTTGCGGCTCCACCTCCAGCACAACCCGGTCCACCGTCACCTCGCCCAGGCGCTGCGTGCTGTGAACCGACACGGTGGGCGCGGCCATCGGCGTGACGTTGCCCAGCAGCCGGGTCCAATCCTGTCGCAGGCGTCGGCGGACCAATTCGGGGGCCAGCCCGGCCAGCCGCTTGCGGGCGGCGGCGGCCCGCTCAGCGCCCAGTTCGCCGGCCAGTTCGTACAGCGGCCGCGGCTTGATCCCTGATGCCGATGTCAGGCAAAGGAGTTCCTCCGCCGGGCGTCGCTGCTGGAACTCCTTCTCCGGGGCAGCCATGTTGAACCAGCGCTGGAAGGCGGGGTAGATCATCGTGCGGTGCTCGGCGCCGATGTTGTTGCAGTGGGTGCTCTCGGGCGGTTTGCCGGCGAGTCGGCCCCGGCCGTGGGCGGCCGCCAGATGGTCGCGCGCCTGGTAGAAATCGAAGATCCTCTCCAGGCGGGCCCAGACCGGGTCGCGCTCGCGGTCCCAGGCGAACTCGTGGGCATAGATCAGCCGCCGCGGCGCCACCGCGCCGACGATCACCCACGGCAGGAAGCCATTGTGCGCCGACCGGCGCAGGTTGCGTGTCGATTCCCAACTGCCGCTGCCGGCGTAGTTGAACGTCTTCTCCGCGTCGGGTGGCAGCGGGTAGTCGGTTTCCGGCTCGGGGCCGCCGAAGTTGAAGGGGACCACTGCCGTGATGCGCCGGTCGAGCGCGGCGGTAACTGCTGCCGGGTCGCCGCCCCCCGCCACGCTGCCGAGCAGGATAATCCGTTCCCGGTCGATCCCGGGCCGCGCCAGCAGCAGATCGACGCCGCGCATCAGGTCCCAGACCATCCAGCCGATCAGGCTGTCGCCGATCAGGTGCAGCTGGATGCCGGTGTTATAGCGGAAGTAATAATCCTGCCGTCCCAGTTGGAACCGGCCGGGGTACGACTTCTCATTGATGAAGGGGTGCTGGCGGCGCTCGCCGTGGCCGAGTTGGTCCATCACCAGCACCAGGCAGCCGAGCCGGGCCCAGTTTATGCCCATGTCTTGCAGCTCCCCCTGGGTCTTGGGATTGTGGTGGCTATGGCAGATGAGGAGGCCCGGCAGCGACGGCGGCGGGTCGGCCGGCAGGTAGAGGTTGGCTGTCACCAGTACCCCCGGCCTGCTCTCAAAGACCAGGTTGTCGATGCGGTAGCCCTCGCCCGACAACGTCCGCGTGACGCGCACCTTGAGATCGGCAGGCGGCGGCGGGAATTGACCCAGCGACTCGCGCAGCGCCTGGATGCGGGGGTCGCGGTAGCGCTCCCAGTCGTCCCGCGTCTTCACCTGATACCAGGCGGCCGACTCGCGCTGGTTGGCGGCGGCGATCCGGGCGCGGGCATCGCGGGCCAGCATCTGGCCCGGCGGCCGCTCCCTGGCCTGCTCGGCGGGGATCACCACGGCGTTCAACTCCCGCAGCCGGGCGGCCAGGTCGTTGTCTGCCATTCCCTCATCCTTTCCCTCTCCCCTAGCCGCTGAGGAAGAGGGGAAGGGTGAGGAAACGACCGGCGCCGGAAATGAGGTGCCAAGAAGAAACAGGCCGAGTAAGATCGAGCGCGTCGCCATGAGGAAGGCTCCTTCGGGGTGTCGTCCGGGCGGCTTCTCATCAGGACACAGGGATTGCCCCAAGTCAAGGGGATAAGACGCGGCTGCCATCGAACCAACCGGTTTGCAATCGAGGATGCTCCCATGAATCCGATTGACCTGTGGAAGCGCTATCAGAAATACCTCTGCGTCTGCCCCACCATCGACCTGACCCTGGACATCAGCCGGATGACGTTCGATGACGGTTATCTTGAGCGCATGGAGCCGGCGATGCGGAAGGCCTACGAGGCGATGGCGGCGCTGGAGAAGGGGGCCATCGCCAACCCTGATGAAAACCGCATGGTCGGCCACTACTGGCTGCGCGCCCCGAAGCTGGCCCCCACGCCCGCCATCACCGCCGAGATCGAGAACACCCTGGCGGCGATCCGGTCGTTCGCGGCCGATGTCCATGCCGGCAAGGTCCGGCCGCCCCGGGCACCGCGGTTCACCAATGTCCTGTCGATCGGCATCGGCGGCTCGGCTTTGGGTCCGATGTTCGTCCACGATGCGCTCGGCGACCCGCGCACCGACCGGATGCAGGTCCACTTCATCGACAACACCGACCCCGACGGCATCGCCCGGGTGCTCACCGGACTGGCCGGCCGGCTGCCCGAGACCCTCTGCCTGGTGATCAGCAAAAGCGGCGGCACGCCCGAGACCCGCAACGGCATGATCCATGCTGCGGCCGCTTACCGGGCGGCGGGGCTCGATTTCGCCAAGCAGGCTGTGGCCATCACCGGCGTCGGCTCACACCTGGACCGGCAAGCGCAGGCCGAGGGTTGGCTGGCGCGCTTCCCGATGTGGGACTGGGTCGGCGGGCGGACCAGCGAGCTAAGCGCCGTCGGCCTCTTACCGGCCGCCTTGCAGGGGCTGGACATCGACGCCCTGCTGGCCGGCGCCGCCGCCTGCGATGAGGTGACCCGCGTCCCGGACACGCGCCGCAATCCCGCCGCCCTGCTTGCCCTGATGTGGTACGTCGCCACCGACGGCCGCGGCAAGAAGGACATGGTGATGCTCCCTTACAAGGATCGGCTGCTGCTCTTCAGCCGTTACTTGCAGCAACTCGTCATGGAGTCGCTGGGCAAGCGCGCCAACCTCCAGGGGGAGCGGGTCGATCAGGGGCTCACGGTCTACGGCAACAAGGGCTCGACCGATCAGCATGCTTACGTGCAGCAGCTGCGCGACGGGCTGAACAACTTCTTCGTCACCTTCATTCGTGTCCTGGAAGCGGGCGGCGAGCCGGTGCCGGTCGAGCCGGGCATCACGGCCGGCGACTACCTGCACGGCTTCCTGCTTGGCACCCGAGCGGCGCTGTTCGAGAATGACCGGCAGTCGATGACCATTACCGTGCGGCGGGTCGATGCCCGGTCGGTCGGCGTGCTGATCGCTCTGTTTGAACGGGCGGTCGGCTTCTACGCCTCGTTGATCGACATCAACGCCTACCACCAACCGGGCGTCGAGGCGGGCAAGAAGGCGGCCGCCGCGGTGCTCGCTCTCCAGACCAAGGTAGCCGCCGCCCTGTCGGCGTCGCCACAGACCGCCGAGCAAATCGCCAAGGCAGTCGGGGCCGAATCGTCGGTCGAGACGGTCTACCAGCTGCTGGAACACCTGTCGGCCAACGGCCGGGCCCAATGGGTGGCCGGCACCGACCCGGCCTCGCGGGCATTTTGCGCGGCGGGCGGAACGTAGAAGGTGAACCGCACCGGCAATCCCATGATCCCTCTCCGGCAGATCCTCCGTTATCTGCGCCAGCGAGGTATCCTCTCCAGGGACCAGCTGGACGGGTGGGCCGCGCAGGGAATCCTGCGCAAGGAGGATGTGCCGGAAGAAGAGAGGGTCGTCCAACCGGCACCGGCAAGCGGACTGAAGGCCGGCGACATCGGCCGCTGGCTGGCCGAGCGATTCGACAGCTGGCAGGCCCAGTTGCAGGGATTGTGCCGCCTGGGCTGGCGGCTCAACGGCTGCGCCACCTGGGCCGAGTCCGCCCTGCGGGTCCGCCATGCAGCGCCGCAAGACCTCTGCGTGGCCATCGCCCGGGGACTGGAGGAACGGGATCCGCCGCTGAACGCGCTCTGGGATTCGCTGGCCCTGGAAGCGTACTACGACATCCTCACGGAACCCGCCGCGCACGGGCCGGCCGCCGATGCCTACCGCGCCGTGCTAACGGTGGAAGAGCAGGCTCGTCTGGGACCGCATGCCTGGCTGCTTGGGGAGTTGGAGGTAGCGGCGGTCTTCAACCTGAAGCAGGCCCAGCGCCGCCTGCTCCGTGCGGCGGAGCAGGTCCATCGCTTCTGGCCCGGGCTGGTCGCCGTGGCCCTCAACCGGGATTATCACCCGCTGGCCTACTGGTCGCTGGTCCTGCTTTACTCGGCACGACATGGCCCGCCCGGCGGCCGCTCCGTGCCCGATGAAGACGAGCACCGGCCGGCGCGCCCTTTGCCAGACGAGGCTGGCTGGTTGCAAGCCTGGGGCCAGGCCGCCGTCATGGACTTCCGTAGTGTGACAGGGTTCCTGCTCGAATGCAGCCGGCGCCGATCCTGCGATTGGGTCGAAGATTTGGTGTGCCCGCGCCGCTGGGGTTAGGCGGCCCCCAGGTCCTTCACCAGATGGGCATCGGCTTTCACTTTCTCCAGGCTCACGCCCAGGAGATCCACCAACAGGTCCTGAAGGACGTGCCAGACTTCCTGCGGGTGCCAGACCCCTTCGCGCTGCATTAGCCGGCCGTAGTGGCGGCGGAGGAGGGTTTTGATGAAGTTCTTGACGGTGTCACACCCGCGCGGGAAGCAGACCGCGTAGGGAAGGGTCATGGCGTGGGCGGCCCCGGTCTTCAGGGCGGTGATCATCAGTAGCGCCAGCAGGAAGCCGGCGGCCTCCGGTCCGGGCTTGCCCCGTAGCGCCGTGCTGAGGGCCCCGAGCAGCAGGGGGACCGACCAGCCGGAGACCAGGGCGGCCGTCATCCACACCGGCCGACGCAGCGGCGGCAGGGGCAGGTCGAGGGCCTGAGCCAGCCGCCGCCAGTGCTGCCGGCGATTGGTCAGCGGAATGATTGCCTCCATCTCGGTGAACGGAGCGACCCGCTCGGCCGGCGTGCCGACTGTCTCCGCGAGGGCCTGGCGGAAGCGATAGAACAACCGGGCGCCCAGGCAGACCGGCTCGTCATTGGGGCCGAGCTTCTCCATAATGTGCCGGTAGAGCGCCCCGACGGTGTCGTCGGCCAGGACCCACTCCTGGAACTCGTCGGCCTTAATCTGAATCTGGAACGTTTCCTCCAGCCGGAGGATCAGGTCGAGCAGGTCCAGTCCCATGACACATTCCTCCAATCCCTGGCGGTGGGTGTGGGGCGGCTCCGGAGAGTGTAGCCCTGTCCCCGACTGACGGAAAGTCCGGCGTGTGTGGCGGACCAGGGAACCCATCGTGTCGGGGGGGACCGGGCAGGGTAATGCCGCGATGGAAAAAGGGGCTGCTTCCCGCCACCGCGGTCAACATGGAAGTTGACACGCACCGGCAGAGCATTATGATGAGATTAGTTCGTCATCGCCCCAGGGATGGAATCCCGAGCGCAGCTCCACTCCTCTCGCCTGACGAATTCCACCTGGGAAGGATCCCCCTGCACAATCCCTGTACGGCATGGCTTGTGCATACGAGATAAACCGGAAAGGACTCCCCATGGCTGCCTTCGACCCTGCCACGGACATCCGCATCCTGCGCGAGCCGACCGTTTACCTGGTCGGCCGGCAGGTCGTGGACGACGCGGAAATCGACCGTTTCCTCGCCGACCACGGCGTGGCCTGGCAGACGGACACGGAGATGGCCGGCGAATACCTGGCGGAGGTGGCCGGAAGGCTCTGTTATATGTCGTTCGCCCGACCGCGGCCCGGCGGCAACAAGGCTTACCTGGACCATATCAAGGAAGTCGGGCACGGCAGCGTCCTGGAGCATGCGGTCTGGAACTTCATCTTCACGGGCGTTAGCCGTTCGCTCACCCATGAGTTAGTGAGGCATCGCCACTTTAGCTATTCCCAGTTAAGCCAGCGTTACGTCGATGAATCGGTCGCCGAGTACGTCGAGCCCGACTGCATTGCCGCCGATCCGGAGCTGCACCGCATCTGGTTGGAAGCCATCGCCCACAGCCATCAGGCGTACATGAAGCTGGTCGAGAAGCTACAAGAGGTGTTCAAGGATGAGCCGGACCGGACGCTGCGGCGCAAGCTGGCTCGCCAGGCCGCCCGCAGCGTGCTGCCCAATGCCACGGAAACGAAAATCTTCGTCACGGCCAACGCCCGCGCCCTGCGGCATTTCATCGAGCTACGAGCCAGCCGGCACGCCGAGGTTGAGATCCGAAAGCTGGCCACTCAGGTGCTTCGGATAATGAAGAACGAGGCGCCCAACCTGTTCAGCGATTACGAACTGGTACCTCTGCCCGACGGAACCTTTGAGGCGATCACCCCGCATCGCAAAGTTTGAGCCGAGAGTGGTCGGCGGCCGGCGAACCAGGGCCGGCCCGCCCGCCACCCGCCACTAACCATCAGCCACGGACATGTCGCACAACGGCCACCCAGTCCAGGGCGTCCTGGAACTTCACCCCAAGGGTTTCGGCTTCCTCCGCAACCCGGCCCGCCACTACGCCGCCCAGCCCGCCGACCCGTATGTGCCGGCCCCGCTTATCCAGCGGCTCCGGCTCCGCGAAGGGCTGCTGCTCGCCGGCCCCATCGAGTCCGCCAAGAAAGGAAGCGGGCCGCGCCTGGCTCGTGTCGAGACCATTGAAGGCGCTCCGCCTGAGCGCTATCGGCCCCGCAACTTCGACGACCTGACCGCCGTCAGCCCCCACGAGCGGATCATCCTGGAAACCGGCCGCGAGCCGCTCACCACCCGCGTCATGGACCTGCTCACCCCCATCGGCAAGGGACAGCGCGGCCTGATCGTCGCCCCGCCGCGCACCGGCAAGACCATCCTCTTGCAGCACATCGCCCAGGCCGTCGCCCGCAACCATCCCGAGATGCACCTGATGATGCTGCTGGTGGACGAGCGGCCCGAGGAAGTGACCGAGATGCGCCGCACCGTCCCAGGGGAGGTGATCGCCAGCAGCTACGACGCCAACAGCGCCAGCCATGCCCGCGTCGCCGAGTTGGTCGTTGAGCGGGCCAAGCGCCTGGCCGAGCAAGGCCGGCAGGTGTTCGTGTTGCTGGACAGCCTGACCCGGCTGGCCCGGGCCTACAACAAGAACGTCGGCAACAGCGGCCGGACCATGAGCGGCGGCCTTGACAGCCGAGCCATGGAGGTACCGCGGCGACTGTTCGGCACCGCCCGCGTCTTTGAGGAGGGGGGCTCGTTGACGGTCCTGGCCACCGCCCTGATCGACACCGGCAGTCGGATGGACGACTACATCTTTCAGGAGTTCAAGGGGACCGGCAACATGGAGCTGGTGCTCGACCGTCGCCTGGCGGATCGACGCATCTTCCCGGCCATCGACATTACCCAGTCGGGCACGCGCAAGGAAGAACTCATCTTGCCGCCGGACGTGCTCCAGCGCGTCACCCTCTTGCGGCGGAGCCTGGTGTCGATGCGGCCGGTCGAGGCGATGGAACTGCTGGTCAAAAAGCTGGCCGAGTACCCTTCCAACGCCGCCTTCCTGGAGCGGCTCAGCGCCTTTGTGCGCTGAGCGCATCCCCGCCGCTTGCCGTCTCGCCCCGGGCCACGCTCATCCCTTGCGCTCGTCCTCGGGGTAGACATCCGGCAGCAGGTTGACCTGAAGCGGCTGGGCGGGCAACTCGCCGGCGCTGTCGGCCAGCGCCCCCGGCTTGGCCTGGGGGATCAAGTCGGCAACCTCGCCGGGCTCGAGGCGCTGGGTGTACTCCTCAGCACGGAGTGGCGGCGGCTCGTCGGGGCCGAAGTGGACCCGGAACTTGCAGTTGGCGATGCTGATCTGGTCGTTCGGGAGCAGAGCGGCCCGACGGACCCGTTGGCCGTTGACGCGCGTGCCGTTGGTGCTCCCCAGGTCGCGGACCAGGAGTAGGCCATCGGCCCGCACGATGACGCAGTGCATCTTCGAGACACTCTTGTGCTCCAGACGCACGTCGCACTCCTCGCGCCGGCCTATCAGGGTCATCTCTTTGACGATCTCGATCGGCCTTCCCCCGTCGAGTGGAACTAGTTGGGCGCGCATGACAGTTACCCTACCAGCACTCCGGGCAGCAGGGCGGGCCCACAGCCCACCCCGTCAGTCTCTTTATAATAATTGCTGTCGGCCCGCAATCCAACAGGGAACCCTTGTCCGGCCCCTTCCCCGGATCCGCGGGCAAGGGGTTGGCGTCAAGGGAGGTGCTCATGACCGCCATTCGCCGACTACTTGATTGAGTCGGTCAGGAATTCCCAGGAGGCTTCCATGAGTAGCAACGGCAGTACGGCCCCGCGCGGGCCTGGTGAGAAAGCAGGACGAGCGCCCCGGCGGTTGGTCCTCTTGGCCGGGGCCGCCGACGGTGAAGTCGAACGGGTACTGGCGGAGTATGCCGGGGCCGAGGCGCTCGGCTCGCGTGTGCACCAGGAACTGCGGCGTCTGGCGGCGGAGTACCCTGGCCGGTATGTCGCGGCCGAATGGCTCGGACCGCGCGGCTGGGTCCGGTTCCTCTGGTGCCGCAAATGAGCACGCCGGGCGCTGCGCCGCCTCCGCGCCCGGAGCGTCAGGTATTGTCAGAGCCCGGAGCGTTAGGTATTATCAGCGCCCGGAGTGTGAGCGCCGGGTTCTTCCGCGCAGGCCCACGCTGGGGCGGTGGACCCAGCGACGACGCCGAAGGTGCAGTACGGCTACAGTGAGATGGCCGGCGGCGCCAACCACAGCCGGCTAACCAGCCTGACCTACCCCAATGGCCGGGTGCTCAATTACAATTACTCAGCCGGCTGTCGGCGCTCTTTGACAACTCGGCCATGCTGGAGAGCTACGACTACCTCGGCCTGGCCGCCATGGTCGCCCACTTTTGCCAGATTCGGACCTCGACATCTACGTCACAGTGAGAAGTGAGGTTGCCAATTCCCCAACCAAGCTACAAGAAGTCCGTCAAGCTGCGAACGAGATCACCGACTTATTCAGTAGGGCGAAAAAGATCAAGGTCAATCCTATCATCGAGATCGACGTCATCGCCCCGACCCACAAACTGACACTGGAAAAGATCCCCTTTATCCGGATCGATGAGTAGGTGGTGTAAGATGATTAGCGTGACTGTTCATGGGAACGCCATTGACCCTGGGCAGCTTGAAATGCACCAACAGGATGATCCTTTCCCTGGGGGGTGTAGGTATACCCTGCGCATCGTTGACCCAGAACTGGTACAAATAGTTGCCGTCGATTTTCCACAAGATACACATCAGGTATTGACACCTTCCCAGACAATAGACTTATTTAACCTGTTGCGACCGTATATCTCTCTCAAGCTTGGTAGGCGCAGGCCTTTGTTCTGGGCAAATACGGTGAACGAATTGAAGATCACCGACAACACTCTAGAGCTTTCGGGCGTGTGTTCACCGCATGTTAGTTAACTGGGCTTTCGCAGATTTCCGGGGTCTCAGGCTGCGAGATTCGCCCAGTTTTTCAGGGTCTGGATCATTTCTCGCAGTTCAGCATATATTCGCCTATACGAATACAAGGGGTCACCGCATGTCTGAATCTTTGGTCATTTTTGCCCTGGTCGTCACGCTCGCCTACGTCTACGCCTTCGTTGGTGGCTTCACCGATGCCGCAAACGCCATCGCCACTTCGGTGGGGACGCGGGTTCTCTCCCCGCGTGCCGCTGTGCTGATGGCAGGTGTGTTCAACTTGCTTGGCGGTCTTACAGGAACCGCCGTGGCTACTACGATTGGCAAGGGGCTGGTCGATCCCACTGTCTTGTCGCTCATCACCGTTGCTGCGGGTTTGGCGGGCGCGATGACTTGGAGCCTCTTCACCTACTTTTTTGGCATTCCCGTCAGTGAGACGCATGGGCTGGTTGGCGGGCTGGTTGGTGCGGCGATAGCGACGGTAGGACTCGAAGTGGTTCAATGGCAGGGCATAACCAAAGTGCTGGTTGCTATCGTTGTCTCTCCCACCGTCGGTTTCTTGGGTGGGTTCCTGTTCATCGTCGCAATCCACTGGGCATTTCACCGAACCCAACGAGGAAAGGTCATGCCGTGGTTTCGATGGCTTCAACGGTTGTCAGCCGTTTACATGGCGTTCAGCCACGGTCGGAATGATGCCCAAAAGCCAATGGGCGTCTTGGCAATGGCGTCGGCTCTCTATTTTGGATGGAGTGAAGTGGCCGTGCCACTGTGGGTCGTTGTGAGTTGTGCTGGCGTTGCCGCTCTTGGAACAGCCTATGGCGGTTGGCGAATTATCCATACACTGGGAATAAAGATGACAGCCCTTGATCCGGTTCAGGGATTTGCCGCCGAAGCTTCAGGAGCAACCGTCACTCAAGTGGCGTCGGAGTTCGGCATTCCGATTAGCACCACTCACGCTATTACCTCCTCCATTCTGGGTGTCGCTGCAACTCGACGTTTATCAGCGGTTCGCCTGGGTGTCACTTTTGACATATTCCTATCGTGGCTCATGACCCTTCCCGTCACCATGCTTCTGGGGGCCTTGTTCTTGCTCCTACTGCGTGGGATTTTCGGGTTAGTCGGATTCTGAAACGGAAGGGTGAAGCCACCCCTTCGTCCAGAAATCTGGTTCGATACCCAACTCATAGATAACGTCCTGATTAGAGCCTGTTCCAAAAGGGGGGTCTTCCATAAATCAGCGGGATGAACCGCAAGCCTTACCCCGGCGACGTAACCGATGAACCGTGGGCCATCCTCGAGCCGCTGATCCCGCTGGCACGACCCGGCGGACGCTCCCGGCTCCTCTGCCCTCTCCTGCTCCCGCAGCCGGTCCATGTCCAGGTAACGACGCGAGCCCCAGCGCGTGCCCGCCACATGCCGCAACCGCGCCGCCACCAACATCACCGCCGACTCCCCATCCGGGAAGTTCCCGACCACGCGGGTCCGTCGGCGGACCTCGCGCAGCAGCCGCTCCAGCACGGTAACGGATCTGTACTACTCAGCGGCCTGGCAGGCGCTGGAGGAGCGAGTCAGCGGGACAACCAAAATCCAGTACGTCTGGAGCCCGGTCTATGTGGACGCCTTGGTGCTGCGGGATCGGGACGCGGACGGCAACGCCGCGAACGGCCTGGAGGAGCGGCTCTATGTGCAGCAGGACGCCAATTGGAACGTGACAGCGCTGGTAGACGCCTCCGGGAACCTGGTGGAGCGGTATGTGTATGACCCATACGGCAACGTGACGGTGCTGACACCGAGTTGGGGGAGCCGGGCCAGCACTCTCTATGCCTGGGTCTATCTGCACCAGGGCGGCCGCTACGAGAACGTCAGCGCCCTGTACCACTTCCGCTACCGCGACTACTCGCCGACGCTGGGGAGATGGGTGCAGCGCGATCCCATCCAGTATGTAGCAGGAGACGCCAATCTCTATCGCCATGAAGCGAATCGTCCGATCAATATGTTGGATCCAACTGGGTTGGAATCTATTACTTACCGCCTATTCCATGCACCACTGGTCGGCAGAAGCCAGTGGGCGTTCAGCGTGACTCTAACAGCAGATTTTGACCCCAAGACAGGTAGAGTCATCGGAAACCCCACTCTGTCGGATCCCGTCGGACTGACGACCATGACCCAGAAGGGGCTTGCCGCAAAACTTAACCTACACAAAGTCGGCGATGTTAAGACCGGTTGGAGTCAAGAAGCGGAGTTTGCCCTAATCACAAGCGATCCCAAAGTCGAGGTTGTGAAGGGCACAGTACCCGGGCTAGGAGGCGTGAAGCTTCCATGCGAATTGGTCGTTGCGACGTTGGATTTTACCCTGATCAAGAAGGGCACCTTTGATGTGAGCGTGCTTTCGGTGGAAGGCGGAGTGGTGTCCCTTGGCTATAAGGAGCAGCAGAAAGGAACCGTCCTGAAAGGCCGGATTCACCTAGGCCTGGGACCTGCCTACTGGCACTACGGATATGCCGATTATGGGTTCGATGCTAGAGGTATTACAGCATGGGAGCAAGCACCAAGAGATGCCACAGCACGGCGACTTCCAGAAACGAAGGTAGCTAAGACGCCTTTCACGGAAGCCTATGAGGTCATTTGGAGGAAGTAGGTATCAACGCTTGTAAGCCACCAGGCGTGACAAGCGACGATAATAAGCGCCGCTTACCGAGCGCTTCAACTCTGCTGGATTACACCGCCTCTCGCGGGTACTTTATATTGCGTATGCACTGAACGGATGAATCCATCATGCTGTACAGAACAACTCTTGCGTTAATCGCTATTGCGGTGTCGCTTGTGGCAGCTTTCGGTCAGGTGGCACCACGAGCCTTTAAGAGCCCCCCGCCTCGCTTTGTACTAGTCGAAACTGTCGGCAGGGACGAACTGATTCTCACTGAACTGTCTATTGCACCTGAGATTGTGGACGTCGGGGGCAAGCCGGCAGCTAGGGTTCGAGTTAGTCCAGAGCAGTATCGCGTACTAACGTTCTCCTTCTCGCTTAAAAAAGGTCGGGTGTTGGACACCAAGGGCAACAACCTGAGCGTGGAGGACATTAAGAAGCGCCTCTTACCTGGAAGAGTGGTTTTGCTGTCTTCGGATGGGAAAGCAGTGGATCCGGTTTACCTCAGCGTTGTGAAAGATGACACCGTTGTACTTGTTGGGCAACCGACAAAGCAGTAGATGCGGGAAAAGAAAAGGGGACATCGGAACAAAAAAGGGGACATCGTAGATTATCAAGAGAAGAGAAGAAAAGCTGCCAGGGAGGTTATGGCAGTGCCTGCAGGTACGCACATTCTCCGGGCTGCCGGAGAGGCGGCTTTTGCAAGGGCAAGAAAAGAGGACCCAGCGCGTTTTTCCTTGATCCGAAGAAGCACAGTACCGGCGCCGGCGACCGCGCGAGCCCACCGGCAGCAGAAGGCCCTGGGGAGCCGGGCGCGGGCCTGGCAGGAGGCGGACTCGGTGAAGTCCAGGCCGCTGAGGTGGCGGAGGGTTCCGACGGCGGTGTTGCCGTGGAGGATCGGCCGGAGGAAAAGGTAAGTGGTGACGACGGGAGTCAGGGTGCGCTGCCGGAAGGAGTGCCCGAGATCGGAGCCGATTGGGCGGCGGAGCGTTTCAGGGACCGAAGCGGTGAGGTTGGCCTGGATGCGTGTGAGGGCCTGGGAGACACGGAGCAGAGGGACCTTCTGGGGTTGATGGTGTCGGTACAACCTCATCCGCGCAGGAGGTCCCTCCCCCTTTCCCAGGCCAGCCCCAAAGTCAAGGCTGCCAATCACCTACGGCTAACTTAATGCCATTCGTGTCAGGAACCCTATGGACGGGGTGTTTCGGCGCAGTTATTCTCCCACCCCCGGGGAAGATCCTGGCGTGCTGCCCCACCACTGGCACCTCGTCCTGTAGCCGCAGCGGGATGGCCTGCTCGCCCGCTTCACCGGCTGGCTGACGCTAACGTACACCCAGCGTTGGCACGCCCACTACCACACCGCCGGCACCGGCCACCTCTACCAGGGGCGCTGCCAGCCGTTCCCTGTCCAGGAGGACGACCACCGCCTCGCCGTCTGGCGCTACGTGGAGGCCAACCCGCTGCAGGCGGGGCTGGTCCGGCGTGCCGAGGACAGGCGCGGGGGCAGCCTGGAGCGGCTGCGCGGCTGAAGTCGGAGCGGGGCCTCGAGGTGGTCGGCCCGCACCGGCGGAAGCGCACGCGGGCGCCGCGGCCGGACGGAGGGCAGTGGCGGCGGGACCAGCGCCAGGGGCAGGTGGAGCGGACGTTCGCTGGGCTGGGGAACTTTCGCCGCCTGGTCGTGGGTGAGGAACGCTCCCTCAAGATGTATCGAGCGTGCGTTCATGTGGCCTGCCTCGTTATAACTCTGAGGCAGTTATGAAACCGCTTCTAGACCCCGTGTGGTCCCACTAATAAACTCTCAAATGGGGTGGACCACTGGCTCGTCCCCGATCTGGGCCAGGGGCTTCCCCTCCAGGATATGGTCCCTGATGATGGCCTGTTCGCGGGGAGGGAGGGGATGGAGCAGCTGGAGGGCTCGTTCCTGGGTCTCGTGCTGCACGGCTCTGGCGGCATACGTTCATCGCTCTGCTCGACCGGGCAGGGGTAAGCCTTAAGCAGGCAATGCAGTTGGCCCGCCACAGCGACCCCAAGCTGACGATGGCCCGGTATGGGCGTGCCCAGCTGCACGACCTAGCCGGGGTCGTGGAACGCCTCTCCGTTTGCACTAATCTTGAACAAGCAGGCGCTCTCCGAAGCGCTTGGGTGAGTCTTTCTGATCAGAAGGGCAGTAGTGGACAACCAGCCGGTGAAGGGTTGCAACTGCTTGGTCTGCTTACGGTTGATGCGCCAAGAGACGTGGTGAAAGGGGATGAGGGGAGCACGCCCGGCAGGATTCGAACCTGCAACCTGCGGATCCGAAGTCCGCTGCTCTGTCCAGTTGAGCTACGGGCGCAAAACTCAGCATGCCAAGAGATTGGTGTTGCTTTCCGCTGCCTCCCTCTACCCCCCTGCACACCCGCGCCTGCACCCGCTAGGTTTGGTGAGTGGTGGAGATGTGTCTACAACCTACCACTCACCACCACACAGGGATCCCAGCCCCATTCTACCGCACCCACTCCTGCGGGCAAGCCAGCCAAGCCCGATCTAGAGTTCCTCCTCTTCCCCCATGCGAGTGGCCAGTGGGCCAAGAAAATCAGGAGCCGGCTGAAGTCCTCGGGGTTCACAACATGGCCGTCTACCGCGTGGCCCAGCGGTTCCGCGCGCACGGTGCATGGAGCCTGCTCGACGGCCGAGAGGACAACGGCACGCCCCGCTCGACGAGCACTATCTGGCGATCCTGTACCGCACAGTCCGCTCGTCGCCCCACGAGCCTGGCGGGCGGCGCCCCCTGGGACCCGAGAGTTGTTGGTGGAGACTCGGACGCGGCAGACCGGCATCCGCATCCCTGGGGCAACCCTGCGCCGGGCGCTGACACTGATTCAGGCTCGACGGGGCCGACCGCGGCCCACGGTTCGTTGCCCGTGGTCGCCCGCCGCCCAAGCGCGCCGGCAGGGCGCTAGCCGCTGGCTGCGGGCCACGCGGCCGCGGCAGCCGGTCGCCGTCTACGAGGACGAAATGGACATTCCCTGGAACCCGAAGATCGGCCTGGACGGAATGGTTCGCGGCCAGCCAAAGGAAGTGCGGACGCCCCGGACCAACGCGAAACAGCCCCAAGGAGAAGTGGATCGAGCGCGGGGGGAGACCTTCATGCCAACGTTACCCGCAACCACACGTGTCGAGCCATGAAGGCACCGATGAAGGGAGTGCGCGAATACCTGGGGCGGCGTCATCGCATCCGCGGAGGCGTGGAGCGACGGCGGGCAGGATAACCGATCCGCTGCCGATTCGCGCACGGTCATTTAAATTGACGGCCCGGACCGGAAGGAAGGTTTTTTCTGGATTTTCCCTTGTTTTCCGACCAGCCACCTGTAATACTATTCCAACATTCGTAATACCAACCGGGGACTGCCCTAGGGGTGGGATCAGGAAAGGATGCACCATGAACAAACTACTTCCCGCCGGAGCCCTGGTGGCCGTGTTGATGGCGTTGGTCAGCCCCCGCCCGGCCCTGGCACATCGGCTCCTCGCCGAATGCAGGTTGCGGGGCGACCAGGTTGAGGTGGAGGCGTTCTACGACGACGACACCCCGGCCGGTAACGCCCGAGTGGCCGTCCTCGATGCGCAGAAGAATACGGTCGCCGAGGGACGCACCGACGCCGAGGGCCGCTGGACTTTCCCGGCCCCCGCGGCCGGCACCTATCAGGTCGTGGTCAATGCCGGTGCCGGCCATCGCGCCCAGATTTCGATCACCCTGCCGGGAGGAAAATCGGCCGGGACGGAATCGCCGCATACCCCGTCCAACCTCTCCCCAAAGCCGGCCGGCCAAGAGACCGGCGCTTCGCCAACGATCCATGCAGGGCCGACCCGTGCCGAGGCCGTGCGCTTCCCCTGGGTCCGGGTGGGCATCGGCCTGGCCCTCATTGCCGCCCTGAGCCTGGTCCTGTGGTTCTTCCTCCAGCGCATCCGTCCTCCTGCTGCCCCGACCGAGCAGGAACCGGCTGGTGATGTCTGATCCAGATGGTTGATGATGTTTGATCCACATGGCTTGCGCCCGAAAGAGGAAGTCCGCTATGAGGAAGCGACGCGCGTTTACCCTGATCGAATTGCTGGTCGTGATCGGCATCATCGCGGTGTTGATGGGCTTGCTGGTGCCGGCCGTCCAGAAGGCGCGGGAAGCGGCGAACCGGATGAGCTGTCAGAACAACCTCCGGCAGCTCGGCATCGCCTTGCACCATTGCCACGACGCCCAGGGTACCTTTCCTGCTGCCTACGAGGAAAAGACCTGGCCGCCCGATCCGACGGTGCCGCGCGAGCACCATCGCTGGTCGGTGCTGGCCCAGCTTACCCCCTATCTGGAACAGACCAATGTGTACAACACACTGGACCTCTCTTATCCGTTGATCGGCGGTCGGAACCAGAACCCGCCCTTCTCGGTGTTCCCGGTCAACCAGTTCGGTGTGTCCCAGAAAGTGAAGCTATTCCTTTGTCCGAGCGACAGCGGCATCATCGTGGACCAGCGCTTCGGACCGACGAACTACGTTGCCTGTTCGGGGGACGGGTCCAATGGCGGCGAGGGGCGCGGAGCCGGCGGCGTGTTCACCATCAACGCACGCCATCGAATCGCCGACATCACCGACGGCACCAGCAATACGGTGTTGATGTCGGAGAGCATTCTCGGCCGGGGCGGAGACAACTTTACCGGCCCGGGACCCGTCGATGTGCGGACGGTCTATTGCAGCCTCGGGGTGGGTAGCGGCGGCCTGACCGAGAACGACCGCGACCGCTGCACCACCTGGAATGTTCGCCGCGGCCGCGCCTGGGCCGACGGCGATTACAACAGCGGCCTCTACAACCATTACGACCCGCCAAACTCCGCGAAACCCGACCTGGTCCGCCACAATAACCCCGGTTGGCGGGCGGCCCGCAGTTGGCACGCCGGCGGTGTCAACGTGCTGCTCGGCGACGGAGCGGTGCGGTTCATGGCCGACGGTGTTGCACTGTCCAGCTGGCGTGCTCTGGCCACCCGCGCCGGCGGTGAGGTGCCGGCCGGCGATTAACAATGCCGCCGGGTTAGTCACCGGGATCAGGGATTCGTGGCGCCCCGTTGCTGCCTTGCAAGGGTGCTTCCGCCAAGTGACTTGCAGGCGCACGCCGGTTCCGCCACCATGGAAGGAGGTCATCATCTGGCCGAGACGGAACCAAGCCATGAACCCCTTCCGCAACCTTCCATCCGTCAACGAGGTCCTGGAGGCGGCGCCGATCCGGGACCTGGCCGGCGCATGCGCCCACGAGGTGATCGCCGCTGCGGTCCGTGCCGAACTGGCCGAGTTGCGGCAGCGCCTGGGCCGAGGCGAGTCGATCGACGGCACCGCGGACGCCGACGCCGTGGCCCGTCGCGTCGCCGAGCGCCTCGGGCGGGAGCTGCGGCCGAAGCTGCGGCCGGTCATCAACGCCACCGGCATTGTCCTGCACACCAACCTTGGGCGGGCCCCCATCGCCGAGGAGGCGGCCCGGGCGGCTTACGAGGCAGCCCGCGGCTACCTCAACCTGGAACTCGACCTGGAGACCGGCAAGCGCTCGTCGCGGCAAAACGCCATCCGCGAGTGGGTCTGCCGGCTGACCGGGGCTGAGTCGGCCACCGCGGTCAATAACAACGCGGCCGCCACCGTCATCGCCCTCCGCGCCCTCTGCGCCGGCAAGGAGGTGATTGTCTCGCGCGGCCAGCTCATCGAGATCGGCGGCAGCTTCCGTATCCCCGAGATCATGGCCGTCTCGGGGGCGGTGTTGCGCGAGGTCGGCACCACCAATATCACGCGCCTGGCCGACTATGAGCGGGCCATCGGCCCGGCCACCGGCGCCCTGATGCAAATCCATACCAGCAACTACCGCATCTCCGGCTTCACCAAGGCGGTGCCGTTGGCCGACCTGGTGGCCCTGGGCAAGAAGCACAACCTGCCGATCCTCGACGACATCGGCTCAGGCGCCCTGCTCGACTTCGGGCGCTTCGGCTTCCACGGCGAGCCGGTCGCCCGGCAGAGCATCGCGGCAGGGGCCGATTTGGTACTTTTCAGCGGCGACAAGCTCCTGGGCGGGCCCCAGGCGGGCATCATCGCCGGCCGCAAGGAGTTCATCCAGAAGATTGAGAAGGACCCGCTGATGCGGGCCTTCCGACTCGACAAGATGACATTGGCCGCTCTCGAGGCGACACTGCGGCTGTACCTGCACGAGGAGCGGGCCCTGCGCGAGGTGCCGGGGCTGCGCATGCTGGGGACGCCGTTGGAGGAATTACGGCAGCGGGCCGAAGCGCTGGCGGCCCGGCTCGGCGAGGTCGAAGGACTGGCGGCGGTGCGAGTGAGCGAAGACGTGGCCTACGTCGGCGGCGGCTCGCTGCCCGACCAGGCGATGAAGACCTGGGTGCTGGAGCTGGAGGCGCGGCAGCGGAGCGATGCGGAGCTGGCCCATCGGCTGCGGACGGGCGACCCGGCCGTGCTGGGCCGGCTGCGCGACGGCAAGCTGGTCCTGGACGTGCGCACCATCTTCCCCCACCAGGAGACGGCCCTGGTCGAAGCAGTACGGCGGGCGGTCTAATCGGGGGTCGCCTGGGATGTTCTTGCCGCTTGCGGCTTGGCGCTCGACCCGGGGCCGCAAGCGGCAAGGACCCCCGGCCCTGGCGATGCGGCCTGACGACTAATCCAATCCCTCGCGGCCCAGCTTGGCGCGGGCATCCTTGGCCAGCTTGGAGCGCGGCGAACGCTTCACCACCAGACGAAGTGCCTCGGCGCCGAGGTTCCTCTCCTGGCGGTCCTTCTCCTTCTCTGCGAAGTGGAAGCCAAGGTAAAACAGGTCTTCCGGGTCGAGCCACTTGGCTTTCTTGAGGAAGTCGAGCAACTCGGCCTCATGGCTGTGTACCAGGCTGGCGAACTGATCGAGGCAGGGATCGGCGGCGCGAGCCTCGGCGGCGAGGTCATGGCTGGAGACCTTCAACCCGCAGCCGGCCAACTCCATCCGCACCGCCGCACTGCAGGCCGGGTCGCGGGCCAGCAGCCGCAGATAGGTCAGGGCGGTGGAGTAATCCTTCTTCTTGCGCAGGGCCAACGCCCGCTCCTCCAGGCGGTCGCGCAGCTCGCGGGCGTCGGCCTCGCGGAGCAGGAAGAGCAGCGGATCGGCCCGGCGGTCGCCCGCCTCCAGATAAGCGCAGGCCCGGGTCAGCAGCTGCTTACGCTGGGCCGGCGAATAGGTGCGCACCAGGCCGGTCTGGGCCCGAGCCAGCGTCCAGGCCTCGTCCACCGACGCGGCCTTCAACAATGCCTCGATGAGCGCCTTGCGCCCCTGCTCCAACCGGGCCAGGCAGGCCAGCGCCTCGCTGCGCAGTGTTTGGTCCGGGTGGTTCAGCTGACGGAGCAAGGCGGCGGCGACCTCGGCCGAGTCGTGGCCGCCGATCTTCTCGATGGCCAACCGGCGGACGGCAACATCGGGAGCGTCCAGCAGGGGCAGCCAGTCCGGCACGGCACGCGGCAGGACCGGCACCGTCTTGAGGATCATCAGGGCCGGGGCGGCGACGCGGAAGTCGGGGTCGGCGGCGCAGGCGAACAGCCGTCGCAGCTGCTCCTTGCCAAGCGCTCCGCCCTGCTTGCCCAGGGCTTGCAGAGCGGCGGCCCGCAGCTCGGGGGAGTGCGGCGGCTGGGTCCGCTCCCAGAGAAGCGGCTCGGCTCGCGGGTCGTCCAGCGCTGCCAGCAACCGGACTACCGCCATTTCCGAAGCGGGCGGCAGCGGCGATTTCTTGTTTCGGCCGAGCAGGTCGATCAGGCGGTCGGCCAGCGCCTGGCGATGGGCCTTGCTGAGACGAGGGATCTCGGCGGCCAGGGAGCTGGCGGCGGAATCGACCACGCCCGGGTCGTTATCCAGGAGCGCTTCCAGGGCGGCGGTCTCGGAGGCCGCGGTGCCGGCGGTGGCCAGGGCGGCAGCGATGCGCCGGCGCAGCCCCGGAGCAACCTTGGGCATCAACTCTTGCAAGGCACGGGTGCCGCGGGTGCCCAATCGGGCCGCTGCCCGCGCCGCTGCCTCGCCCTCCGGCCCTCCTTGGCTCACGCGCTCCAGAATGCGGGGCAACACCTGTTCGATGCGCAGCTTGCCCACTGCCTCCAGGGCCTGGAGCCGAACATTGGGCGAGGGGTCGTCCAGCGCCTCGCCCAGCGCGTCGGCCAGCTCGGGGTCGCGCGCCGCGACCTCGCCGAGGACCAACGCCGCCGCACAGCGGACATTCTCGGGGTGATGGGGGCGCAGCAACTGCAGGATCTTTTTACTGGTGACATCGAGCATGGCCGGCACACCGGGGAGGCTGGCCCCCTGCGCCGGCGAACAGTCCATCGGCGCGGCGGGACAGCTGAAACTCACTGGTGAGCATATCCCGGGCATGCGGGGACTCAAGGGGCGCCACCGGAGGTCACCGCTCGGGCGGCGTGTACGGCATCGGCTGCGACTGCGGCTGAGGGACCAGGCGCGTTGGCGGGCTGCTCAGCGGCGGCACGGTCGTCTGCGGGGTCAGCGGGGTTGGCGGAGGCAGCCCATTGGGAGGGGCGACCAACGGATCACTCGGCGGGACGATCATTGGTCCGTTGCCTTCCAGGACCGGACCGTCGCTGACACACGCCGGCCCCAGGTCGATGCACTCGACCCCGGCCGAGCGGTTCCGGTGGAACAGCGGGTGGTTGGCCAGACTGGAGCAACCCCCGGTCAGCCCGAGGCCCCCCGCCAAGACGACAGCAGCCAGACGCGCGCGAAGCATGGATTGTTTCCTGTTCTGCAAGAGCCGAACGGAGTCCGGATGGGCAAACGGAGAAAAGGAGCGACCCGGCCGGTCTGAGCCGGATGGGAAGCAACAAGACCGGCCCGCCCGATAATCATGCATCCGGGAGCCGGCCGGGGCAACCGATGGCGGCTGGCGGATTGCAGGTTGTGGATTGGCGGAAGCCGTTACAACCCGCAAGAGAGGGATGCACGATGAAATCCGAATGATGAAGTCGCCCGTCCTTGTGTCTTTGGGTGGAGCCCGGAGCGCTACGAGCCCGGAGCGCTATGAGCCCGGAGCGTTAGCGACGGGTACTCTGAGCCCGGAGCGTTAGCGACGGGATAAGGATTGCCCCGTCGCTAACGCTCCGGGCTCGGATGATTCGTCGCGGACGCGCCGGGCTCGGATGATTCGTCGCGGACGCGCCGGCTCGGATTTAGCCGGCTTTCTTGGCCGGGATGCGAGAGGCAGTCTTGATCTGGCTGCGGAGGTAATCAAGGGCCACCTCCAGCTGGCGGTCCTTGAACTCCCCCTTGGTCTCCGGGCTTGGCAGGTCCTTGCGCCGGATGATCTCGGCGTTGCGCAAGTATTCCTCCAGATCGGCCCGTTCCTTGGGAGAGAGTTTGACCTCGAAGCCCCGATCGGGGATCACACCCCAGTCCTCATCCTCCTTGCCGCTGGTGCTCGACTTGTTCAGGTTCTTACCGCTGGGCCGCCAGAACGAGGCGATGGTCATCTTCATTTCGCCCCCTTCAAACGGCTGGATGTTCTGGACGCTCCCTTTGCCGTAGGTGCGCTCGCCGACAATGATGGCCCGCTTGTGGTCTTGCAGGGCCGCCGCCACGATCTCGCTGCCGCTGGCCGAGCCGCCATTCACCAGGCAGACCATCGGGAACTCCAGATGGCTCCCCTCGCGCTCGCCCAGGTAGATGTCGGGCCGGCCGACACGCGGCTTGATCGTCACGATCAGGCCATCGTCGATGAACATGTCGGAAATCCGGGTGGCGCTTTGCAGCAGCCCGCCCGGGTTAAAGCGCAGGTCAAGCACCAGGCCCTTCAGACCAATCTTTTGCAGTTCCCGCATCGCCTCGGCCACGTCCCGGGCCGTGTTCCGCGAGAACTGCGTCAACCGGATGTAGCCGATCTTGTTGTCCGGATCGAGGAGGAAATCCCAGTCGTCGTTGGCCTTCCGCTTGACCCCCATGACCGTTTCGACCTCGACCCGGCCACGGGTGATCTCGAACTCGATGGGGTCCTTGACCCCCTCGCGCTCGATGGTCAGTTTGACCTTGGTCCCTTCCTTGCCGAGGATCTTCTTGACCGCGTCAGACAGCGGCAGTCCCTTGGTCGGCAGTACCTCGACCGGGTCGAGCTTCTTGCCGTTGCTGTCCACCTCGCGGGTGATCTTGCTAATCAGGTCACCGGCTTGCAGCCCCGCCTTGTAAGCCGGGCTTCCTTTGATCGGCGTTACTACCTGGAGCATGTCGGTGGCGGCATCCTTGCGGATCTGGATGCCGATGCCGGTGAAGCCCCCGGTGTACTCCGTTTTGAAGCGGTCCAGGGTCTCCTTGTCGATGTAGGTCGTATAGGGGTCGAGATGGCTGAGCATCCGCTGGAGCGTTAGGTCCACGTCCTTGCCGCCGGCCAGGTCCTCCCGGCTGCCGAGCCGCTCGCGGACGTCGGCCAGCAGCACCGCCAGGTCGGCGTCCTTCATCTGCTTGACCTTGCCCAACCGCTCCTGAATATCCGGGGGCAGTTTCTCGTCAAGCCGGCGGTAGAGGTCGCGGACGCCCCAACTGACCATCTCCCCCGCATTGACTTCCTTGACGTAGTTGTCGCGGACCATCTGGATGGCCTGCATCACCTTGCGGGCGTAGGCCAGGGCGTCGGACCGCCGCAGTTTCATGCTTTCCAGGATGCGGGCGCGGCTTTCGAGGAATTTCTCCACCGACAGCTGGCCTTCGACCAGTTTCTGGTATTCCCGCCGCAGCGACCGCTGGGCTTCAAGCCGGGGCATGCGGCTGAGCAGCTGCTGCCCTTCCTCGGCGATCTGGGAGTCAAGTTTGTTCTCCCGAGCAAGCTGGGCCAGTTTGTCCAGCCGCTCCTGGACCTTGCTGGCCACGGCGGGGTTGCTGGTCAGCGGGAAGTGGTGGGAGCGGCCGCCGAGGACGAAATGCTCCTGAATCTTGTCGGTCTTGGCGGTGATCAACCGCCGGGCCTGCTCGGGGAGTTCCTTGTTCACGTAAGTGGTCAGCTCCTCCACCGTGACCACGCCGTCGGGCTCGTATCCCTCCTTGTCGGCGGCCCCCTTCAGGCCGTCGAGCAGAACTTGGGCAAACAGGCCGTGGTCCTTGAGGTCGTGCGAGGTGCTCAGGCCGTTGGTCGCCAGGAAGACGACCCGACCAGGCGCGGGAGCGCCCTCCTCGCTGCCGTCGCTGCCGAGGAACTCCTTGTAAGGGGTCTGGCCGAGACTGGGCTCGGGGGCCGGCTCGTTGCCGATGGTGTACCCCTTGAAGTTAACGTCGATGAAGGCGACAAAGCGCTGGCTCTTGAGCTTGTCCAGCTCGTGGCCGATGTCCACCGCCGCGACGGCGTTCTTGGCCCGGTCCTTCACGGTCGAATCAACCGCCAGATAACCGATCCGGTCGCTCCGCTCGCCGTAGGCCGCCCCCTGGCCGATGAAGGCCAGGATGGTCAGGTCGTTGATCCCCGGTTCGGTGGCCAGCCAGTGAATCGCCTTGAGGATGTTCGCGCGTGTGGCCGGCTGGCTGGGACGGTTGGGGTCGGGCTTGCCCAGGAGCAGGCGGATGTGGTCCTTGTCCACCCCGAGATAATCCTTATTGGTGAACAGATCATAGAGGGCCTTGACATCGTCCTCGGCGTGCGGCCGGGGCTTGATGTCCTTGTCGGCGTACTCGCTGATGCCGATCAGCAGCACATACGGCTGAGGCGGCCGGGCCTCCTCCGCTGCACGGGCCGGCACCACGGCCGCCATCATCATGACCAGACTGGCAAGCAGTCCCGCAATCCTCGACCTGAACATGCAACTCGATCCTTTCCGCTGGACGCACCAGGGTTGAAGTGAGGGTGCGTACCTCTGCAATTTAGCCATGTGCCGGAAACGATTTCAGGAGCTGGTGGGACTTGTGGGGAAGGAGGGAAGGGGAAACCACCTTCGCTGGCATGAAGGTCCACCAACTCAGAACCCTCCTTGGCAGCCGGGTCACTCCATCTATCCGTATTCAATTATTGTGACGGAGATCGTATTCCAGTCAACCCGATTCATCGCGGGTTGTTCCACACCTGAAGTATAGCCCGTCTTGAACAGTCCATCCGACCCCCCGGGTCATCCCGAGGCGTGTGGTCGATGGACCCGGCCCCGGTTGCCGGGCAGGGGCAGGCAATCTCCTCTCTTTACTTTACGACGAAGGGGCGGCGTTGGGTCTAACTTTCCCAAATTCAGACGGGTCCAATCGTCGCTTTCCCGAATTCCGATGGGTCCAATCTTCGTCTCGCAACTGCGGGAACTGGAAGGAGATGCGGTTTACACCTGTCTCCGGCCGGCCAGGCGGTGAAGGATTTCGATGCCGCGCTCGATGGTGCGGTCCTCGGCGGCGTAGCTCAGCCGGAAATGCGTATCGTGCCGGCTGAACACGTTGCCCGGGATGATCAAGAGTTGGTTGCGGATGGCCTCAGCGACGAATTCGGTTCCGGTGCCCCAGGGGACGCGGGGGAACATGTAAAACGCGCCGCCCGGCCGGACGACCTCGAAGCGGTCCTTCAACCCCTCGTAGAGCCGGTCGCGCTTGCGGCGGTAATCGGCAACGAAGGCGGAGACATCGTAATCCCAGGCGACGACGCCGGCATGCTGCACCATGCTGGGGGCGCAGACAAAGGTGAATTGCTGCAATTTGATCATTTCTTCGATGAGGCGGCGCGGGCCGTGGGCGAAGCCGAGCCGCCAGCCGGTCATGCCGTAGGCCTTGCTGAAACCGTCGAAGACGACCACGTCCTCGTTGAACTCGGCGGGACTGTGAAACGGCTCATCATAGCAGAAGACGCGGTAGACCTCGTCGCTGAGCAGCAGAATGCCGTGCTCCTGCGCCAGCCGGGCCAGGCCGCGGAGAGTTTCGCGCGGCACGACGACGCCGGACGGGTTGGCCGGACTGTTGACCAGGATGGCCTTGGTCCGCGGCGTCAAGGCGGCACGGACGCGGTCCAGGTCGATGGTGAAATCGGGGTAGGTGTCCACGAAGACGGTTGTCCCGCCGGCAAGGGTGACGAGGTGGGGATACATCACAAAGAACGGATCGAAGATGATGACCTCGTCGCCGGGATTGACGGTGCAGAGGAGGGCAAGGACCAGTCCGCCGCTGGTGCCGCTGGTGATGAGCACGTCGCGGTCCTGGCCGGGGTAGCGGGTGCGGAGGTCGGCCTGGATCTTGGCACGCAGTTCGGGGATGCCCTGGGTGACGGTATAGGCATTGGCGCCCTGCTCGATGGCGGCGCAGGCGGCGGCCTTGATCGGCGGCGGCACATCGAAATGAGGCTGGCCGATGCTCAGGTTGACCGGGTCCTTGAGACTGCGGGCCAACTCGAACACCTTGCGGATGCCCGACGACTCGATGTGCTGCATGCGCTCGGCGATCCAGCGCTCGGGGGGATGGGGTCGGTCGGGCATCGCGGTGTTCTCCCTTGTTCCCGTTGCCGCCGGCGACACTCACTTCGCTACCTGCGCCAGCAGCTCCAGCACGGTAGCGGTGATCTTCGGGGATGCATCGACCTCCAGGTAACTGGAACGGGCGCGCCAGGTCTCGTAGCCGCCCAGCTTGTGCTGCTCGGGTGTCGGCAGGTAGCCGTTGTAGCCGTTGGCCAGCTCGATGGTGAAGGTCGGCTTCAGCGGACTCTTCCGCTTGATCTCCAGCCCGATGTCAACGAACACCTCGCAAGGGATGGCGGCGATGCCCAACTCGCCGATGCGAATCGCCTGGAGTTTGAGCCGCACTTTCGGCGGGTACTTGGCCAGGAGCACCGTCTCACGGGCGTAGATCTCCGGCAGCCCTCTTAGCTCCCGCCCCTTGGCCTTTTCCAAAATCACCTTCGCCCGGGCCAGGTCCTTCTCATCGGGCAGGCGGACGCCGAGCTCGATCTCCTTCTCGGCCATTGCCAGCGGCACCCAGTCATGGTGCTTGATCTGCCGGTAGGCGTCGAAGGCGGCCCGGGCGACGCTGTCGGCCACGAGCCGGCATTTCTCATACGGGGCAAACTTCTGCTGCGGGGCGGGGGCGCCGTAGTTGTTGTTATTGATGTCGCCGCTGGTACCGTTCGACAGGATGCCGACGAACGACGAGTCGGCATTCAGCAGCTGGCGGATCCGCTCGGCGAAGGCGCCGAAGTAGTCGGCCGACAGCGGTGGCACCCCGCCGACGTAGTGCAGCGAGTAGTTGGCCAGGAAGGCGATCGGCTTACCCTCACGCGACTGGACCGACAAAAAGGAGACATCGGGATCGGTGGGACCAGCCGGCTCCAGCAGACCGGGCGCCTGGAAACCGGGGTTCATCTTCACCAGGTCGGTCGTCGGGTCAAAGGGGCCGGGCGGGACGGTTCCTGGTTTCATCTTCCAGCGGCGGTTGAACACCTGGGTGGGGTCGCGACCAACGCCCCAGCCGACCCGCGCCGGCGCCAGGTTGGCGGCCGCCTTCTCGATGCCCCGGGCGATCTGCTCGGTCAGGTATTTCTGGTAGTCGGCGTCGGGCTCGCTCTGGAAGACGCCGGCCACGGTCGGGGCCGTGTGCGTGTGGGTAGCCGAGATCAGCATCCGGTCGGGAGGGATGCCGGTCGCCTGGCTCGCCCGCCGCTTGGCCTCGTCGAGGATCTCGCGGGGGATCATGCAGCTGTCGCAGACGGCGATGGCGATGCGGGTGGTGCCGTCGTCCAGCACCAGGCAGCGGGCGTGCAGCCGATCATGGGCCGCGGTGGCCTGCCGGTCCTGCATGCCGCCGTTGACCGAGATGGGGAATTTCGTCGGCGTGATGTCCTGGGCATAGGCACCGGCGCGGAAGACCTTGGCCGGTTCCGCCGCGTGGAGGCGGCCGACCGGGAGCAGCCCAGCGAGCAAGAACATTCCCACGAGCAAGCGACTGATCCGGTAGGTGTTCGACATGGCAGGACCTCTCCGCAGAAGCATCGGGGGGGCTTCCCAACATGGTAGGTGAAATCCCACCTCAAGGAAAGTAGCCGACACGTGGCGCCGGCCGCCGGCCCGTCGGTCCCACGGGTCTGTCTCCTTTGCACCGGCCCCGGCAAGCATCCGCCGCAGCATCGCCTTTCCGGGCCTGGGGGTGAACGGACCAGGAGCCAGACCTGCCTTGCAGGGCAGAGGGCCAAGCCGGTGCAGGCCGCTTTACAGCGGGATGACCTGCCCGCTTTCGCCGTCCACGCGCACGCGCTGGCCCGTCCGTAGCCGCCGTGTGGCCTCCGGCACCCCGACCACGGCAGGAATGCCGTATTCCCGGGCCACCACCGAGCCGTGCGACATGATGCCGCCGGTCTCCATGACTAGGGCGCCGGCCGAGAGAAACAACGGCGTCCAGGCCGGGTCGGTCCCGGGCGCCACCAGTACCTCGCCTGGCTCCAGTTTTGCCCCTGCGGGATCAAGGACCACACGCACCCGCCCTTCGTAGACTCCCGCCGAGGCGGCCGTGCCGGTCAGCGCCCCCGGCACCAAGTGCGGGGTGGTGTAAAAGGTCTCCCCCTCGCTGGTCATCACCCGGGGAACGAGCCGGCGGCCGAGCTCCCGTCGATAGGCCTCGCGGTTGGCCGCCGCCACCGCCCGCAGGTCGGCCGAGGATTGCAGGTCGAAGACATCGAGGAAAAAGACATCCTCGGCCCGGTCCAGTCGGCCGGCAGCCGCCAGCTCGGCACCGGCCCGGGCCATCGCCCGCCGCAGCGCAGCGATGACGCGGACGAAGAGGAACTTGGGGTACTCGCGCAGCCCGGCCAGGGCGCGGACGCGGCGAAGGAGGAACTTCAGGAGCGCGGCCCGCAGCCGGCCCCGAGCCCCCCGGACCCGGTCCACCAGGGCCGCCATCGCCGCCTTGGCCGCCCGCTCCCCTTCGCGGAACTGCCGCTCCGGGTCGGACTCGGCGGTGTGGGTCAGGTACGTCCGCAGCACGTTGAGGATAGGCCCCGGGTCTTCCCGCCAGCGCGGCATGCCGACATCGATCTCGCGCACGCCCCGGTGTCCATAGCGGGCCAGGAACCGACGCACCGCCGGGTGGTCGGCCGATGGCTCGGCCCCCTCGGCCTTGAGCACGCGTGAAACCCGCCACAGGGCCAGGTCCATTGCCATGGTCGGATTGTGCGGCAGGGAGCGCAGCACCGGCCGCAGCGCCGCCGGATCGTTCAGCCACCTCTCTACCAACCACTCCGCCAGGAACCGGGAAGCCACGCCGGGAAAGACCAGCGGCAGAGCGTGATACATGAACTGCGGCCAGAGCCGTCGCAGCTCCCCCTCGACCAGGCGGAAGGACTCGGCCGGCCCTTTCGCCCTGTCCGCCTTCTGCTCAATCTGCTGCACTAACCGCTCGACTGCCGCCAGCAGGCGCTGCCGCGCCGCCGACGGCGCGGCGAAGGTGTAAAGTATCCGGCCCAGCAGGCCCAGGACGAAACTCGCCGGCAGCTTGACGGGCAGGCGGCGGGGCTCAGGCGCCAACCGCGGCTCGCGCTGCTGAAGATAGTTCAGGATGCCGGCACCGTGGTGGTCCAGGATGCTGACCAGCCGGGGGAAGACTCGGCCGGCCCGAGGATGCCGGAGCAGGGCGGTGATATCACCGAAGATCCGGCCCGCCGCAACCTTGAAGACCGGGACCGCTTCTCCCGGGCGTACCTTCGTACCGTGCAGGAAGGTCGCCATGCCGTTGATCAGGTTGCGGAACAACGAAAGGCCCGCCGGCGTAATCGGCTCCAGCACTCCCTGGAGGTGGTTGCCGCACAGGTAAACGCGCAGACCGGCCTCCGGCGGTGGCTCCGGCTGCGGCAGCGGGAACAGCGACGTGATCGGCCGCGACTGCACCAGGTACAACCGGCCCCTTGCCCGGGCCCACTCGATGTCTTGCGGTGCGCCGAAGTGGTCGGCCGCCCGGCGGCCCAGAGCGACCAGCTCGGCCACCTGCGCCTCGTCCAGCGCCGGTCGTTGCTGCAGGTCCGCCGGCACGGCGACAGTGGCGGTGCCTCCCTCCTGCCGCACTGTCATCAACTCTTTGCGGCCGACACGCGCTTCTAGCACCCGCCCAGTGCGGGCGTCGGCGACCCAGTGGTCCGGGTCGGCCCGGCCGGCGACCAGCGCTTCGCCCAGCCCCCAGACCGCGTCGATGACCATCTGGTCGCGCCGGCCGGTGACCGGGTTGGCGGTGAACAGCACCCCGGCCGCATCGGCCTCGACCAACTCCTGAACCACCACGGCGAGGCGAACGGTGGACGGGGCGATCCCCTGGCGGGCGCGGTAGGAGAGGGCGCGCGGCGTCCAGAGGGAGGCCCAGCAGCGGCGGACCGCAGCCAGCAGTGCTTCCTCGCCCCGGATGTTGAGGTAGCTCTCCATCTGCCCGGCAAATGATGCCTCGGGGAGGTCCTCGGCCGTGGCGGAGGAGCGCACAGCGACAGCCGGCCGCCCCATGTGTTCGTAGGCTTCCCGGATTGCCGCCGCTATCGCGTCTGGCATAGCACCGCCAACGAAGAGGGAACCGATCGACTGCGAGGCGGCCTCCAAGACAGGGGCATCATCTGGACGGGGGACGGCGGCGAGGCGCTCGATCAGAGGCTGCAGGCCATTGGCGGCGACAAACTGTTCGTAGGCGGCGGTGGTAACGACGAAGCCCGGTGGCACCGGCAGGCCGGCATGCACCAATTCTCCTAGGTTGGCCGCCTTCCCCCCGGCCAGCCCCCCATCGTTCTTCCCCAGGTGCTCCAGCCGGCAAACCAGGCTCATACGGCCATCTTATCTCGAATCGCCCTGGTCAGTCGTCGGGCCGCCGGGCCGGCGGCCGGCGCCACCTCAGCAACCGGCCGGCTCACGCCGGCCGCTCGCCCCCTGTTACGGCGCCACCTCAGCAACCGGCCGGCTCACGCCGGCCGCTCGCCCCCTGTCGGCCGGCTCACGCTGGCCGCTTGCCCCCTGTCGGCCGGCTCACGCCGGCCGCTCGCCCCCTGTGTTACGGCATAGTCTCCTGCCCGTGCCGCGGCTGGCTTGGTGGGAGCAGTCGGGAGACCGCTCCACAACCGTGTTTGTCCCCATTGCCAGCGGCTGCGGTTTACTTCGTCGTCTCCGCTGTCAGCTGTCGGTGGACGAACTCGCAGGCCAGGTCAACCAACTTTGGGTCGAAACCCTTGCCGGACAGCGCCTTGCGCACCATCTCCTCAATCCGGTCGGCACTGCGCTGCGCGAGCACACGGGCCGCCCCCACCGCCAGTTTTCCCCGGGTGTTGCCGTCCTTGAGGCGGAGGTCCTTGTTCTTCTGCGCTGCCTGCTCGTAGTGGGCCAGGAGTTGGGCCTCCGTCTGGCCCCATTCGCGCCGCCCGCCCTGGTCGATCAGCAGCGCATAGAGTGCCTCGGCAAAACGCTCCCGCGAATCGTCAGCGGTTGCCTCGACCTTCGGCGGCGAGTCGCGCGGAAGTAGTCCCGCAGGGGGCGTGGCGGGCGGGCCGTCCGCACCGGCGATGGGCCGGTCCTTCAGCGCAGACACCACCCAGAGCATCGCCCCCAGGTTGGCGCCGAGCAGCAGAATGACGAACAGCGTCAGGAGTCCGGGCGCGGAGAGCAGCCAGGGCCGGCGACGGGCGGGGCGGGCCAGCTCGTCGGCGGGCCGGCGGTCCAGCTTCAGCGCCACCCCCGCCAGGTGCGGCGTCCAGGCGATCACCGGCCCACGCTGGGCATAGGTCTGCCAGGGGAAGTCAGCGCCGGCCAGGGGAATCCACTGCCAGTTCCGTTCCGCCCCCTGCTCCAGGAGTCCCAACCGGTGGTCCGGGTCGGACGGGGCCGTGGCGGCAAACAGCAGCACTCCTTCCTGCCAGAGGCGGATGGGAAGCACCGGCACCGGGTCGGAGGCAGACGGCGGCGGCGCCGGCCCGGCCTGGCTGACGACCTCGGCCAGCGGGAACCGGCCGCCCAGGGTGTGCAGGTCATCGGCCGCGGCGCGGCGCTTGCTCAGCCAACGGTAGATGGCCAGGGCCGACGGCACGTCGAGTGACGCCGGGCCGACAACGCCGATCAATTCCAGGCCGCCGCGGCGGTGGCTGGGGGTGTGGTCGGCCAGTCCATAGCGGGCAACAGCAACCAGGCGCTGGCCGTCCGCCAGCAGCACCGAGCAGAACAGGTCGGTCGGCGGCCAGTGGTCAGGGTACGGCGCCGCTTGCAACCGCCGGGCCAGCGCCTCGACCTCGGCACTCCACGGCTGCGGCTCGGCCGGGGCCAGCAGCCGGTAGCCAAGGCTGCGCTGCGAGATCCCTTCCAGGTGTTCGCCATAGGCGAAGCCGTGCAGCAAGGCACCGGAGGCAGACATGAGAAACCTCAAGGTGATTGATCGAGGGGGGCGTGGTCAGTAACGCGTAATTCCTGTTCTATGCTTTGGTCAAAGGACCTGGGATGCCCGGAACACCCGCCAGCTGCCGGGCCGCAGATCCGATATTTTCCGCACCCGAGGTCGGTCGAGGTGTTCCGCCCTCACAAAATGGGCAAGTTATCCCTGAGTCGGAGGGGCAAACGGCGGTATATTCGAGTGGCATGATACCGGGGGCCGCGACCGGACCGCCCTATCTTCCCGGCCGCTCCCCCGCGTCCGCCCCTCACCTCCCGGAACCAGGCGGAGAACCCCATGTACGCCCCCGAGTTCCTGTTCGATCGGCCGGTTGATTATGTGACGCTCTACCATCCGCCGGCCTACACAGCCCAGAGGCGGGCCCACTACCTGCGTCTCCCCGGCCGGCAAGTGGCCAAGGCGGTCCTTCTGGCGGGGCCGGTCGGCTACCTGGTGGCCGTGCTGCCGGCAACGCACCAGGTTGACACCGACCGACTGGCCGAGCACCTCGGCGGCCCGGTCCGCCTGGCAACCGCCGAGGAGATCGCCGACCTCTTCCGGGATTGCGAGTGGGGGGTAGTGCCGCCGTTCGGGACCCGCTACGGACTGCCAACGCTCCTCGACGAGACGATCGCGGTGGAGGACTGGATTGTCTTCGAAACCAACCTGCGGGCTGTGGCTATCCGGATGCGCTGCCGCGATTTCGAGTCCCTCGAGCGGCCCCGCCGCCTCCGCTTCGCCCGGAAGGTGAATCCCGGCTAATCGCCCGGTGGCGGCAGCCGAACTCAGACCCACCCGGCAGCCAAACTCGAACCCGAACGCCGGCGGGTTCGGCTACGGGGCGACGGCTACAGGCTTGTCCCGCCTGACGCGCTGAGATGGCGCAGCGCCTTGTCGGCGATGTCGCGGCGGTAGAACGCCCCCTGGAAATGGATGCGCGACACGGCCTCGTAGGCGTTCCGCTTGGCGTCCAGCAGCGTCTCGCCCAGGGCGGTCACCCCCAGCACCCGGCCGCCGTCGGTGAGCACCAGTCCCTTTTCCTGCCGCGTGCCGGCGTGGAACACCTTGACGCCGGGCAGCTTGGCCGCCTCGGCCAGGCCGGTGATTACCTTCCCCTTGGCATAGCTGCCGGGGTAGCCCTGGCTGGCCATCACCACGCAGACCGCTGGCCGCTCGTCCCACTCCAACCGCTCCTCGGGGAACTCCGCCAGCCGATCCTCGACCACCGCCTCCAGGAGGTCAAGCAGGTCCGTCTTCAGGCGCATCAGCAACGGTTGGGTCTCGGGGTCGCCGAAGCGGCAGTTGAACTCCAGGACGCGCGGCCCCTGGTTGGTGACCATGATGCCGGCGTAAAGCACCCCGCGGAACGGCCGACGGCTGCGCTTCAGAGCATGGACGATCGGCACTAGGATCGCCTGGTCCACCTCCGCCATCAACTCGGGCGTCCCTAGCGGAGCGGGGCAGTATGCTCCCATGCCGCCGGTGTTCGGCCCGGTGTCGCCGTCAAAGGCGCGCTTGTGGTCTTGGGTCGGCTGCAAGGGGACGATCGTTCGGCCGGACACCAGGGCCAGGATGCTTAGCTCCTCTCCCTCCAGGCGTTTCTCGATGACCACCTGCCGGCCGGCGGCTCGGCCGAACTCCTCGCGCACCATGATCCGCTCGATGGCAGCCAGGGCCTCCTCGGTCGTCGAGCAAACCATGACCCCCTTGCCGGCGGCCAGACCGTCGGCCTTGACCACCACCGGATACTCGCGCGTTTCGATGTAATGGCGGGCCGGGTCGGGATGGTCGAAGATGCGGAACTCGGCGGTTGGCACGTCGGCGTGGCGCATCAGCTGCTTGGCGAAAGCCTTGCTCGCCTCCAGCTGGGCCGCCTCGCGCGTCGGGCCGAAGATGCGCAGGCCGGCCTTCTGAAAATGGTCCACGATGCCGGCGGCCAGCGGCTCTTCCGGCCCGACCACCGTCAGGCCAATGTCTTCTTTTTTGGCGAAAGCGGCCAGCCGGTCGAAATCGGTCGGCTCGATCGGCACATTGACGCCATCCTCGGCGGTGCCTGCGTTGCCGGGGGCGCAGTAGACCCGCTCAACCCGCGGCGACTGGGCCAGCTTCCACACCAGGGCGTGTTCCCGCCCTCCCTTGCCAACGACCAGAACCTTCATCGTTCCTAGTCCGTAGTCCGTAGTTGGGAGTCTCACGACCTACGGGTCGTGATCTTCCCTCACTCTACACCACCATCCGTCCACTGACTACGGAACACGGACTGCAGACTGCGACATGTCGGTCCAGTTGCGGGTCCGGACGCGGAAGCGGCTTCACTTACCTGTCCTCTGGCCCACGAAGTTGGCGATCTCCCACAGCCTGACCGTACCATCCTTACTGCCGGAAGCCAGGGTCTTGCCGTCCGCTGTAATCGCCACGGAATTGACCGCGGCCGTGTGCCCTTTGAGAGTGGCGCGCTCCTTGCCCGTTGAAACCTCCCACACCTTGACCGTCCCATCCTTGCTCCCCGACGCCAGCGTCTTGCTGTCTGGTGCGAAGGCTAGGGAATAGACCCCGGCCGAGTGCCCTTTGAGGGTGGCAACCTGCTGGGCCCTTGTCCAGTCCCACAAGGTCACATCGCTAGGCAGGTCCTTCCCTGCCGGGGCGCCCCTGATCTCCCCCGCAGCCAAGAGCCTGCCATCAGCGGAGATCGCTACGGAGACTACTGCAGCTCCGTCGGGGCTTCGCAGCGAACGAATTTCCTTGCCCGTGGTCACCTCAAACAGCGTCACTTTCGCTTGGTTTGTGTTCGTCACGGCCAGGGTTCTCCCGTCGGGCGTAAAGCCCACAGAAGGGCGAGCGGAGGAAAGACCTTGGAAGGTGCGAAGTTCCTTGGTCGTGGCCACCTCCCAGAGGATCACCGCACCATCCAACTGCCTGTCGGGAGTGCGCTTGCTTACCCCTGTGGCCAAGATCTTGCCATCTGGAGTGAATGCCAAGGAGGAAACCGACAATTGAACGAAGCGAATGGGGGGTACTCGGAAGGCCGAACGTTCCTGGCCCGTGTCCACATCCCAGAGCTTCACAGTCCCATCGGCACTTCCTGAGGCGAGTACCTTGCCGTCAGGCATGAACGCTACGGAGGAGATGGGTCCGGTATGCCCCCGCAGAGTCGTCCACTCCTTCCTCGCACCTACGTCCCAGAGTTTTATCGTCGCGTCATCACTCCCGGAAGCGAGGATCTTGCCGTCCGGGCTGAATGCCACAGAATGGACCGCAGACGTGTGCCCCCTCAGAGCTTTCTCCCCTGCATCCTGAACCCCGATGGTTGTCCCGCTCTGCTTACGACCGCTCATGGCTAAGGTTATCCCGGAG
>DATLYH010000225.1:0-11499 GCA_035575035.1 Gemmataceae bacterium
CGCGGGATTTGAGGAACTTTACCAGGTCGGTCCGTCCCCTCTCGATGGCTTCGCTCAAGACAGTTCTCGGAGGCAGCCCCTCTACCAAGAATGGCTGATTGATGTCTGCCCCATAGTCGAGCAGCAGCTTGGCCAGGGCGACAGGATCCTGCACGTCTTCATCAACCACATGAAAGATGGCGCAGTGCAAGTGGGGGTCTGCGCCACATTCAAGAAGCACCTTAGCAATGTCATATCTGCCGTAACTCACTGCCCAGCACAGTCCCGTCCAGTCATTCGAGTCTTGCTCATTGACATCGGCTCCCCGTGCGATCAGCCATCGGATGACTTCGGGTGAAGATTCCTTGGCTGCCTCACAAACAATCGAAACGTGGTTTTCGCGCAGTTTGCGAAACAAGTCAGGTTCTTCTTTGAAGATCCGCTGCATCGTGTCGATGTCGGAATCTTCGACCGCGAGTTCGAATTCAATGATCTTAGCGGGATATCGTTTCTGGCTCATGGGGGGTACCGGTACTTCTTTAGACTTTATTAGAAATAGTAACAAACCGTGGTTACTGCTTCAGAGGTCGCTTGCGGTGTTGCACCCGAAAATTGTGCAGTCCACAAGCCGCTTCCATGACCGAATCCGATACGCCCTCTTTGGTGTTCCGGAAAACGTCCTTTACGATGCGGCAGCGTTTCACGCCCGCGAGTGCATGCTCCACCTTCACCCGGTGCGTGCCAACTTGCGGTTCCTTCGCTTCTCAGCGGGCGTGCGTTCGCCTCGAGGGGGCTTTTTTTCGGCTGGCAAGACCTCTTCACTGTTGGTTCGTACCCCTGGAAGCCCGTATCCTTGTACCGTTCCGTTCCCACTGGGTCGAGAATGGCTTCCTGATCGGCAATCTTCTTGTCGTGGGTCTTGCCGACGTAGGTTCGGCTCCCAAAGCCCAGGCGTTTGCTCGGCACCTGGAGCAGGACCCCGTTCTTGTCGCAGGGCGTTTTCTTCTTGCCGCTGTAGTGCAAGGCCTGTTTTTCCGGGCTTTTCGGCCTCGGGCGACGCCGTTCCGTCCCATCAAGGACGAGCCGAACCTTGCCCGCCGAAGACGGGCGCGCTGCGAAGCACCGCGGATCGCGTGCGGGGCGAACGCCCACGTCATCCCGGGCGCTTTGCAGGATGGGCAGCAGTCGATGAAGCCAATAGTTGACCCCCGGCTGACTCAAGGCAAAGAGTTCGGCCATAACGGCCTGCAACGGATAGGTCTTGAGATGAACCAGCAGGAATAACAGTTTCTGTTCCGGGCGATACAAGACTCCCTTGCGGTCTCCTCCAGCAAACCGTTGGCGGGGGCCGCCGTCCAAGGTTTGGTCGATGGGGTAGCGGCGGTCGTACGCTTGCGTGAAGGCGCTCAACAGAAGTTGGAACTCCGGAAGGGTCAATCCGGTAAGCGCCAGAAACTGCCGAGGGTCTTCGCGGAGCTTCCTATAGGTTATCACGAGGCCATTGTATTACTATTTCTAATAAAGTCTAGTCTATTACTACGGGGAGCACAAATAGTGAACAGCAGCAAGTGCATTTTTCCCGGAATCACCCCACTTTTCTGGCTTTGAACTGTTCACTATTTGTGCTCCCCGTAGTAAATCAGCCCCTCTGGGATAGTGCGGACTTGCGACGTTGTAGTCTTACATGGTGGGACTTTTTTGTCCACCCCTTCGCAGAGAATGCCGAGTTCCCGTGTCGCGTCCGAACTGGCGACTACCCGTAGCCGGGAAGGCCCAAAGCCCGCCAGAAAGCCTTGAGAAGAGGAACGGTCTTTGTACTGCCTCGACCGCTCTTTTCTATCCACACGACTTGGATCTCATGACCTTGATAGTGGGCATGAGATTCCTCGGTCCTGAGTGCCTTCTTGCAGCCACTATATAGCGACATTTCTGATATCATATCCTCGATCCACACCCTCTTGCCTGGGTTTGCACCCCGGATGGCCGCGACTTCATCTACGATTTGGATTTCTGGGTGCGTGCGAGACCCGCCACTGCCTTCCCCAATTACCTTCGCCACCACGCGCGGCGCTGCCTTACCTTCGACCCGCACGCGTGCGGCCGCAGCAGGATAGTTCTTCGCGTCCACTCCGGTTCGTAACCTTGGGAGTTCAGCGGCGAGTATGTCTCGTAACTGCATATTCCGCGTCAGCTGTTCTCCTAAGCCCTCGTTGATTGCGCGTTCGCAAACGTTCTGGACCAGAAGGCCCAGTTCGGACACGTGGTAAACGTGCTCGCCGTGAACCTCGAGATTGTAGACCGCTGCGGCGCCGGGTTGCATCTCCACGGCCAGCACGGGCGCGGTCCCGCCCTTGAGCGTGCGGACGCGCTCTCCCGGGCGGAAGTGGGCGGCGGAGACGTAGTCCTGGCGATCCTCCGACCAGAACGGGTGTTGGCCAGTGCAAACGAGCGGGTCCTTGAGGCCGGCAACGGACACCTTGACGAGGCCAACGGCAGCGCGGCGGGTGAAGGTCCCCGTGACAACGCGCCCGGGGCCAGGTTCAATCGGCGGGCACGGATCGACGGCCAGGATCTCGGCCCGGCCAAGGACGTCGCCCTCCGGCAGGTCGCACGCGATCGTCGCCCCGACGGTGGCGCCGGCGCGCTCGACCCACTCCGCCGGGCGGAGGAGTTCCATCTCGAAGGCATGGCCGTCGGCGCCCGCCTGCCGCAGCCGCAGCCGCTTCCAGGTTGCCGGGTCGGGTTCGGGCTCGGTTACCGTCGTCAGGGGCCGCTGCGGGTTGCGGGCCGGCACCCGTTGACCGACGCGGATGTGTTCGATCGCCCGTGGCTCGACCCGCCAGTCGGCGGCTGGTGCATCGACCTTGACGTACGTGAGCACATCGGTGCCCGCAACGAAGCAGATCGGGATGCGCAACAGCAAGTAGAGGCCGAACGCCCCCGTGATGCCTCGGTACCAGGCCCCCGCGGTGTTGCCTTCCAAGATGTCCTCGTAGACGCCCAGCCCCGTCCCGGTCGCCGTGGCCAGGATGAAGGCTGTGACCAGTACCTTACGCAGGACGTGGTTCGAGACCGACAGGCCCATGCCTGCGAGCGCCATATTGATGGCCCCGCTGATGATACATGCCTCAGCGGCCCCGATGACCCCTCCTCCGTGGAAGAGCGCATCTCCGGCGCCGAAGAGGCAACCGATGACGCCGGCCGTCTGAACCGGGTGGGCGGACATCATGCGGCCGACCCCGTTGAAGAACGACCCCAATCCTAGGCTGATGGAAAACGCGCCGCTCGGGTCGGCGTTGTTGACGCCGTCGGCATGGCCGTACAGGTACTTGTGAAGCGACAGAGGTCGTTGGCGGTCGCCCCGGATGATGGGATCGACTGTGGTGAACCGTCCGGTCGGCGGGTCGTAGATCCGCCGCCGGAAGTCGTACTGGTTCAGCACCGGGTCCAGCCTGCCGCTGCGGTAGCCCACCCGGTCGGTGAACGTCCCCGCACTTGCCACCGTGTTGCCGAAGGCGTCGTAACGGTACGCCGCCAGCACCACCGCGGTGAGCAGGTCCATCACCTGGCGCACGCCGCTGTGAGCATCGGCCAGGTACAGACCGACGGGTTGGCCGGAGCGGGCGAGGGAGATGGGGTCCAGGCCAGCGCCATAGACGTAGCTGGCCACAATCAGGCCGCTCTCGGTCCGCTCCTCAATCACCTGGGCGTAGCCCGAAGGGCTCTGGTGATCCACCACCAAGAGCCGCACCTCGCGGGTAGTTACCCCACTCGTCGTGGTCGCCACCTCCTCGCGCAGCCGGATGCCGTCGGGGTCGTAGCGATACAGCGCCTACCTGGTGGTGCTCCCCTGTACGTTGGTGGCACTGGCTAGCCGGCCACGCACGTCCCAAACCTGCGTCAGGCTGCCACCCGTTGTCGCTGTCCGAGATGTCAAAGAGCCGTTGGCATCGTAGCCGTAAGTGAGCGTGTTCGTCAACGTCCCGCCGGTCGCCGCGTCGTAGAACTTCTCCTCCAGGAGTCGGTCGCGGGCATCAAACGTCCCCTCGACCCGCTCCACTATCCCGCTCCCCTTGGTGGTCAACTTCTTCAGGCGGTTACCCACCAGGTCGAGGGTGTAGTCGATCGCGTAATCGTCTGTGGTGCCGGCGGTGTCTACCTGCTCCCGCACCAGACGGTTCAGCGCATCATAGGTGTAGCTCGCTGTTGTGGTGATACGGGGCCGTCAGGCAGGCCCTCGCTTATGATGTGGTCAAGCAGATATAAAAGCACAAAAGGAATAGCTGCTCCTCAGGGGGTGCAACTGTCGGAGCCCAGAGCGTCAACGACGAACGGTGTTTCCCGTCGTTGACGCTCTGGGCTGGTAGCAACATTCCCTGTCGCGGACGCTCCGGGCACGGAGATCTGATGCCCTGAGTTCGTTATGCGCTAATCTATTGCTGCCACCCGTCCTCCATCGAGGCACAGGCGGCGGTTGACTGTGTAGGGAATCTCTTCCGGGTGATGGCTAACGAAGAGCAGCGTCTGGTCGGGGCGTAGGCAATGGTCGAGCCAGTCGCGCGCCCGGCCGATGAGCCGGTCGTCCAGCCCCTGGAACGGCTCATCGAGGATCAACACCGGTGGCCGCTTCACCAATGCCCGGAGCAGCAGCACCAGCCGCTGCTCCCCCGTCGAGAGCCGGGCGAAGGGGCGGTCGGCCAGATCGGCGATGCCGAAGTGGTCGAACAATTCCCGGACGGCTGCGTCCTGCCCCGGCGTGGTCCGGCGATAGGTGAGCACGTCGAAGAAGCCGGTCGCCACTGTCTGGGCGGCGGTGAGCGGCTCGGAAAAGTACAGATGCAGCTCGGGCGAAACCAGGCCGATGCGCTGTTTGATGTCCCAGATGCTTTCGCCCGTGCCGCGCGGGCGGCCGAAGAGTCGGATGGCGTTGCAGTAGGCTTGCGGGTGGTCGCCCGAGAGGAGGCTGAGCAACGTCGTCTTGCCCGAGCCGTTCGGCCCCAGCACCGCCCAGCGCTCGCCGGCCCGCACCGTCCATGAGACGTCTTTCAGGATCGCCCGACCGCCGTAGATGACATTCACGTCGCGCAGCTCGATCACCGGCTCCCCTGCTTGCGAAGAGCCGCTGGTGGATCGCGGATTGGACGGAGGAATCCGCGGTCCCTCAGCGGCCATCCGCAATCGGAAATCTTCCCGCCGCCCCTGCCAGCGGACGGCGAGACGGTCCAGCTCCAGCACGTGCGTCACCCACGCAGGAAGGAGATCCGGCCGGGTGATGAGCAGCACCCGCATACCGTCCCGGACCAGGCCTCCGAGAAGGGCCGCGACGTCGTCTCGGCCGGCAGCATCCAGTCCCAGGAACGGGTCGTCCAGGATGAGCATTTCTGGCCGCGCCAGCAGCGCCTTGACGATCCGGGCCCGGCGGATCTGTCCGCTGGAAAGTTTGATCAGCGACAGGGGGCGGAGCGATTCGATCCCCAGCCGGCGGGCCGCTGCCGAGATGGCCCGGTCGTCGGCCGATGTCCCGCCGCGCAGAAAAGCGTCCAGCGTCAGGTCGTCGTGCGGCTCGATGAAGTTGAAGCGCTGTTGGTAGTAGTGCCGCCGGTAAGAGAACGGCCACCATTCTTCCTTGAACGCCACCCGCCGGACAATCTCCGACGGCCAGCCAACCGGGTGGCCGGCAGCCCGCAGGCGGTCGAGGAGCGGCCAGCAGACCGTGCCGGCCGCCAGCCGGTGCTGCCCTTGCAACGCCTCGGCCAGCGTTGTCTTGCCCGAACCGGTCGGCCCGACGACCGCCCAGGTCTCCCCCTGCCGAATCGTCCAGCTCAGGCCGCGCAAGGCTACCTCGCCTCCGAGGCGGACCACGGTGGCATGCTCGAAAGACACCAGCCGATCCCGGTCGGCATCCGAACACTGCGGGGGGAAAAGTTCCATTCCGTTCAGTTTATCAGCTTCGGCCTCTCGGGACCGGCCCAACTCCACGGCATGCGCTGCCGTGTCGTTCTCCTCTGGCGGTGGTAGCCGGTCCTCCGCCGGGCGGCGATGTGCTCCAGTCGGCTCGGGCCAGGCAATCAATCATCCGTTGCAAACTGTCCGGAGATTGCGGGGATGCCTCCAGGTTGACCGGGCCGTTGAACCGACCGCCAGGGATTGACGGCCTTGCCGGCGCTGCTCAGCCTGCCGGGCGGGCCGGGCCCGTGTGCTCCGTGGTGCCTTGCCGGACCCTTGCTGTCGGAGAGGCAATCTTAACCCGGAAGGAGACGGCGGCCCTCGCAGTTCCTTCCTCTTGTGCGGCCCGCATGGCTCCCTTCCGGCTCGCAGTCTTTGATCGCCACCTATCTTCTGGCTTAAGCGCCCACCTGACAATGAGTTCCGATGAAGTGCCTCGTAGGGGACAGCCGATACCACAACCAGGCCGCTCGGACGCTTGAAGCACCAAGTAACAAGGAACAAGTTCCAAGTTAGGAAACGTAGAGGCCGCGCAAGGGGAAAGGACAGGCGGCTTGTTCCTTGGAACTTGGTGAGAGGGCAGCCGGGGAAGAGGACCCAGGAGACAACCCGATGACCGACGAGGAAGTGATGGTTCCCAGTTCCGAGGCGGACCACCTGCGCCAGCAACTGCTGCAGGCGCAGCGGCTCAGCAGCGTCGGCGCCCTGGCCTCCAGCGTGGCCCACGAGTTCAACAACATCCTGACGACCATCATCAACTATGCCAAGATGGGACTGCGGACTCCCATCGACGAGGCCGCCCGTACCCAGGCCTTCGAGAAGATCCTCAAGGGGGGCCAGCGGGCCGCCACCATCATCAACAGCATGCTCGGCTTTGCCCGCAACAACTCGACTCAGCGCGAACCGACCGACCTGGTCGCCCTGATTGAGGAAGTCCTGATCCTGACTGGGAAGGACCTGAGCAAGCACCGCATCCAGGTGGAGACGAAGTTTCAGGGCCGACCGCGAGCGCCGGTGGTCCCGGCCCAGCTGGAGCAGGTGCTGCTCAACCTGATTATCAATGCCCGCCAGGCGATGCCGCGCGGCGGCCGACTGCGGATCGAGGCGCGGGAAAACCCGCAGACCGGGATGGCCGAGATCAGCATTGCCGACACCGGCGTCGGCATCCCGCCGGAGCGCCTCCGCTTGATTTTCGAACCGTTCTACACTACCAAGGAGCCTGACGAGCACGGCCACGGCGGCACCGGCCTGGGCCTGAGCGTCTGCCGACAAATCGTCGAGCAGCACCAGGGCCGCATCCGTGTCGAAAGCCTGGTCGGCAAGGGCTCGACCTTCACCATCAAGCTGCCGCTAAAGGCCAGCGAATGAGATTCCCGTCAAAGCCCCGAGCCCACGGCGGGGTCAAGCGATCGGCAGCGGTCTGGTGGACGGGGGGATCAAGCAGTTGGTGAACCGTCGGCTGAAGCAGACGGGGTCGCGGTGGAAAAGTGGGCACGTTGGGCGGTTGGTGGAGTGGTGCGCCTGAGCGGAAGGTCCCGAATGGGACGCCTTCTGGCGTGCCAATTAAACACCGCCAAAATCCAGAGGAGCACCCAAACGCAAAGCCCCGTTCCTGTGAAAGGAAAGAAAAAAAGTGGGGGACGGCCGTCCCCCACTTGAGTTATCCGGTCGTTCTTCCGCCCTTTCTACGACAGCCCCTCCAGTAGCCCGGTGCTGTCGCCCAGCTGATCGACATGGGCGCCCATCCGGTCCAGTATTGCCAGCCAGAGATTGTTCACCGGCGTGTTCCGCGGGTAGACCAGGTGGCGGCCGGTCTTGATCGAGCCGCCCCCCTTGCCCAACAGCAGGATCGGCAGGTTGTCGTGGTTATGACGGTTGCCGTCGCCGATGGCGCTGCCGTAGACGATCATGCAGTTGTCCAGCAGCGTGCCGTCCCCCTCCGGGATCGCCTTCAGCTTGCCGACCAGGTAGGCCAGCTGGCTGATGTGGAAGCGGTTGATCGCCGCGATCTTGGCCTGCTTCTCCTTGTTGCGGCCGTGGTGCGACAGGTCGTGGTGCCCCTCGGGCACGTTGATGAACCGGTAGCTGCGGTTGCTCCCCTCGTTGGCCAATGGGAAAGTGCAGATCCGCGTGTGATCCCCCTGGAAGGCCAGCACCAAGAGGTCGCACATCAGCCGGATGTGCTCGGCATACTCCTGCGGTACGCCCGCCGGCCGGGCCAGCGGCGCGTCCTCCGGTTGGGGAGCATCTTCGTCTGTGCGCGCGAGGCGAACCTCCAACTCGCGAATGGCGCTGAGGTACTCCTCCATCTTGCGCCGGTCGTTGGCCCCCAAGCGGCGGCGGAGATGATGGGCATCTTCCATGACAAAGTCGAGGATGCTCTGCTTGTAGCGCTCGCGCCGGGCCTGGACCTGCTCGCTCTCCCCCTTGACGCCGTTGGTGAACAGCCGGTCGAACACCAGCCGGGGATTGACCTCCTTGGCCATCGGCATCGACTCGGTTCGCCAGGAGAGGTTGGCCGAGTAGGCGCAGCTGTAGCCGGAGTCGCAGTTGCCCGATTGCAACCCCTTGTCGCAGCCGATCTCCAGCGATGGCAGCCGGGTCTGATGGCCGATCTTCTGGGCGCAGACCTGGTCCATGGAGATGCCGACCTTGATGTCGGCCCCGTGGGTTTTGCGCGGCTGGCAGCCGGTCAGGAAGGCAGACATGGCGCGGGCGTGGTCCCCCGGGCCGTCGCCGTTGGGCCGGGCCTTGTCGCAGGTCAGACCGCTGAGCACCAGCAGGTCCTGCTTGAACGGGGCCAGCGCCTGCAAGGTCGGCGTCAGCTCGAAGTTGGCCCCCTCGGTCGCGGGGGTCCAGTCCTCCATGTGGATGCCGTTGGGCACGTACAGGATCGCCATCCGCCGCGGCAGCGGCTCGGCGGCGGCGCCGGCCAGTGAGTAAACGGGCGCCATCGCCTCTAGAAACGGCAGGGCGATGGCCGTGCCCAACCCCTTCAAAACCGTCCGCCGTGAGAGTCGCTCCACCATGTCATCTCCCCCCTTGACCCGCCTTCCGCTTCTGGAAGGGGTCGCTTTGGACAACTGCCAGCACCAGGCTGGAAAACCGGTAATCGTTTTTGACCAGGGCGGCAACAATGTCATCGACGGCGCACTTGTCGTAGTACTCCAGGCCGCGGCCCAGAGCATAGGTTAACATCTTCTCGGCCAGACACCGACAAAAATCTTCCTTTTTCGCCTTGAGCACCGCCTTCAGCCCGGCCGGCCCATCAAACTTCTCGCCGCCGGGCAGAACGCCGGACGGGTCGATCGGGAACTTGCCGTCCTTCTCGCGCCAGGCGCCGATGCCGTCGAAGTTCTCGAGGCCGAAGCCGAGCGGGTCCATCCGCTGGTGGCAGGAAGCGCAGATCGGATTGACCCGGTGCTGCTCCATCCGTTGCCGCAGCGAGCCGGTCAGCTCCTTGTCGTCCTCCAGCTCGGGCACGTCGGGCGGCGGCGGAGGCGGCGGCGTGCCGAGGATGTTCTCCAGAATCCACTTGCCCCGCTTCACCGGCGAGGTCCGCGTCGGGTTGGAGGTGATCGTCAGGATGCTTGCCTGCGTCAGCACCCCGCCGCGCGGCCCGCCCGTCAGGGCAACCCAGCGGAACTCGTCCCCCTTAACCCCCGCGATGCCGTAGTGTTTCGCCAGCCGCTCGTTGACAAAGGTGAAGTCGGCATCGAGGAAGTCAAGGACGCTGCGGTCCTCCTTCATGACCGCCTCGAAGAAGAGTTCCGTCTCCTTCTGCATGGCTGCCCGAAGCGCCTCGTCGAAGGTCGGGAAGGTGCCGGGATCGGGCTGGACTGTCTTGAGGTTGCGGATCTGCAACCATTGGCCGGCGAAGTTCTCCACCAGCGCCTTGGCCTTGGGGTCCTTAAGCATCCGGCGGACCTGGGCTTCGAGGTTGCCGTCCTTCCGCAGCGTGCCGTTTTGGGCGTGGTTGAACAGCTCGTCGTCGGGCATGCTGCTCCAGAGGAAGTACGACAACCGGGTCGCCACCTCGTAGTCGTTCAGCACGCGAACGGTATTCGGGTCGATCGGAGCCCGGGGATTGGCCGGCCGAGGGTCCATTTCGACGCGGAAGAGGAAGTGCGGCGAGACCAGGACGGCCTGGAGAGGAAGGCGAAGGCCGGTCGGGAAGCCGTCACCGTCGCGGCGGGCCAGGTCGAACAGACGCATCAGCCGGGCCACCTCCTCGGGCGTGGCGGGCCGGCGATAGGCGCGGGTAGCGAAGTGCTCCAGGATTTTGCGGGCGCAGTCCTCCTCGCTCAGGTCGGGTCCCGGCCGGCAGATCAAGATGCGCAGCCGGGTCTCGCGGTTGGCGAAGGCCTTCTCGATGATGGTTTCGGCGGCAGCCAGGTATTTCTCCAAAAGCAACGGCGGCAAGGTGAGCACGTCGCCGATGTTGTCGAAGCCGTAACCGACATCGTCGGCCGGGAAGTCCTCGGCCGGCTGGAAGTCAATGCCGATCAGGTCACGGATAGTGTTGTTGTACTCGGCCCGATTGAGCCGGCGGAGGGTGACTCGCCCCGGGTCGCGCTCCTTGGTGCAGTCCACCCGGGCCAACTGGGTCGCGACGTAGCCGGTGAGCAAGTCGATCTCGGCGGGGGTAGGTTGGGGCCGGCCCTGCGGCGGCATCTCGCGGGCGCGGACATGCTTGAGCACCTTCTCCCAGACCTTGCGGTCCTGCATCACCTGGTCATCGTCCTGGTACTTCTCCAGCGACAGATCGGCCCGGGGTTTCTCCCCACCGTGACACTTGGTGCAGTATTTGGTCAGCAGGGGGGCAATGTCCTTGAAGGTGATCTGCTCCGCGGTTCGGGGAGTCGGAGAGTCGCCTTTTTTGGCGCTGTCGGTCGGCGCGGTTTGGGCGTGGGCCAGGCCGATGACCGCCGCCAGCAGCACCCCAACAAGGACAGACGGCCGCATCAAGAAAACTCCTACCAGGACCAGAACCGCTTGCGTGGTTGCCAGTCCCGGATTAAACACCGGCTCAGCCGTAAGGTTTCGAGGCGGGCGGATTATCGGGAAGGCGCGAATCTGGGAGGAAACCTTGGTTATCTTCGGCTGGCCACTCGAATCAGGAGGTTGGTGGGCAAGCAAATTCAATGCCGATTCTCGGCCTAGTCAAGGATACCGGAAGCGTAGGCGGACGGCAACAATTTTCCGGACTGATCTGCACCTGGAGCGCCAGCGCTGGGTACTACGAGCCTGGAGCGTCCGCGACGAGATAATGCCGCGTCACCCCAGCGCGGATGCTCCAGGCTCGATTGACTTTCCCGGGGCAGCACTCGCCTCACTGTTGTCCTAAGCGGGCGCGTAGCTCCGCTAGCTCCCGCTCGGCCGCCTCCAAGCGCTGCTGCAACTCGTCGGCGCGACGCTTCTCCGCCGCGGCCAGGCGGCGGGCTTCGTCCAACTCCCGCTGTAGCTCGGCCGGCAACGGCAGTAACTCCCCTTCATACCAAAAACGCACCCAACCCTCCAGCAACCCAACCTCCACGTCCAACTCCCGGATCGGATACCGCCCCTGCCGGTTCG
>DATLYH010000226.1:0-20421 GCA_035575035.1 Gemmataceae bacterium
AGCGCCGCAAGTCGGCCGCCAGCTCGCCCGCCGTGGCATAGCGCCGGCCAGGTTCCTTGGCCATCGCCTTCAGACAGATGATTTCCAGGTCGCGCGGCACCTTGTCATTTAGTTGCCGTGGCGGTCGGGGTTCATCGAAAATGATCTGCCGCAGCACCATCCGGGCGACGCCGCGGAACGGCACCTCTCCAGTCAGCAGTTCGTACAGGATCACGCCCAGGCTGTAGACATCGGTGCGGCCATCGACCTGATGGCTGCGGCCGCCGGCCTGTTCCGGGCTCATGTAGGCGGGGGTGCCCAGGATCTGCCCCTCGACGGTGACAGTAACGTCTCCCTCCTCGCGCCGGGCCAGGCCAAAGTCGGTGACGAATGCCCGCGGTCGGACGGTCTCACCCGGCCCCCTCACCCCCGACCCCTCTCCCCCCGGCGAAGTGAGGGGAGGGACTCTTATTCCCCACGTCGCCGAAGCGGGAGAGTGGGGTCGGGAATGAGAAGGGGTGGCCCCGTGGAGTTGGCCGAGCAGGATATTGGACGGTTTGAGGTCGCGGTGGATCACACCGTGGCGGTGGGCGTGTTCCAGCGCCTCGGCCACCTGGGCGATGATCTCGGCCGTTTCGCGGAAGCCGAAGCGCCGGTCGGCAACGGCCTGGGCCAGCGTCTCCCCTTCCACAAAGGCGGTCACGATGTAAGGGAGGGCTTCGCTCTGCCCTGCCTCATAGACCGGGACAATCCCGGGGTGCGCCAGCCGGGCCGCATTCCGTGCCTCGCGGATGAACCGCTCGACCTCGGCCCGGGAAATCCACTGGCTGCCGCGGGGCACCTTGACAGCCACGAGGCGGTCCAACTCCCGATCGTGGGCCCGGTAGACGGTCCCGAAGGCCCCCCGGCCGACGGCCTCCAGTAGGTCAAACTTGCCCAGCCGGGTTAGCCGCTCCGGCGACCAGGTGAGGGGATGCGCCGGGTCAAGACGGAAACTGCTGCCGCACGACGGGCAGCTCATTTGGCGGGATGAGGCCCCCTCCCCCTTCTCCCCCTCGGAAGGGAGGAGGAAGAGGGGTGAGGGGGGCGGCTCGACCGGGTTGTGACAGCGCGGACAGCAGATCCGTGACGAGGGAGGAGCCGAGCCGCCCGACGGGAAGCCAGATTGCCAGGCCGTCTTCCCGCGCTGGAGCCGGGTTGCCAGCTCGTCCGCGTATTGCGGGAAGCGGCGGAGGTATTCGTCGAGTGTCAGCCCCGGCTCGCGGCGGCGGCGCAGGTCGTATTCTGCCGCGATCAGCCCCAGGGCGCGCTCGCGATCCGCCGCCAGTTCCCGGTAGCGCTCGAAGTAGGACTCGACCCGCACCGCTTCGCCCGCCTTCAGCCGGCACTCTAGGTCGGTGTGGACCAACTCAACCACAAGCGAGTCGCGCTCGATGGCATCGCCGCGCAGGTATTCGTCAATGACGGGCCGCCGCCCCTGTTGCCAGGCATCCTCGAAGCGCTCGATGACCCGTTCCAGCCGATCCCAGTCGCAAGAACCTGAGAAGATCGTTGGTCGGTGCGGGGGAGACATGGGGAGTTTTCATTTGATGGCAGATTTACGATTGCAGATTGCAGATTTTGCAGATTGCCGATTTGCGATTGCAGATTTACGATTGCCAACCCCTCGGGAAATCTGCAATCTCAAATCGGCAATCTGCAAAATCTGCTTTCTGAACACCCTTTCACTGCCAATATGGGTCCATGAGCCATGACGAATGACGAATGGCTACTGACTAAATGCAGAACAGCCGGCCGTAACTGACACGCCGTCCTGCGGATTGCCATCTTAAACCTGCTCCTCACCCATCGCCTGCAACCATCCTTTGACACGTTCGAGCACCCGATAGACTGTCCGCTCGGTACAGCCGAGTTGCGAGCTGATCTCAGGGGGGGAGAAGCCCTGCAAGCTGAGGACCAGGATCTGGCGCTGGCGGCCCTCCAGGCGGTCGAGGAGTTGCTCGACTGTCTCGGTGAGAATGGCGGCTTCGGAAGGCGTCGGCTCGTCGGCGCAGACATCCCAGTCAGCGGCGGAGGGATCGGCAGCAGGGGTGCGGGAGACCTCGCGCGCCACGTCGCGGCGGGCAGCATGGTAATACCCTACCCGTCGGCCGCACTTGCGCTGGGTGATGACCACGAGCATGCCCCAGAGGCTGTCCCAGCTGCTCAGGTCCATTTGCTGGGCGGCGCATCGCAGGAAGAACGTGCGGAAGACCGACTGCAAGACGTCCTCGGGATCCACCTTGGTCCGGACATGGCGGTCGAGCCGGCTCTGGGCCAAGGCGATCAGCCGATGGGCAAAGCGGTTGAAGACCTGGGCGGCGGCCTCGTTGTCACCCGCACGGAGGCGGGCCATCAGGTCATCGAACGAACGGTCCTCGGACATCGTTGTCCTCTTCGTCCCCCATTGCGGCATGGTCTGGAGGCCAGGCCACAACGGTGGGATGAGGGGTCGGCGGGGGGCAAGCGCAAAGGTCATTATCGGTTAACCTGCCGCCACTTGCAACACCCGCCTGGTCATTTTCGGTCAGGGGGCAGGATCAGAGCAGATGGAAGATTGCAGATTTGAGATGGCAGATTGAAGATGATAGATTTGAGATGGCAGATGATCCCGGAAAGCATTTCCCCCGAATCGCGGACCCCTGATTCCGACCCCCTGACTCCCATTTTTTGGTTGCGATCCGCCGCGCTTGGACCGACAATGCCCGCCAACAGACGCTCCGCGCTCGGACCAAACTTGCCACAACGGGGGCGGAGCATGCCTGCTACTGTGGATTGACGGGGAGGTGACCTGCAATGGCCAGCCCATCACTCCCCTCGACTGCCCCCCTCCCCTCGCCGGCCCCTCGCCCGGCTAAGACGGATCGCCCACCCGGCTTACAACCTGTGGAGGTCATCCCGGAAAGCATTCGGCGCGCCCCTCTGTTGACGGCGGCCCTGGCGCTGACGGCCGGCATTCTCGTCGATCGTCAGGCGGGCATCGCGCTGGGAGCCAGCCTGATCACGGTCGTCGCGGCCCTGGCCGCCTGGAGCATCTGTCGGCTGGGACGGCAGATCGGCCTGGCCCGCCTTTATCTTGCCCTGGCCCTCGCCGCGTTCGGGGCGGCCTACCACCACTGGCGCCGCGACGTTTACCGGGCGGATGACCTCGGCCACCATGCACCGGCCGAGCCGAGGCCGGTCCGCCTGCGCGGCGTGTTGCTCGAGGAACCGGTTGTCAGCCGGCGCCCGCCCGGCGATCCGCTGCGGTCGATCCCAGGCTCTGACACCACCCGGGCCGTGCTGGGCGCCACCGCCTTGAAGCGCCAAGGCGATTGGATCACGGTATCCGGCCGGGCCTACCTGACGATAGAAGGACGCCTCCAGGGACTGCACGTTGGAGATGCGGTCGAGGTCGTCGGCCGACTGACTCGGCCGGAGCCGCCTGCCAATCCCGGCGAGGTTGATCGGGTGGCGCAGCTCCGCGACCAGGGAATTCAGGCCGTGGTGACGGTGCCGGAGACGCCCGCCGGCCTGACCCGGCAGGCAGAAGGTTGGAGGTATTCGTTCCACGGCTGGCTGGCGGTGGTCAGGAGTTGGGGCCAACGGATCTTGCAGGAGCAGCTGCCGGAACCGCAGAGTGACGTGGCCCGGGCGCTGTTGCTGGGCGAAGGCGCAGCGATGACCGGCGACCACTACGAGAAGTACCTGCGCACCGGGGTTATCCATGTGCTGGTCGTCTCGGGGCAGCATCTGGTCATCCTGGCGTGGCTTCTGGGGATAGTGCTGCGCCCCTGGGGAGTACGACGCCGGAAAGCAGCCTGGCTGGTGGCGCTGGTCGTGCTCGGTTACGCCCTGTTGACCGGCGGCCAGCCTCCGGTCATGCGGGCGGCGGTGATCGTCGGGGTGTTCAGCGGCGGCATCCTCCTGCGCCGAACGGTGAATCCTGCCAATGCCCTGGCCGCCGCCTGGTTGGTGGTGGCAGCCCTGAACCCTACGGACCTGTTCACCGTCGGCTGCCAGCTCTCCTTCCTGGCGGTGGCTGTGTTGTACCATCCTCAATTCTTCCAGCTGGCCGAAGCCGTCCATCGGAGTGGCCTGCATCGTTGGTTCCGTCCCGATCACCCGCCCGTCCCTCCTGATCCCTTGGAACAGCTGCTCGAAGAAAGCCGGCCGCAATGGCAACGTCGGCTTCGGGCCGCAGGGCGATGGGTGTTGGCCGCCTATGTTGTCAACGCCGTCGTCTGGGCAGCGATCACTCCGCTGGCCGCCTATCATTCGCACCTGGTTTCGCCGGTTGCCCTCTTGATCGGGCCGCCTCTGGTCCTCCTCACCACAGTGGTGCTGATCGCCGGCTTCCTCTTGCTGCTGGCCGTCGTTGTCTGCGGGCCTGTGGCGCCGGTCTTTGCCTGGGTGTTGCGCTGGACGCTGACCGGCTGCGATTCGCTGGTGGACGGCGGTGATCGTCTGCCGGGGGCCTGGTGGTATGTCAGCGATGTCCCTGAAGGATGGCTCTGGATCTTTTACCTGTTGCTGTTCGGTGTGCTCCTGGTTGAACCGCTGCGCCGGCGCTGGCGCTGGTTGGCCCTGGCCTGGTTGGTCTGGCTTGGTGTCGGTTTGCTAAACGGGGCGATTCGGTCGTCCCGGCCGGAGCTGCGCTGTACCTTCCTGGCGGTCGGTCACGGCGGCTGCACCGTTCTGGAGACGCCCGACGGCCGGACCATTCTCTACGACGCCGGCGCCATGACCGGCCCCGATGTCACCCGCCGGCAGATTGCCCCCTTTCTCTGGCACCGTGGCATTGGCCGTATTGATGAGATTTTCCTTTCGCATGCACACCTGGATCACTTCAATGGCTTGCCTGCGTTGCTCGATCGCTTCGCGGTCGGCCAGGTGACTTGCACGCCGACCTTTGAGGATCAGATCGGCCCCGGGACGCGGCTTGCGCTGGATGTTCGGCGGCCGCATAGCGTCCCGGTCCGGGTTGTCCGGGCGGGGGACCGGCTGACCGCGGGCGAGGTGACGATGGAAGTGCTTCATCCCCCGGCGGCCGGGCCGGAGGGGAGTGAGGACGTGCGGAGCCTGGTGCTGCTGGTGCGGCATGCCGGCCACTCGATCCTGCTGACCGGCGACCTCCGGAACGAGGGACTGCGGCGACTCCTGAGCCTGCCCTCGGTGCCGGTCGATGTGCTGATGGCCCCGCATCACGGCAGCCGCCTCGCCGACCCGGCAAAGTTGGCGGACTGGGCCCGCCCGGCAGTGGTGGTCTCCTGTCAAGGGCGGCCGATCTGGCCGATGAACACACCGGAAGTTTATGAGCAGAAAGGCGCCCGCTTCCTGGGGACGTGGCCGCACGGTGCCGTCACCATCCGAAGCCGCCCGGAGGAATTGGTGGTCGAGACTTACCGCAGCCGTCAGCGAATCGTGATCCGTTCCGGACCGGCGCCGTAATTCAAGTTACTTGGCAGCCGAACGCGGCCGCGCTCGGGCCTCTGGGCGCTTCCCAAAGCCGGGCGACTTCAGCGACGAAGTGACAAGCGCAGGATGCAGACCTGTCTCCTTGTTACATGTCACTTGTTACTTGATATTGCCATCCAGGTTTGGCCTGCCTATGGTGGGGCAAGGGGGCTTTGGACCCGCCTGGTCGCCGGAACCTCACCCTGAGGAGGTGCTCCATGCCGCGAACGTTCCGTTGTCTGTTGGCCGCCGGGGCCGTTTGCGCCTTGCTGTCGGGGCGGTCGCTCTTTGCCGCGGCCGACCCGCCGGACAAGACGGGTACCGCCGGGCAGCCCCCCGCCACAAAGCCTGCCCCGGAAGGTCAGGGCATCAGGCCGGGGCAGACCCCGTATGACCTGTGGCCCCCGCCGTACCCTTACCCGCCGTGGCCCTTGCCGTATCCCTATCAGGGTTACCCGCCGGCCGGGGGGACCATCTCCAGTACCCCGACGCAGCCGTATGCGGTGCCGCCGACCGGGCTGACCCGGAAGGCGTACATCCGCGTGTTCCTGCCCGATGACCGGGCCCGGGTCACCCTCGACGGCTATGAGACCCGGGGTACCGGGGCGTCGCGCCTGTTTGAGACGCCGCCGCTGGAAATGGGCCAGACCTATACCTACACTGTCCGGGCAACCTGGACGCGCCACGGCCGCACCGTCACCCAGGAGCGACGGGTAGTAGTGGCGCCGGGCCAGTACGCCGTCGCCAACTTTAACCTCCCCGCGCCGTCCGAGCCGATCCCCGGGCCGCCATACGGGCCGCCGCCATACGGGCCGCCGCCATACGGACGTTAAGCAGCGGGTGGTTGGGGGTGATTACTTGCGGCGCCCGAGACGTTTCTTATCAGCGCCCGGAGCGTCCGCGACAGAGTAGTCCGTAGTCGGTAGTCGGTAGTCCGTAGCAAGACCGTCCGCCTCGGTGGCGAGCGGCCGGCGTCAGCGGGCCGGTCCTAGCGAGCGGCCGGCGTCAGCGGGCCGGTGGTGGGGTATGGACCAACTCGCAGCGGCTGACGGCTACCGACTATGGACTATTGACTACAGACTACGGACTACAGACGCTCCGGACTCTGAAAGGGGGCGCTCCCTGCCCTGCACTCGATTTTCAGGTTAAGGAGGATGTCATGTCTGCCGCACCGCTGGTCGCCGTGATCATGGGGTCGAAGTCGGACTGGGAGACGATGGCGCACGCCTCACAGACGCTGGAGATGCTGGGGGTGGCCCACGAGGTGCGGGTGCTCTCAGCCCATCGCACGCCGGACCAGCTGTTCGCGTATGTGGCTTCGGCGGAGCAGCGGGGCGTGGAGGTGATCATCGCTGCGGCAGGCGGGGCGGCCCACTTGCCGGGGGTGGTGGCGGCCAAGACGCTCCTGCCGGTGTTGGGCGTGCCGATGGAGTCGCCGGCCCTGAAGGGGCTTGACTCGCTGTTGTCTATTGTGCAGATGCCGGCGGGCATCCCCGTCGGCACGCTGGCGATCGGCAAGGCCGGCGCCATCAACGCCGCCCTCTTCGCGGCCGCCATCCTGTCGAGTAAGCACCCACAGTTCCGCGAGGCCCTGCGGAAGTACCGGGCAGATCAGGCCAAGGCGGTGCTGGAAGCGGGCGACCCCCGCACGAAGGGCTAGATGGGGCGAGCAACGACCGGGCCCACTCTGCCAGGATGGGAAAAATTTTCGCCCTAACTTGTCAATCACCGCATCGTACCCCATGATTGTATAGGGACCCCAGCCTGTCCCGAGTGGGCCATGTGACGTGTTTGAGCGACTGCTTTCTTCGATCACCCGACTGGTCGGCCCGTGCGAGACGGCCGGCGAGCGCCAGGTCGTGGCGTCCGACCGCCGGGTCTGGGTCCGCTATCCCTGCAACGCGCTGGTAAGCTGCCAGCCGGCCGCCGACGACACCGAGAACCTGCTGGCGCGGGTGATCAACGTCTCGCGCGGCGGGATCGGCCTGCTGGTCGATCGGGAGCTGGAGCCGGGCCGCTTCCTGGGGGTGGAACTGCCGGCCCCCTCACCCTTCCCTCTCTCCTCCTCGGGGGGGAGAGGGGGCGAGAGCGGCTCGCGAGTGCTGGCCTACGTGCTCCACGTCACGCCCCTGTCCGGGGGACAATGGGCTGCCGGCTGCGCATTCAGCGACGAGCTGAGCGACGCCGACTTGCAGGCATTCGGCGCCCGGCGTCAGAAGCCGATAGAGGAGGACCAGCGCGCCTGGGTCCGCTTCCCCTGCCCCGTGCAAGCATCTTACCAGGTGATCCGGGGTATCGAGTCGGCCCCGCGGCCGGCCCGGGTGGTGGACATCTCCGCCTGCGGCATCGGCCTGGAGGTCGGCCGCTCTCTGGAAGTCGGCACCCTGCTCAGCCTGGAGATGCGCGGCGCCGGCCAGGAGACGGTGCTCACCATCCTGGCCTCGGTGGTCCGCGTCACCCCGCAGCCGGATGGCTGCTGGCGGTTGGGATGCAATTTCATCCGCGAGCTGACCGAGGAAGAGCTCCAGGCTCTGTTGTAACTGGTCCGCCATCGGCCTATCATCCGACGGCGTTACCATTCTCCCGAACTGAGGAGAGCGATGCCGACGGCCAGCCCGGCAGGGAGGAGGACCGTCGCTGCCTGCACAACGGTTCGCCGCCAACCTGTCATGTCCCGTAGCAGCGGCAGCGCGCCGACCCAGGGGCCTAGAGGAGCTGCCAGGAGCAGAAGAAAGGCAACCGCAGGCACCGTCGTTGTCCGGTAGACATATCCGTTGAGCAGCAGGCCCGGCAGCACCACCGCCAGGCCCGGTATCATCCCGCGTAGAAAGGAGGAGGTTCGCCCCCACGAGGCGAGAGCACAGGCAGCCAGCCCGGCCGTCAAGACCCCGGCGGCCTGAGCCAATTTCAGGATTCCCGCGGCTTCCAGGACCACCGCAGCGGCGCCGGCCACCAGCCCCAGCAAGGCCGGTAGCCGTCCGGGCGGGAGCCGTTCAGCGAGCGGCTCCAGGAGGAACCACAGCAGGCATACCGTTGCGGCTGTGCCGGCGAGCCACCCGGAGCGCAACTTCGCCAGTTCGCCCAGAACCGGGACCAGGAGCCAGGCAGCCACCGCCGCGACGGCAAGCCGCACCAGCCACACCAGCAGCCGCGGAACGGCGGGAACCAGGTCGATCAGTCCGGCCCCGCCGGCCAGTACGGTCAGGTACGGCAACCAGTCCCAAGGGTCTTCCGGCCGCCACCGCGCCGCCGGGAGCACCACCCAGGCTGCGCAGAACCCGGCGCTCAAGGCAGCGGCCCCAGCGACGCGGCCGGCCCTTTCCGAGGCGGTCCCAATGATCCACCCGGCCCCTAGCAGAATGCCCGCGGCAACGGCCGCCGGCACCAGGAAACCGGGCAGGAAGAGATCGACCAGCAGCCCCAGGTCTTCCATGCGGCTAGCCTATTGGCGCGGGATGCGCACAGCGATCTTGATCGTAACGTCGTCGTGAATCCTTCCCTTGCCGTAGGAGATGCCGAAGTCATGCCGATTGATGGTAAATTCGCCGGTCACATCCAGAGCCTCGGCCGTCGTGGCGACTTTCACCGGGAAGGAAATGGTCTTCGTCTGACCGTGCAAGGTGAGGTCGCCGGTCACCAGGTGGGTGGCGTTCGCCGACGGGGCCGGTTCGATCCGACTCGAAACGAACGTCGCCTTGGGGTATTTCTTGACGTCGAAGAAGTCCGGCGACTTCAGGTGGGCTGTCAACTTGGGGTTGTCCGACCAGAGCGAGTCGGTGTCGATGTCCACAATGACCTTGCTGCCACTGATGTCTTCCTGAACCGGGTCGAGCGTCACGGTGAACTTGGTGAAGCCGCCGTCGTGCCGGCCGTTGGTCTTGGTGCCGACGAACTCGATCTTGGAGCCTTCGGCGGCAGTACCCAGCTTGCCGGCGGCCGGCGCCGGACGGGCGGCGGAGGTCGCGGCCGATTCCGACGTGCCGCGGGCCGTCGTCGTGTTGTCGTTGGTGTAGTTGCATCCCAGGGCGATCAACAGGACCAGGAGCAAAAGAAGGGGCCACCCATTACGCATTTTATCACTCCCATAGGAACACATCCTGCTGCGGCTACCGAGCACCGCTTTGTCCTTCTAGACGATGCTGTCACCCGGTCCATTCAACGAGGAAGGGCTCTGGCGCTTCGCGTTGGAGTGCGGCGCTGGCTTGTAGCCCTAAGCGGGCCGTTGGGGAGTTGCGAGCAAAACAGCCAACCGGGAACCGCCCTAGCGCTCCACCGCGCCGCGCTGCTGCAAGTAGCGGGCTACCAGCCAGCACAGCGCTGCCCAGACCAGGCCCGCCGTCCAGCCGGCCAGCACGTCGGTCGGGTAGTGAACGCCGAGGTAAACGCGGCTGGCGCCGACCAGGAAGCTCAGGAGCATCGCCCAGGCCAGGAAATAGACCTTTAGCCGTCGCTGCTCAACGAACTGGTCCATCAAGGCCCCCAGCGTCAGGTAAACCACTGCCGAGAGCATAGAGTGGCCGCTGGGGAAGCTCGAGGTCATCACATGCGACAGATGCGGGACCACCTCCGGCCGAGGACGCGCGAAGAACTCCTTGAGCAAGGTGCTCAACAGCAGCCCGCCCAGTGTGGCGATCAGGACGAACACCACGGCATGATACTTCCGCAGCATCAGCAGATAGCCGGCCACCGCGGTCGTCACCAGGACCAGAACGGCGACGCCGCCCAGGGCGGTCAGGTCGCGGCCCATCTCCTCCAGCCAGCGGGGGCCGATCGGGTCCTCCCGGTTCTCCGGGTTCCGCAGGGACAGGATCGCCCACTCATCGAATTTCTGGGTGCCCCCTTCCTTCACCGCGTCGGCGATGCCGATGAACGCCCAGACGCCGAGCACCACGGCCAGCACAGTCAGGAGCACCACCAGGTCGCGGCTGCCCAGCCACCGGACTAGATTGCGGATCAGAAGGGGGATGGCACGGATCACGGTCGGACCCTCCATCGGGGAGGCAAGGTGGCACCGGATCGTCCCCCATCTTAACGGGAACGGTCCTGAACAGGAAAGTAGCCAGCTCGGGCCGCTGGGCCGAAGGATGCCTCGGTGCCGGTCATCCGTGTACAATGTAAGGCGTATTCCCAGCCGGAGGTTACCGTCCCTGTTCACCCGGAGGGTTCTATGGCAACGGCGACTGCATCGTTGAAGCGCATGTATATCGACGGCAAATGGTGCGAGGCCGAGGACGGCCGCACCTACGAGGTCATCAATCCGGCCACCGAGGAGGTGATCGCCGACATCGCCTACGGCGGCCGTGCTGACGCCCGCCGCGCCCTGGAGGCCGCCCACCGCGCCCTGCCGGCCTGGATGAAGCTCACCGCCTGGGACCGCGGCCGCATCCTCAAACGGACCGCCGACCTGATGCGTGAGCGCCTCGACCAGATTGCCCGCACCCTCACCATGGAACAGGGCAAGCCGCTGGCCGAGTCGAAGGCCGAGATCATGCACTCGGCCGATACCTTCGAGTGGTTCGCCGAGGAGGGAAAGCGGGCCTACGGCCAGGTCATCCCCCACTCGGCCCCCGGCAAGCGGCACTTGACGATCAAGCACCCGGTCGGCGTCGTGGCCGCCATCAGTCCGTGGAACTTTCCCATCACATTGCAGGCGCGCAAGATCGCGCCGGCCCTGGCGGCCGGCTGCACCATCGTCTGCAAGCCCGCCAGCCAGACCCCCCTCAGCCTGATCCTCCTCTTCGAGTACATGATTGAGGCGGGGCTGCCGCCCGGCGTCGCCAACCTGGTGATGGGGCCGGCCCAGGAGCTGGCCGACGAGTTCCTCGAAAACCCCCTCTGCCGCAAGATCAGTTTCACCGGCTCGACCGAAGTGGGCAAGCAGCTGATGCGCGGCTGCGCCGATCAACTGAAACGTATCAGCCTGGAGCTGGGCGGGCATGCGCCGTTCATCGTCTTCCCCGACGCCGACCCCGAGGCGGTGGCCAAGGCGGCCGTGATTGGCAAGTTTCGCAACAACGGCCAGGTCTGTATCGCCCCGAGTCGGTTCTACGTCCACAAGGATGTCCACAAGAAGTTCACCGAGGTAGCGGTGGAGGCGACGAAAAAGCTAAAGCTGGGCAACGGCCTGGAGCCAGGCGTCGAGATCGGTCCGATGTTCGAGAAGCGGGCGCTGGACAACACCATCGAGCTGATCGAGGACGCCAAGCGGCGCGGCGCCCAGGTGCTGCACGGCGGCAAGCGGAGCGATCGCTTCGAGAAGGGCTATTTCTTCGAGCCAACGGTCCTCACCAACCTGTCAAACGACATGAAGATCATGGTGGAAGAGCCGTTCGCTCCGGTGATGCCGCTGTTGGACTTCAACAAGATCGATGAGGTGATCGCGGCGGCGAACAACACCCGCTACGGCCTGGCGGCCTACGTGTTCACCAACGACATTACGGTGATGTGGCGGATGGCGGAGGGACTGGAGGCAGGGATCATCGGCATCAACGAGCCGGTACCGGCGGTGCCGCAGGCGCCGTTCGGCGGCATGAAGGAAAGCGGTCTGGGCCGCGAACTGGCCCACGAGGGGCTGGAGGCGTACCTGGAAACGAAATACATTGCGCTGCGGCTACGTGAGGGATGAGAGGGGGTGTCGGTGCGGACGGAGGCCCGCAGCGCCTGGGGAGGCGCCGATGCCCCGGCATGAGTTCGATAAGAGCAGCAAGTGGCTGATCCAGCACTACGGCAACGCGGTCCTTTACCTAGCTGGCGTCCGGGACGTGCGCCGCTGGCGAGCGTTGCAGGCAGAGGTGGTCCAGCCCCGGCGTTTGCCCGACGGATTGCTGGAGGTTTGGCTGCCGGGCCACAAGAAGCCCGATCATTTCCTGTTGGAGGTGGCCACCTACCCCGAGCCGCGGATACTGGACCAGGCGCTGGATGACCTGATGCTGACCTATCAGCAGTTGAGGCATCTGCCTGAACTACTGGTCGTGGTGCTGCGCCCGAAGGGAAGAGCGCGGGCGGAAGGTAATCAGGAGGTACAGAGCCGGCTGGGATGGTCGCGGTTGGCCGGCGCCTGGAAAGTGGTTGAGTTATGGACGTTGCCGGCAGAGGAGTTGTTGGCGGCTGGCGACGTGGGGCTGGTGCCCTGGGTGCCGCTGACACAATTTGCAGGGCCGCCCTCGGCTTTGCTGGAGCGCTGCCGGCAGCAGATCGAACAGCAAGCGCCGCAGGGTCAGAAGGCCAATCTGCTGGCGGTGTCGCAGGTGCTGGCACGGCTGCGCTTTCCACAGCCGGACTTGTTGGTCCTACTGGGAGGCAAACGGGTCATGATTGAATCGCCGTTGATCCAGGAACTCCTGGCTGAAAGCAAACAGGAGGCCATCATCGAAGTGCTGACGGGCCGATTCGGCACGATACCGGAGGATCTGACTGTACGGCTGCGTCAAGTAACCAACGAGCGGCAACTGAAGGAGTTGCTTCGCTACACCGGGGTATGCCCGGACCTGGAAGCATTCCGGGCAAAACTGCCGTCTTGACCGGCAAGGTGGTTGGCAACTCCGAGAACCCATGCGAGAACCCCATGCCAAAGAGCCTAAAGATCATCCCCGACAAGTGCACTGGCTGCATGCAGTGCGAGCTGGCCTGCTCGTGGGTGCAGACCGGCACCTTCCAACCGTCGCGCTCGGTCATCCGCGTCAACATCTTCGACGAGGAGGCCAGCTACGCCCCGTACACCTGTTTGCAATGCGACGAGGCTTGGTGCATGAACGCCTGCCCGGTCAATGCCATCGCCATCGACCCGGTAACACGGGCCAAGGTGGTGCTCGATCGGGTCTGCGTCGGCTGCCATCTTTGCACCATCGCTTGCCCGTTCGGGACCGTGTTCACCCTGCCCGACAGCGGCAAGGCGGGCAAGTGCAACCTCTGCGGCGGCCAACCCGCCTGCGCTGTCTCCTGTCCGACGGGGGCCATCGAGTGGACCGAGGGAGACGGCGCCGGCAGCTGGTTCGGGCCGTGGGGCGAGAAGGTCGATCGACGCTTCCGGGAAGCAGCCAAGGGCTGAGGTTAAGCCCCGTTGGGGGCGACGGAAGGCAGACTTCGTGGTGCGATTCGATGAGCAACGAACGCCCCAAGCTGGTCATGCGGGTGAACAGCAAACGCTATGGGACTCTCTGCCACTTCTGCGGTCAGAGAGTCCGAGTAGGCAAGCGGTTCGTCATCGATCCGGAAAGCTCCGACCGGATTTACCACGAGGCGTGCTGGAGGCAAAGGTCCAGCACGCAAAGACGATAACGCAAGGGCGATTAACTGAAGACTGTACCATCAGCGACATATTCCTCAACGGGGATAGATGACGGAGAGAACCCATGAACGGCTGGACGGGCAAACTTCTTCGCGTCAACCTGAGCACGGGACAGTCGCGCGTCGAGGACATTCCCGAGGCGTGGCTGCGCGACTACATCGGCGGCCGCGGCGTCGCCGATCGCTACCTCTGGCAGGAGATGGACCCGCGGGTTGATCCGTTCTCTCCCGAGAACAAGCTGATCTTCGCCACCGGGCCGCTCACCGGTACGCCTGCTTCCTGCGGCGCCCGCTACATGGTCGTCACCAAGGGTGCTTTGACCGGGGCGATTACCACCTCCAATTCCGGCGGCCACTGGGGACCGGAGCTGAAGTTCGCCGGCTACGACTTGCTCCTGATCGAGGGCAAGGCACCTCGGCCGGTCTACCTGTTCATCTATGACGACCTCGTGCAGCTGCGCGACGCCCGCGCCTGGTGGGGCAAGCCGACCTCGGAAACCGAGGACGGCATCCGTGAGGAACTGGGCATTCCTGGGCTGCGCATCGCCGGCATCGGGCCGGCCGGCGAGAACCTCGTCCGCTTCGCCTGCATCATCAACGACAAGCATCGGGCTGCGGGGCGCTCCGGTGTCGGCGCCGTCATGGGCTCGAAGAACCTGAAGGCGGTCGCGGTCCGCGGCACCAAAGGCATCGCCATCGCGCAGCCGGCCGCGTTCATGCGGGCGGTCTGGGCCTTGCGCGACAAGCTGGCCAAGTCGCCAGCACGGCAGGGGATGACCGAGCTGGGCACAGCCCAGACCATCGACCTGACCAATGCCTTCGGCGGCTGCCCGACGCGCAACTTCGAGACCGGCCAGTTCGAGCACGCCGAGGCCCTCAATGGCAACGCCATTAAGGACCGGCGGCTGGTAGCCAACAAGGCCTGCTTCGCCTGCACCATTGCCTGCGGCCGGGTCACCCGCCTGCCGGGGGAGACAGCCGACAAGTACCTGGTGAACACGCATCCGCGCAACTGGCGGATTGCCGGCGAGGGGCCGGAATACGAGGCGGCCTGGGCCCTGGGCGCCGACACGGGTGTCGGCGACCTCGACGCGGTCATCAAGGCCAACTGGCTGTGCAACGACTTGGGCATGGACCCGATCTCGATGGGGGCCACCCTCGCCGCCGCCATGGAGCTGTATGAGCGCGGCGTATTGACCGATCAACAGGTGGAGCTGCCGCTGAAGTTCGGCTCGGCCGCGGCTCTGGTGCGCATGGTCGAGGCGACCGCCTACCGGGAGGGCTTCGGCAACGAGTTGGCCGAGGGGAGCAAGCGGCTGGGCGAGAAGTTCAACCATCCAGAAGTCTTCATGGGGGTCAAGGGGCAGGAGTTTCCCGCTTACGACCCGCGCGGCTTCCAGGGGATGGGCATCGCCTATGCGACCTGCAACCGTGGCGCTTGCCACCTGCGGGCCTGGACGCCCGGCCTGGAGTCGAGCGGCAAGGTCGATCCGCACACGCCGGTTGGCAAGGCGGAATGGGTGGCCGAGGAGCAAAATCGGACCACCGCCCACGACGCCACCGGCATCTGCCTGTTCACTGGGATCGGTTCGTCGCTGGAGGACCTGGTTGCCTGCACGGCAGCGGCGACGGGAGTGCCGTACACCCTGGACGACTTCGTCAAGGCGGGGGAGCGGACCTGGAACCTGGAGCGGCTGTGGAACCTGAAGGCCGGCTTCACCGACAAGGACGATACGCTCCCCGAGCGCCTGCTCAAGGTGCCGCACCGGTCGGGCCCGGCGAAGGGGGTGGTGGTGCATCTCGACCAGATGCTGCCGGTCTACTACCAGAAGCGCGGCTGGGACGAGCACGGTGTGCCGACGCGCGAGAAGCTGGCCGAGCTGGGATTGGCGTCAGTGTGAGTTCGACCGAGGGGAGGGCCGCTCCGAGTGCGGCCGTCCGCATAGCGCCCTGTGGTTTTGTCGCACCGAGGCCCAGGCCGCTTCCCAGGTACGGGCAAACCCGGTCCGATCGCGTTTCCCGAGCCGTCCGCTGTCAGCGAGGTCATCGACAAGTACTCAGTGGTGAACTTGCCCACGCTGATCCAGCTGAAACTGGCCGCCCGCCGCTGGTGGGACTTTGCCGATGTGGTGGAGTTGATCCGCATCCACAACCTTGATGAATCCTTTCCGCAGCAGCTGCACCCCGCAGTGCGCCGGGACTTCATCGAGTGTTTGGAAGAAAAGCGGCGCGAGGATGAGTACGAAGCCCGGGAGATGGAACCATAAAGAAAGGGGTGAGTACAGGCATGACCCGACACCTGATCATCGGCGGCGGCCCGGCGGCGATCAACGCCATCGCGATCACCTGACCAGGAGTTCCTAATGGCCGCCAGGAAGGCACGCGCCCGGCCGTCGGTCCCACCGCCTCCGTGTATCTGTGAAGCCACACGGGGTTCCCTCGGGAGGGTCATCCGGGGAGCAGAGATCACCGAGACTCAAGCAGTGGCTGCTCACCTGGCGGGTCGGGATGTGGTCATTTGTGGAATGGAAACGAGGGTGAATCGGGCTTTGGCTCGAAAGATCGAGAACCAGGTTGGTCCCAATGAGCTAGACCCGCCTCATGCGACCGCCGGGCCCTATGCCCTGCCGCATTTTCACCAGGTAACACGGAACCCGCCGGGCCACACCTTCTATGAGACCGCCCGCAGAAAGGCCGCGAAGAAGCCATGAGATATTTCACCCCCGAACTGCTCCTACGGTTCCGGTCGTTGGACGACGACGTGGCCGACACGGCGGAAGCCGCGTGGGAGCAGGCCATCAAGCGCTATCGCAGGCACTGGAAGAAGATCAGTCCCCAATTGCCGGAATCGGTCCGGAGGTTTCACGACGAATACTGCCTCCATGATGCGGACGTGTTCGGCCCAGCCAAGCTCTCAGTCCAAACCTTACCTTGGGGGTTTCATGACGTGGTGCTTGTGGCCCAACCCCTCAACCCGTCATTCCCCGAACACCCGAACACATTGCTGTTCCTCCAGTACGCCATGGCGGCAGAACCAATTGTTGAGGTTCCTGTTCGCGCGGATGCGTTTCATCTCGAGCGGCCGACCTGGCTCTATGATGAATTCGACCTCATCGAACCGGGTGTTTTCGTACACGAGATCCTCCTCAGCGACGGCCGGGTGGTGAAACTCCGGTTCCGGGAACTGCGTTTCCATCTTGCCACGATCATCGAGCCTGCGGAAGAAGGTAGGAAAGTACCTGTGACTGGAAAGGCGGTTTCAGCATGACCCGACACCTAATCATCGGCGGCGGCCCGGCGGCGATCAACGCCATCGAAACCATCCGCGACTTTGACGGCGGCCAATCGCAGATCACCCTGGTCAGCGACGAGCCCGCCTACTCGCGCATGGTGCTGCCGTACTGGCTGGCCGACCAGATCCCCGAAAAACAGGTCTACACCGCCGATGACGTCTATTACGACGCCCTTAAAGTGGACCGCCTCATCGGCCCGCGCGTCGTCCGCATCGACCCCCAGACGAAGACCGCCGCGCTCGCCGACGGCCAGACGCTGCCGTTCGACAATTTGCTGATCGCCACGGGCTCCTCCGCGGTTGTGCCGCCGATCCCCGGGACCGACCTGCCCGGCGTCTACCCGCTCTGGACGCTGGCCCACACCCAGGCCGTGCTCCAGGCCGCTCAGGGCAAACTGCGGCCGGAAGTCGTCCTTGTCGGTGCCGGCTTCATCGGCTTCATCGTGCTCAATGCCATGTACAAGCGCGGCTGGAAGCTCCACGTCGTCGAGATCGCCGAGCACGTCCTGCCGCGCATGCTCGACGCCGACAGCGCCCGGTTGGTGGAAAGGTGGCTCCGGGACAAAGGTGTCACATTGCACCTGGGCACGACGGTCCAAAGCATCACCGAGGCAGCCGGCCGAAAACGCCTGAGCCTCGCCAATGGAACCGAGATAGAGGCGGATATCGTCATCGTGGCCACCGGCATCCGGCCCAACGTCGATCTGGTTGCCGGCTCGGGAATCCAGGTCGATCAGGGCATCGTGGTCAACGACCGGATGCAGACTAACTTCCCGTTCATTTATGCGGCCGGCGACGTGGCCCAGGGGCCGGACCTGCTCGGGGGTCCGCCGGCCATTCATGCCATCCAGCCGACCGCCGTCGATCATGGCCGCGTCGCCGGCGCCAACATGGCCGGCCACGAGGTCCGCTACCCCGGCAGCCTGCTGATGAATATCCTCGACGCCTGCGGCCTCCAGTGCGCCAGCTTCGGCCGCTGGGGTGAAGCATCGGCCGAGGCAATGACCATCATCAACCCGGACCGCCCCATCTATCGCAAACTCCTCTGGACCGGCGACCAGATTACCGGGGCGGTCTTCGTCGGCCCGGCCAACGACCTGGGCATGTTGAACGACGTGGGCATGGTGAAGGGGATCATGCAGACGCGCACCGCGCTGGGAGCGTGGAAGGACTTCCTGCGGCAGAACCCCTTCGATGTCCGCCGGCCGTTTGTGGCGGCGAAGGTGGGGCAGCGGCTGGCGGCCAGTACGCTGCTGGGTCGGCCGGCGAAAGCCCGGCAATATCGCTTCGACAACCAGCAGCCCGCCCCGCAGGTGACCCGGCCGGAGGCCCACAACGATTACGTCGGAACCAAGGAATGAGGCCATGCAAATCCGCGTCAAGCTGATGGGCTCGCTACGAAGCAAATTGCCGCCCGAGGCGAAAGGCACTGCCCTCCTCGACCTCGAACCGGGCGCTGTCGTCGCCGCGGCACTGGAGAAACTGGGCATCTCCGGTGGGCAGGTCCACCTGGTGATGGTCAACGGGAGCATGGAACCCGACCGCCAACGCCCCCTCACCGATGGCGATGAGCTGACCGTCTTCCCGCCGGTCGCCGGAGGTTGAAGGACCTTTCCCGGCAAGGCGATTGAAGGGCGAAGCACTCGGCGAGGCCGTCCTTAGCGGGATCGCAAGCGTGACTCCTTGAGGCGGCGGCGGGCGCAGGCCAGGATTTTGTCATGGTCGAAGGCCAAGGGCGGCGGCTTGCTCAGGCTGTGCCAGCCGACCTCCTCGGCGTCGTCGGCCGCCCGCAGTTTGACCGTGGCGGGATCCACTCGGGCGAGGTAGGCCACCGCAATTGTCCAGCCGCGCGGGTCACGGCCGGGATCGCCGAAGGTGTAAAGTTGCTCCAACTCCTTGACCGCCACCCCGGTCTCTTCCAACAGTTCCCGACGGGCGGCATCTTCCAGCGACTCCCCCTCATCGACGAAGCCGCCCGGCAGCGCCCACTTGCCGGCGAAGGGCGCATGGCGGCGGCGGATCAGCAGGACCTGCGGTGGATTGGTCCGACTGACGATGACTAGGTCCACCGTCAGCGCGGGACGAGGATAATCGTAGCAGTATTGCTTGCCCGGCGACTTCTTCATACAGCGGTCCTGAAGCCGGCGGTCGTTTAACCGAGCCGGCCCTTGAGGAAGGTCAACTCCTGGACGGCTAGCTTGCGGCGCTCGGCCAGGTCCTGAATCTCGTACTCGGCGTGCAGGCTGATCGTGCCGTTGAAGCGGCACTCTTTCAAGCCAAGCGCGACGTCGTCCCAGCGCACGATTCCCTCGCCGGCCGGCGCCACGCGGTGCCGCCAACCCTGCTTACCCTTCTCCCAGACGATGTCCTTGATGGCCACCAGCGACAGCCACGGGCGCACCAGGTCGAGTTCCATACGGATCGGCCCGCCGCCGACGGCGAGGTGGCCGGTGTCTACAAAAGCGCCGACCTGGTGCGGGTCGAGGTCCTGTAACAGCAGCCGCAGGCCCGCCGCGTTGCAGCCGAGATAGTTGCCTGAGTGAGTATGGTAGCAGGCCCGCACGCCCGTCTTTGCCGCTAGCTTGGCGAAGCCGGCCAGGCGCCGTCGGCCCTCGGCGAGCAGGGCATCGAACTTGCCCGGCTGGTAGGTCAGGTAGCCGATCTTGACCGCCGGCACGCCCGCCTTGCTGCAAGCCTCAAAGATGGCGCGGGCAGCGGCGCTGTCGGGATCGTTGAGGTTGGTCGGGGCAGTGACCAGGCCGATGGTCAGCCCGGCGTCCTGGAACATCTTCACCGCCCGCGGCAGCTCGGCGAGGGCGTTGTCGGGATGGACCGGATAGCCGGGCCGCACCGCCAGGTCGGCACCGTCCAGGCCGGCCTCTTTCAGGAAGGCAATCACCCCCGGCAGGTCGAGCGCTTGCAGTGTCTTGGTGAAGTAGACATAACGCATGGTGGTTGGTTCCTCAGGCGTTTCGAGCCGCTTGCGGTATGGCACCCCGTGGCGAACGGCCGACTCCTCCGGTTGCCGGCCGCGCGCAGCAGCCGGGTCTGCACCGCCGCAGTCGGCCTGAGTCTGACATCCTCCCCCAGACAGACAGCCACGTCAACCTCCTGCCTGGCCGTAGCGCTGCCGGGCGGGTCCGGGGTGAGCCGCCAGCGGCGAGGAAGACCATCCCAGGTGATTCCGTCTCAGCCCTTGCCAGAGAATTCCTCTGCGGGATTACCTCCCATTCCTCCGCAGCGGCCATCCGAGGCCGCAATCATGAGCTAGACTCCTGGTAGTGTTCCCGCTGCATCCGCCGATGGATGCAGCGGGCTGTCGGGACCTTCCTCGGACTTGCCGGCGGGCAGGCGTCTGCCCCCGGCAGTTCCCCCTGGCACCCCGGCCG
>DATLYH010000227.1:0-5141 GCA_035575035.1 Gemmataceae bacterium
GCGCCAGAAAAATTTGTCACACCCTCCGCACGGCCCAGAACACACGCCACGGTGGGCAGCTAGCCGGGCGCGGTCTTCCGCCAGCGGGAGGAAATTCCTCCCCTTTGGCACGACGTGCTGCAACTGTAGGGCAGAGATCAAACCGTGGACTCGAACCGGCCGGGGGCTGCTGCGGCCTCGGGGCGGGAATGGCCGTTCGTCGCGCCGCTTCGTACAGAAGAACCAAGGAGGCCGGTACAGAGCGGAAGGCCCGGCACGGAGCGGCCGGCATGTGATGGACTGACACCTTTTGTCCCTCTTCAAGGAGTACCCCAATGGCTGCGCGTCCGAAACCTCATGCGACTGGCAAGACGAAGCCCGGCGACGTGAGCGAGCGGGTCGGCGTGGTGGAGTTGCAGAAGCGCGGCGTCAACGTCGAGCAGTTGATCGAAAAGCTGATCGACGCGGCCGGGGCCGAGTTCACCACTTACTACTATTACACCATCCTCCGTATGCACCTGGCCGGCCACGAGGATTACAAGGAAATTTGCGAAGACGCCCGTTTGGAAGACCGGTCCCACTTCGAGTTGATCACCCCCCGCATCTACGAGCTGGGCGGCAGCATCCCACGCGACATCCGCGAGTTCGCCGACCGGGCCGGCTGCCCCGACGCCTATCTGCCGGCCAATCCGACCGCCGCCGAGATCCTGACCGTGCTCCTGGAGGCGGAGCGCTGCGCTATCCGCACCTGGAGCGAGATTTGCGACCTGACCCTGGGCAAGGACCCGCGCACCTACGACATGGCCTCGCGCATTCTCCAGGAGGAGACCGAGCACGAGGCCTGGTTCATCGAGTTACTGGCCAAGGAGCGGGATGGCAAGATCGTGCCGTCGGGCCACTTCCGCCGCGGCGAGCCAGGCCATGCCCCATACAGCAAGAACCGGGGCTTCTACAATCCCTGATCGGAGTGGTGCGTAGTCCATGACCGGAGGCCGGTTCCGAGCAGGGAGCACTCTCTTTGGTACGGAGCACCGGGTCTTGGCCGAGGTGAACCGATGAGCAGACGGAAGCCCCGGTGCTCCCCTTGGAGTGCCTGCCGGCTTCTCCCAGGGCCGCCATGACTATGCACCACTCCCTACTCACCGCTCACCAGGAACGAGAAGATGGCAACCTACCGGGCGACATTCATCACGGACGGCAAGGAGGTCGAGATTGCTGTCCGCGACGACGAGTACTTGCTCAGCGCCGCGGTCGAGGCCGGGCTCGACCTTCCCTTCCGGTGCTTGCAGGGCTGGTGCACCACCTGCGCCGGCAAACTACTGGAGGGCCAGGTTGATCAGTCCGAGGCGCGCCGCCTCTACCCGCAGGACGTGGCGGCCGGCTACGTCCTCCTTTGCAGCGCCTTCGCCCGGTCGGATGTGCGCATCCTGACCCATCAGAAGGAGCAGATGCGCGCCCACCGCCGGGCCCTTGGCCTGCCCGCGCCGCGGGGGTGACCGCATGGAGCTTTCGCCCATCGGTCCGGGAGAACTGCTTCGGGGTCGGCCGGAGATGGCCGGCAGGCCGTGGCCCTTGACCTTGCGCGCCCAGCTGTGCGACCTGCGGCCGCGCTTCCTCCCCAAGGGAGCGGTCGGCCGGGGCGATCCTCTCGCCCGTGCTCCTGCCGAGGCGGCGAGCCGAAGGGGATATCGCGCCGTGGCGCGCAACGGTCGGGTGTTACTGGCCAGCGATCAGCCCGTGACCGAGTTGGCCGGCCGGATCGCGGAAGTCCGACTGCAAACCTGGCACCGCATCATCCTGCCCGGCGATCCACCGACGCCCTACGGCATCCTGCTTTGCATTCGCTGCTCCGAGTCCGCCGCTGACCCGGAGTACGTCACCCGGCTGGCGCGTCGCGGGGAAGGACCGGCCGACTTGGAGCTTGACGTGGGCGGGGGTCTGGTCTTGCAATTCCAGCGGCCGGTGCATTAGGCACCTTCTAGCCTCTCAAAAGTTCATCCCGCAGGTGATCTGTAGCATGCCCCCCTCGGCGCGGCCGGTCCCGACCGGCACCAACACGCCGCTGGACATCCACCAGTTGTCGGCGTTCCGCCAATGCAGGCCCGGCACTACCTCCCACGCGGCCGGCGGGGCTCCCTTACCATCTCCCTCGTAGCGGTAGCGGCCGAGCGCCTCCACAAAGAGATACAGGCCCTGCCCCGGGTTCCGGACCGCGCCGGGCAACGGGGTCTGCACTGCCATGCCATACTGCAAGTTGCGGTCGAGACCGTCATCCCACTGCGGGCCGGGACGCAGCTCCTTGCCGACGAACCCATGCAACGCCGTGCCGTCGCCCAGCCCCTGTACCAGGCCCAGCGCCGGGCGGATCACGGTGGGGCCGTCGCTGGCTCCGTCGAACTCCGGGCCGGAAGGACGCACCGCCCACAGGCCGACGACGACGCCGGTGGTCCCGTTGTCGAAGACCTGAAGCTGCGTGGTCAACGTCTGGTAGCCGACGCCGCCTGGATCCCCCGGCCGGCGGATGTCAAGGAACGGGTTGTCCGATCCGACCTGCACTTGCAGCCGGCCGTCTGACGCTCCTTCGCCAGCCGGGGGATCGCCGCCCAGGTCGAGCGGCATGCGAAAAAACCGCGGCCGATGGGGGACGGCGGGCAGCTCGGTCTCGGCCGGGCACGCGCTCGGCCGGCAGCGCTCGAAAATCGGGGACGGCTCATACGCCCGCCACGGCTCGGAGGGGCCGTCAGGGAATTGGGCCAAGGCGAACGAGCAGGTCAACCATCCCAATAGCGCCAGCGCCCGGGCGCCGGACGGGAACAGATATCGGGTCAGAGCCGGAAGCATTGGGAAGCGGCTCCAGCTAAACTCCGCAGCTTGTCAGCTCAAACCATCGGCCGAGTTGAGCCGGGACTTGAGGAATATCAGAGATCGTCCCGCCGCGGCGGTTGTCCTCCTTGACGGTTGTCTGCGGGGCGAATTATGCTAACTCCGGTTCGCTATGGCGCGATGGGGGTGCGGCCCGTCATGACAGGTCGGCAGCAACCCCCAAGTTGCAGTGGGAGGAGGTGGACCGGCAGGTCAGCGCGTTGGTCGTGACGGTGCTGCGGATGCGGTGAGCCGCCGGTGGGCGGCGCCCTGGTCCGGGGTCCAAGGAGGTCCCTCCTTCATGGCCGCACGGTTCCTTGTTCTCCTCCTTTTGCTTTTGGTCTGCTCCCTCGGCCCCGGCCTGGTTATCGTCCGTCGGCTCCGCTGGGGTCCCGCCGAAAAATTCGCCGCCTCGCTGGCCCTGTCGTTCGTGATCCTCTATGGGACGTCGTTCCTCATCTACGGGCTGGGCCTGCCTCATTATTCGTACTTCGCTGTGACGGCCGGCTGTCTGGTCCTCTTGGCGCTGTCGTTCCGCGACTTGCTCGGTCTGCTCCGCCATCACGTTGTCTGCCGCCAGATCAAGGCATTCGCCGTGCTCTTCGTCTGGGGACTGCTTTTGATGGGGCTGGTCCGGCACTTCTCGGGCGGGCTGTGGTCGGGAGACTGGCTGGAGCACTACGAGCGGTCCCTTTTCTTTCTGGGGCAGCTGCCGCGCGATTACCAGTTTGCTGACCTTTACCCGTTGCCGGCGCGGCCGCCGTTGATGAACCTGGTGGCGGCACACTTTCTGGCACAAGCCGGGACCGGCTATCCGCTTTTCCAGGTCACGTTCCTGTTCCTCAACCTCCTGGTTTTCTTCCCGCTCAGTCTGATGCTCCCGGTCTTCGCCCGAGATGGCCGGCGCCGGCTCCCCTTACTGGTCGGGCTGTTGTTGGCCAACCCGTTGCTGTGGCAGAACGCGACTTTCACCTGGACCAAGTTATTCACCGGCTTCTATGTGGTGCTGGGGCTGTGGCTCTACCTGGCCGGCTGGCGCAAGCGCGATCCGGTGCGAACGGCCGGCGCCTTCCTGAGCCTGTCGGCCGGCTTCCTGGCCCACTTCTCCGCCGGGCCGTATGCCCTGGCGCTGGGGCTGCACTATCTGTTGTTCGTGTTTCCCCTGCGACAAGGCCGCTGGCATGAGGCGCTGGCCGCGGGCCTGCTCAGCGCCGCGCTGCTGGCGACCTGGTTCGCCTGGTCGGCAGCCGTGTACGGTCCCGCCTTGACCTTCCAATCAAACACCACTGCCGCCGAGCTAGGGCAGTCGTCGGTTGGCGGCACTCTGGCCAAGGTCGGCCGCAACATCGGATACAGCCTGGTTCCCCACCCGTTACACTGCTCGCAGGATGAGTTCGAAGGGTTATTCCAGCAGCCCAGCGCTCTGGGGTGGTACCGCGACTACCTGTTTCTCATCTACCAGACCAACCTGGTCTTTGGCATGGGCAGTGTCGGAGGTCCGGTGATCCTCTACCTGCTGGCCCGCACCCTGTTCGGCCGATCGCTGGGGGGGCCGGAGCGGCGTTTCTGGCTGCTGTTCGTGGTGGTCGGCACGCTGGCCGGCATCGCGGCCCATCCCACCCTCGACCGGTTTGGAGTAATGCACGTCTGCGGCCAGCCGATGGCCCTGCTAGGCGTGACGTTCCTGGCGGCACGCTACCCGAGGCTCCCGCTGTTGGTTCGCTGGCTGGTCCTGGCGGGCTGCGTTATCGACTTCATACTGGGGATTGCTCTCCACTTCTTCCTAGAGAATCGCGTCTTCCGCTTCGTCCTGATTGAGGACCGGGTGCGGTTCCCTCTGTCGGGCGATGTCCTGTCCACGCCCGCCATGAGCAATTACGTGACTAAGGTGACGAAGGGCCTGACCTACTGGGGCGATTACTTCACCGGCTTCCAGGGATTGATCACGGCGGCGCTCGCCCTGGGGTTCTTCACGGCGATGGTACGGATGAGTCGTTTCGTGCTCCGCTCGGCGGGCGGGGCAGTCGGAGGCAATCCGATGACGGGCGGTCGGCGGATTTACCACATCGTTCCCCGGTCGGTCTGGGAGCAGACGGCCGATCTCTACCGGACCGACTCGCTGGCGGTCGAGGGGTTCATTCACTGCTCCAACCTCGATCAGGCGGAGCGCGTGGCCAACCAGTTCTATGCCGGCCAGGCCGACCTGCTGGTGCTCTGCATCGACGCGGGCCGCCTGGGCAGCCCGGTGCGCGACGAGGGCGTCGGTGAACGCTTCCCTCATGTCTACGGGCCGATCGAGC
>DATLYH010000228.1:0-11466 GCA_035575035.1 Gemmataceae bacterium
GACCAGGCGGCGGTCGAGGTGGAGTTCCATGTTGCCGGTCCCCTTGAACTCCTCAAAGATCACCTCGTCCATCCGCGAGCCGGTGTCGATCAGGGCGGTGGCCAGGATGGTCAGCGACCCCCCCTCCTCGATGTTGCGGGCAGCACCGAAGAACCGCTTCGGCTTGTGCAGGGCGTTGGCATCCACGCCGCCGGAGAGGATCTTGCCGGAGTGCGGCACCTCGGTGTTGTAGGCCCGGGCCAGACGGGTGATCGAGTCAAGCAGGATGACCACATCGGTGCCATACTCGACCATGCGCTTGGCCTTCTCGATGACCATCTCGCTGACCTGGACGTGCCGGCTGGCCGGCTCGTCAAACGTCGAGCTGATGACCTCGGCGTGCGGCCCCTTGACGGTCCGCTCCATCTCGGTCACTTCCTCGGGGCGCTCGTCGATGAGCAGGACAATGACGTAGCACTCGGGGTGGTTCTGCAAGATGCTGTTGGCGATCTTCTGCAAGAGGATGGTCTTGCCGGTGCGCGGCGGGGCAACAATCAGGCCGCGCTGCCCCTTGCCGATCGGCGTCACCAGGTCCATCACCCGCATGTTGATTTCCGTGGGGGTCGTTTCCAGGATCAGCCGTTCGTTGGGATGCAGCGGCGTCAGATCGTCGAAGACCACCTTCTGGGTCAGGATCTCGGGATCCTGGTAGTTGATGGCCTCGACGCGGAGCAGGGCAAAGTAACGCTCGTTCTCCTTGGGGGGGCGGATCTGGCCAGCGACCACCGCCCCGGTGCGCAGGCCGAAACGGCGGATCTGGCTGGGCGAGATGTAGATGTCGTCGGGGCAGGGGAGGTAGTTGTAATCGGGACTGCGGAGGAAGCCGAACCCGTCGGGCAGGACCTCGAGCGTACCTTCGCCGAACATCAGGCCGTTCTGCTTGACGCGCTCCTTGAGGATCTTGAAGATCAAGTCCTGCTTCTTCAGGCCGGTGTAGTCGGTCAGCCCCTCCTCCTTGGCGATCTTGAGGAGCTGCGGCATGGTCATCTGCTGCAGCTCGCTAATGTGCGTGCTGCCGCGCTTGATCTCTTCGTAACGGCTGTTGACCTCATCGTCGAAACCGACATAGTCGTCCTCGGCGGGGTCCTCGCGGGAAGCCGGGCCGGTCTCGGCAGCGGCTTCGGTCCGGTCAAGTCCGGCGTCGGCCGCGCCGGCGTCGGCTCGGCGAAGATCCTCCTCGCCGTTGGCGGCGGCGTCGGGCTTGGCCCGCGTTCGGGGCCGGGGGATGTTGGTTTCTCGGCGGCTCTTGGCTTCTGCCATGTTCAGGTTTCTCCTTTGGGCTGGCGCGGGAAGCGTCAGCCAGGGGTCGGGGGTCAGGGGTCAGGGGTCAGAGAAGCTGATTCGCGCTTCTGACTCCTGATTCCTGACTCCTGATTCCTGGCCGGCGGCCGCGCTGGGGACACCGAGATGTCTCCCGACAGGTGCTGCGCGGCAAGCGCCAGCGGCAGGTAGCTAATTAGTTAGAAAGAGGGATCAATCGACCCTTTGCCTCTGTTGGTTGAACAAGCCGATGGTCGCGGTGCGGACGGCTGGGGAAGACCGGATCAGGCGCCAGTACCCCAGCGCCGGAGCAGGTCGTCCACCTGCCGGGCCAGGTCCTCCGGCGAGCCGGAGTTGTCCACCACGTAATCGGCACGACTCCTCTTCTCCGTGAGCGACAGCTGAGCGTTTTCGCGGGCAGCCACCTCCTTTTCTGTCCACCCCCGTTGCTGGGCCAGCCGCTGAAGCCGCACCTCCCGGGGGGCATGAACATAGACGAGCCGGTCGCACAGCTTATTCCAACCCGCCTCGAGCATGATGGCCGCGTCCAGCACCACCAGCGTCACCGCCGGGTCGGCCACGGCCTCGGCGACCTGTTCCTGCAACCGCCGCTCGATCCAGGGGAAAACCATCGCCTCCAACGCCCGGCGTTCCTTGGCGTCGGCGAAGACAATCGCCCCCAGTTTGCGGCGATCGACCTCGCCCTGCTCGTCCAGGACCTGCGGCCCCCAGCGTCGGACCACCTGGTCCCGGATGGCGGGCTGGCGCAGGGCCTCGTGGCCCGCCTGGTCGCCGGAAACCACCCGGCCGCCGTGACGGGCGAACTCGGCCGCGACCCGGCTCTTGCCGCTGCCGATCCCCCCAATCAGGCCGACGACCGGTTTATTCAACGTCAATGCGATAACTCACCATCCAAAGCTCGAGTTGCTCAAGTGTTGTCTTCCAGCGAGCCTTGAACTCTTTCATCCACCGCCGGTTTTCAACGGTATCTGGAACATCAACCGTGATCCTCACCAAAGTGTCTCGGTAATAAACGCCGGTCTGGTACCAGTGACCTTCGATCTTTTGGGTTTCGTAGCTGGCGCCTCCAAACCGTTCGGCGATTTCTCGGACCGCCTTACCGATCCACTTGCGCGGAACAGGCTTCCCATCATTGAATTGAAGCGGCAACATTACGCTCGAAACGCCGCCGTTTGCTGCTCATAGGTCGCCCTTCCGATCACGGTGAACGAAAAATTCTCGTGGACGAGGGCTGCCAAGGCAGCCTCAGGGACGATGACTTCACCGGTTGCTAGTACAGTCCCAGGAAAGACGCCGGCCAGGAAGCCAACGGCTTCGTCCTGCGTTTCCTGGTTAGGGAATTTGATGGTCACCATGCTGCTTCTCTCCTCTTGTGCTTGGCTTAATCGTTAAGACCCTTGTTTCGATCGAGATCGATCATCCGTTTGACGGCATCCGTAACGGGCGACCCGCCTCCCCTTATCTGCGAGCGGTGACCGCCGTTACTGCCTCACGGACTTCCTCGACATCCAGCCAGTTGGGGCCGCCGGCCAGGTCCACCTTCAGCGGCACCTCTAGCTTCAGCGCCTTCTCCAGCGGCGTTGTCATTTCCTCGCGGACCAACTCGGCCACTTCGTCGAACTCGCCGGGCGGCGCCTCCAGCACCAATTCGTCGTGGATCTGGAGCAGCATCCGCGCCCGCCGCTTCTCCGCCCGCAGCCGGCGGTGGATGTTCAGCATCGCCAACTTGATCAGGTCCGCCGCCGAGCCCTGGATCTCCATGTTGATCGCCTCACGCTCGGGCTGGTTGCGCTGCTGATAGGTCGAGTCCGGCCGAATGCCACGGATCGCCCGTCGCCGGCCGAGGATGGTGCCGACATAGCCGGTCTGGCGGCACTTCTCCAGAAGTCGCGCCTGGTACTCCTTTACCTTCGGATAGCGGGCGAAGTAGGCATCGATAAAGCGGGCCGCCTCCTCCTTGGAGATACCCAGCCGGGCCGCCAGGCCGTGGGCGCTGATGCCGTAGATGACGCCGAAGTTGACCGTCTTGGCCATCCGCCGCATCTCGGCCGTCACGTCCTTCTCGGGCACGCCGAAGATCTGGGCCGCCACGGCCGCGTGGATGTCCTGATCGAGGGCGAAAGCCCGCCGCAGGTGCTCGTCGCCACTGAAGTGGGCCAGCAGCCGCAACTCGATCTGCGAGTAGTCGGCCGTCAGCAGCTTCCAGCCCTTCTCCGGCAAGAACGCCTGGCGGATCTGCCGGCCCTGTTCCCGCCGCACCGGGATGTTTTGCAGGTTCGGGTCGCTGGAGCTAAGCCGCCCCGTTGCCGCCACCGTCTGATTAAACGAGGCATGGACCCGGCCGGTGCGCGGGTTGACCAGTGCGGGCAGGGCGTCAACATAGGTCCCCTTCAGCTTGGCGATCTGCCGGTGCTCCAGGATCTTCCGCGGCAGCTCATGCAGGGCCGCCAGCCGTTCCAGCGTCTCCTGGTCGGTGCTCGCCTCGCCGGTCGTGTCGGTGCGGCGCTGGGCCGGCAGCTGCAACTCGGTGAACAGCACCTGCCGTAACTGCTTGGGCGAGGCGATGTTGAACGGGTGGCCGGCCAGCCGGTAGATCTCCTGCTCGATGTCGGCCAGCTGCCGCTCCATCTCCTTGCTCAGCCGCATCAGCAGCGGGATGTCCAGGCGGATGCCGTTATACTCTAGCTCCGCCAGCACCTCGATGAGGGGCACCTCCAGCTCGTCGTAGAGTTTTTTCAGGTTCTCTTTCTCAAGTTCCCGGTCGAGCAGCTCGGCCAGCCGCCAGGCGACATCGGCATCCTCGCCGGCGTACCGGGCCACCCGGGCGGTGCTCACCTGATCCATTCGCAGCTGGTTCTTCCCCCGCTTGCCGATCAGGTCGGTGATCGGGGTGACCGCGTGATTCAGATAGCGCAGCGCTAGCTCCTCCAGGCCGTGACTGCGCTCGCCAGCGTGGAGCAAGTAGTCGGCCACCATCGGGTCGTCGCGGACCCCAGCCACCTCCACCCCCTGCCCCCGCAACACCACAAGGTCGAACTTGATGTTCTGGTTCACCTTGGCGACGGCTGGGTCTTCCAGGACCCGGCGGAGTTTCTCCAGCGTCGCGTCGGGGTCGAGTACCGGGTCCTTGGCGGGGCCGCGCACCGGCAGATACCACGCCTCCCCCGCCTTCCAGGCGAAGGCGTAGCCGACCACCTCGCATTCTAACGGCTGCAACCCGGTCGTCTCCAGGTCGAAGGCGATGCGCTTCTGCTGACGCAGCTCCTGGAGGAAGGTCTGGAGCTTCTCCGGCGTATCGACTAGATGGTAATTCGCTTTCCAGGAGCCGTCCTTTTCCCCGGCGAGGTTCGCGCCGAAGGGGAATAGTTCGTCGGCAGCAAACAGCTCGCCTTGCTGCTGGCCTCCCTCACCCTTACCCTCTCCCTCCCCGGAGGGAGAGGGTAAGGGTGAGGGGAGCGGCTGGGCGGCCCGTACCTGGTTGGCCAGGCCGCGGAACCCCCATTCCTGGAACAGGGCCAGCAGCCGCGGCGCGTCCCACTCTTGCAGCCGCCAGCCCTCCCAGTCGAACGCGACCGGCGCATCGGTGGCCAGGCGGACCAGCCGGCGGGTCGGCTCGACCTTGTCGGCGAAGGCCCGCAGGTTCTCCTGCCGCTTGGCCCCTGGGACACGATCGAGGTTGGCCAGGATGTTCTCCAGACTGCCGAACTGTTGCAGCAACAGGGCGGCCGTCTTCGGGCCGATGCCCGGCACCCCCTTGATGTTATCGACCGGATCGCCGACCAGGACCTGGAAGTCAACCACCTGCTCGGGGGTAATACCCCATTCGGCCAGCAACTCGGCCCGGCCGAACTCCTTCCGCTTGCGGAGGTTGTAGAGACGGACCCGGTCGGTGATCAGCTGGCGGCAGTCCTTGTCGCTGGTGCACAGGAACACGTCCAGCCCGCGCTGCTCGGCGGCCCGGGCGACGGTGGCCAGCAGGTCGTCGGCCTCGTAGCCGGGCACCCCGAGGACTGGGATGCGCATGGCGTCGAGGACCTGCCGGATCAGGGGAATTTGTAGTTGGAGGTCATTGGGCAGGGGCTCGCGGTGGGCTTTGTACTCGGGAAAGATCTGCTCGCGGAACGTTGGTCCGTCCACGTCGAAGGCGCAGACCAGGTAGTCAGGCTTCTTCTCTTGGCGCAGGAACATCAGGTCGCGGGTGAAACCGAAGACCGCGTTGGTCGGCAGGCCGGACGGGCTGCTCATCTCCGGGATGGCGTGAAAGACCTGGAAGATGAGCGAGTGAGCATCGATCAGATACATTCGTCCAGCCGCGGCGGCCGCGCCTGACGACATGACACGTTTCCTTCACTGTAGCCACGGCGGAGATGCCGTGGCGAACGACCCTTGGTCCGGCCGCGCCGGGCGACATGACCCCCTTGCCTGCTTCCCTCCTCCGGTCCAAGGCCGGGGAGAACGTTTTTGGAGTGGCCGAGGCGGCCGGACACGGATGGCAGATTGTTTGGGATTACATGGGTGCTTGCCCAAGGTCTTGCCCACAAGGGGAGGTAGTTAGTTATGCGCAGGAATATTTCTGGACCTAACCGACCGGTTCGGCCCGGCGTCGATGCCGGGTTTTCGGAGGTACCGCTGGATCACCCACTCTATTGCTAGAGCCCGTTCGACCTATCCCTCACGCGATGGAGAGGCTCAAGTGGCGAAGTATGGGAACAGGAGATGAGTACTCACAGCGGGAAGGCTTTGTCGTGCTTCTAAGGGGAGTGTAAGACGACCAGTCTGCCCTGTCAAGAGGATTTAGCCGGACCTTCGCAGTTTAAGCGCCGGTCAGGCGGAAAATCGACCGGCAGGGGACCGGGGGGGCCGAAGGGGGTGTCCGGGCGGTACGTTCGCACCGAAGCGAGCGGCCAGTGTAAGCTGGCCGGTGGGATAAACCCGGCGGCCCGCTCCCTTCGCGCCAGGCTGGCCCCAGACCGCGCCGCGGTCCCGCTCAATTTCATTGACAGCAAGCCCATATCCTCTAAACTGAAGTAGATCGCCGGAACTGGTTGGAGGATGCAGCGAGCGGCCAGTGTAAGCTGGCCAGTGTGACAAAGGCGCGGCGAACCGATGCCCCGCCGTACCTGAATGTCCCCATCCTGCGCGCAAGTCCCCGTCGCTTCATGAGGTTTCTACCATGGCCGCTAAGGGCGAATCGAAACAGGGCCTGATCATCACCCTGGTCTTCTTCGTGCTCCTCAGCATCCTCCTGGGCGTGGTCGCCTACTTCGGTTATGCGGAGCAGGACCATCTGGCCAATGAAAAGAAGAAGGCCGACGCCGAGAAGAAGACCGCCGAGACCGACCGTGACTACTACCGCTTCCAGTCGCTGCTGTGCCGAGCCTACATGGGCCACCTGCTCGCCAAGGACATGGAAGAATTGGGCGTGTTGATGGACCGCTTCGCTCCTGTCCAGGACGTGCAGGGCCGGAAGGTCCGCCAGCTCAAGGCCGACATCAAGAGCAAGGATCGCGACGACATCGTGAAGATGCTCGCCGAGCTAGAGAAGGAGCTAGGCGGCATTCAGGGGACAAAGCCGGAGACCACCTACAGAGAAACCCTGGCCCGGAAAAACCAAGAAATCGATGCCCTCAAGAGTCAGCTCAAGGGAGAGTCCGACAAGCTCGCCAAGGCCAGCGAGGAGTTGAAGAAGAAGAGCGACGAACTGGAGATGCTCAAAAAGGACTACGCGGCCAAGCTGGCCGAGCAGAAGGATACCAGCGTTGCGGACTTGAAGAAGTATGTGGACAACATCGCCCAGTTGCAGGAAGAGATCAAGGGCCTAGGGGCACGGCGGGAGGAGTTGCAGGAAAACATTGCCGCCCTGGACGAAAAGTACCAGAAGCTCCTCAAGCGGAAGGAGCGGGACATCGCCGACCTGGAGCAGCGGGCCCAGAAGGCCGAGGCCAAGATCAAGCCACCGGACTACCTGGAGTTCGATCAGCCCAAGGGAAGGATCGTCGAAATCGACCGGGGCGGCCAGATGCCGTTCATCGACCTGGGACGGGCCCACAACCTCAAGCCCGGGCTGACCTTCAGCATCCATGCCGTTGGGCCGGGCGGCAAGCCGGTCCGCGAGCCCAAGGGGAGCCTGGAGGTGGTGGAGATCCTGGGGGATCGGCTGGCGCAGGCCAAGATCACCTGGCTACGCGACGAGAAGCGCGACCCCGTGGTCCGCGGCGACCTGCTGTTTAACCCGGCCTGGAGTCCCAACCTCAAGCAGCGCATCGCTGTCGCCGGCATCATCGACCTGACCGGCGAGCCCGGCCTCCGCCGGAACCCTAACCTGGCAATGCGCAGTATGCTGGAGTTCATCCGCACCCTGGAAAACCAGGGGGTGGTGGTGGACGCCTATCTCGACCTGAGGGACAACACCATCAAAGGGCAGATCACCCGGCTGACCGAGTTCCTGGTCCTGGGGGAGCTGCCGGAGCTCGACCTGACCACGCCGCTCAAGGAGGATGAGCCCCGGGCACAGCGTGCGGAAACGACCATTTCGCAGATGACCAAGATGCAGCAGGAAGCGATCGCCAACGGCGTGACGATCATTTCGCTGCCGAAGTTCCTGAACCTGACCGGTTACCGGGTGCCCCGGCCGGTCTACGGCAACAAGGAGAATTACAACTTCCGCCCGACCACAGTCCCGGGGCCGTCGCCGCTGGACCGCATACCGCTGCCCCCGCCCCCGGCGGACAAGGGGCCGCGCGACAGCGACAAGCTCCCCTTGCCCGGCGCCGGCAAGGACAAGACCGGACGATAAGGCCGCAGAGGCGAGTTGGTCCATGTCCTACCCGGGCCGCTCGCTAAGACCGGCCCGCTGACGCGGGCCGCTCGCCACCAGCCGGATGACGCGGACCGCTCGCCACCAGCCGGCTGACGCGGGCCGCTCGTTAAGACCGGCCGGCGTCAGCCGGCCGCTCGTCACCGGCCGGCTGACGCGGGCCGCTCGCCACCAGCCGGATGAACCGCGGCTCCCTGGCGTCACCGATGCGGACGGTCTTGCCACGGACTACGGACTACGGACTGGGTGGCGGCGCGGTTCACGCCGACTCGGGGAAGCTAATCTCCAGGATCTGGTAGCGGAGCTGGCCGCGGGGGACGCGGATCTCGGCGATCTCCCCTTGCTTTTTGCCGAGCAGCCCCTGCGCGATCGGGCTGGTGGTGAGAATTTTGTTGTTGTCGTAATCTTCCTCGCCGGGGCCGACGAGTTGGTAGACCTCTTCCTCTCCCAGGTCAAGGTCCTTGACGCGGACGCGCGCCCCGAAGACCACGCTGTCGGTCGAGAGGTTGCTGCGATCGACAATAAAGGCCCGGCTGAGCTTATCCTTCAGGGCATTGATGCGTGCCTGCAACATGCCCTGGTCCTCGCGGGCGGCATGGTACTCGGCATTCTCGCTCAGGTCGCCGAACTCCCGGGCCGCCGCAATGCGCTTGGTCACCGCAGGCATTTCCACATTCTGCATGCGGTCCAGCTCTGCCCGAAGCTTCTCGTAGCCCTCCCGGGTCATGGGGATGCGGTCGTACGTCATGACGACTGAACTCCTGTTCGCAGCGCCGGACCAGCCGGCGCCCCTTAGAACCTACCAACGGACCAGCCGGCGCGCTGCCTGCGCGGCAGCGCGCCGAAACAAAAAACCGGATCGTACCGGCGGCTATGGCCTGACGTTCCGGTAGGGCGAGGATCGGATGTGGCGCGGCCGGCCAGGGCCGCATCTCCAGTTCCATCCCTCCACGCGGTTGCTTCTCTTCTCAATCTTGCTTCGAGCTGGCATCCTTGTAAAGGGCTTTCTTGAAGGTGCCGTTCCATCCTCAGGATGCCCCGCGCACCAGGGGAATGACGCCGCCCGCCTAGCACGGCCCCGGCCGTCCGGCCCATCAGGCGTTGCTCACCAGGGCGGCGGGGGCCTTCTCGTGGGGCTGTCCGTTCGCTCCCGCCGGACCGTCGGCCGACGGCGGCGCCGGCACCTCGACAGGAGGGGCGGTCCCGGCCCCGCGGCGCCGGTCGATAAACCACTGGATCACATAGAAGAAGACCGGCGTCAGAAAGATGCCGAAGAGCGTCACTCCCAGCATGCCGGCGAAAACCGCGGTGCCCAGCGTCCGCCGCATCTCCCAGCCGGCCCCCTCTGCGATCACCAGCGGCAGCACGCCGAGGATGAACGCCAGTGATGTCATGATGATCGGCCGCAACCGCAGCCGACACGCTTCCAGCGTCGCCTGGTAACGGTCGGTGCCGGCCTCACGCCGGGCTCGGGCGAACTCGACGATCAGGATGGCGTTCTTGCACGCCAGGCCGATCAGCACCACGAAGCCGACCTGCGTGAAGATGTTCACGTCCATCCGCGCCAGCAGCACGCCGGCAACCGAGCAGAGCAGGCACATCGGCACCACCAGAATGACGGCCAAGGGCAGCGACCAACTCTCGTACTGTGCCGCCAGCACCAAAAAGACGAACGCCACCGCCAAGGCGAAGACGATCATCGCCGTGTTCCCGGTCCGCAGTTGCAGCAGGGCCAACTCCGTCCACTCGGCCCGCATGGCCCAGTTCAGCTCTCCCTCAGCCACCTTCTGCATCAGAGCGATGGCCTGGCCCGAGCTGACCCCCGGCGCCGGGCTGCCGTTGATGGGCACGGCCGGGTAAAGGTTGTAGCGCACCACCATCACCGGCCCGCTGGTGCTGCGCACCTGGGCGAAGGCAGTCAGCGGGACCATGTGGCCGCGATCGCTGCGGACCCGGAGCTGCTTGAGGTCCTCAACCTGCCGGCGATAGTTGCTGTCGGCCTGGACGATCACCTGCCAGGTCCGACCGAAGCGGTTGAAGTCGTTGACGTACAGCGAGCCGAGGTACACCTGCAGCGTATTGAAGACCTCGCTGATGGAGACGCCCATCGCCTTGGCTTGCTCGCGGTCGATGTCAAGGAACAGCCAGGGGGTGTTGGCCCGGAAGCTGGTGAACAGGTCGCGCAGGCCCTCTGTCGCGTTGCCCGCCTGGACCACGCGCTCGGCCACGTCTTGCAACGCATCGAGGCCGGTATCGCCGCGATCCTCGATGATGATCTTGAAGCCGCCGGCGGTGCCCAGCCCTTCCAGCGGCGGAGCGCCGAAAACGTTCACGACGCCGTCAGGAATCGCTTCCTGAAGGGAGGCCAGCAATCGGGCGGCGATGGCGTCGCCGGACAGGTTGGGATCGGTGCGGTGGTGGAAGTCGTCGAGCATGACATACATCGAGCCGAAGTTCGGCGCGTTGGCCCCCAGCAGGATCGATTGGCCGGCGATGGCCACCGTATGCTTGACGCCCGGGGTTTGCAGGGCGACTTCCTCGATCTGCCGCACCGCTTGCCGGGTCCGCTCGACCGAGGCCGAGTCGGGCAGCTGCACGTTGACCAGGAGGTAGCCCTTGTCGTGCGACGGGATGAATCCCTTGGGGGCGGCGACGAAGCTGGTGTAGGTCAAGGCCAGCAGCCCGCCGTAGATCAGCAGCACGAGGACGCTGACGCGCAACAGCCGGCCCACCACCTGGGTGTAGCCGATGTTGAAACGGTCGAAGCCGCGATTAAAGGCGTAAAAGGCGCTGGCCAGGATCGCGTTCAGCGGCCGGCTCACCAGCCAACCTGCCAGCACCCCCGCCGTCACGGCCAGCGCCGCCGCCAGCCACCCCGGCCAATCGTCCGGCAGCAGCAACGCCAGCCGTGGGGCGAGGAATTCATAAGCCAACCAGGCGCCGGCCGCCGGGAATGCCAGCCGCGGCAAGGGCGGCGTCCGCTGCTCCTTCTCTCGCGGCCGCAGCAGCAGGGCGGCCAGGGCCGGCGAAAGCGTCAACGAGTTGAACGCGGAAATCAAGGTCGAGACCGCGATCGTCAACGCGAACTGCCGGAAAAACTGACCGGTGATCCCGGCGATGAACGCGCACGGGATGAACACCGCACTGAGCACCAACCCGACGGCGATTACCGCCCCGGAGACCTGGCTCATCGCCTTGATGGTGGCCTCGCGGGGGGCCAGACCATTTTCGATATGGTGCTCCACCGCCTCGACCACCACGATGGCGTCGTCCACGACAATGCCGATCGCCAGCACCAGCCCGAAGAGAGTCAGGTTGTTCAAGGAGAA
>DATLYH010000229.1:0-10669 GCA_035575035.1 Gemmataceae bacterium
CGTTGGTCCGCGCCCCCCGCCGCGACCGCATTCGCCACACCGGCCGACTGTCTCGATGCCTACTGCGCCGCCTGCCTGGACGGCGACGTGGCCCGCTACCTGAGTTGCCTGGCCGAGCCGCTCCGCTCCGAGGCGCGGCAGCGCTTCGCCGACCCGGCCCGGCTCGCGGAGCACCTCCGGCTGAGCAAGTCGGGCATCAGCGGCTGGGTACAGCATCCGCAGGCCGAAACGGCTGCGTCGGCCGCCGTCGTGGAGCTGGAGGAAATCGGCTCGGCCAAGCGGCGGCTGACGCGCTTCCACCTGGAGAAGTTCGGCAAGGGCTGGCTCATCGTGCACATCGACCCGCCCGAAGAAAAACCGCTCACTTTCCGGCCCGGAACGCCGGTCAACGAGGCCCGGGAAGGATCGCAGCCGGTGATCGAGCCATGAGCATGCAAGAGACGGATAGGGAAGACCACTCAGCATCCTGGGAAGCGCTGGCTCTTTGGCGTGCCCCTGCCTTCTAACCGCCGCCTTCGCTGGCACCCTGGGCGTCTCCTCGTAGAATAGTCCGGACGTAACCGACTGTACCCGCGAGGAACGATTCCTCTCTTCCGGTCCTGCACGCTTGCGTTGGCGTCTGTCGTTGTTGATGTTCTTGCAGTATGCCGCACCCGGCGCCGTGGTGCCGTTCTACAGCCTGCGCCTGGAGAAGGAGCTGGGCTTTACCCCGGGGCAGATCGGGCTGTCGGCCGCGACCCAGGCGATGGCGGCCCTGCTGGCGCCGCTGCTGGCCGGGCAGATCGCCGACCGCTGGCTGCCGGCCGAGCGCTGCCTGACGATATTCGGTCTGGCTGCCGGCGCTCTGCTCTGGCTGCTGGCCGGACTGACCACTCCGGCGGCCGTCTTCGTCACCACCCTGGCTAGCTGGCTGGCCCTGGTGCCCATGCTCACCCTCAGCACCAGCATCACCTTTGCCCATCTCGCCAACCCGCAGCAGAACTTCGGCAGCGTGCGGCTGTGGGGGACGGTCGGCTGGATGATCCCCGGCTGGTTGCTGGGGGCGTGGTTTAGCGACCCGCAATGGCTGGGCAGCCTCCTGGCGTGGGTGCGGCCGGCGGTGCCGCGGAGCGAGGTGGCTGACGCCTTTCGCCTGGCGGGGCTGATGGCTGCGGCGGTCGGCCTGTACGGGCTGACGCTGCCGCCCACGCCGCCGCAGCGCCGGGTCGGCTCCCCCCTGGCCCCCCTGGCAGCGTGGCGCCTGCTGCGCGGCCGGTCCTTCGCCGTCCTGGCCATTTGCCTGTTGGGTGTCTGCTGGACCATCCCCTTCAGCACCCAGGGTACGCCGTTGCTACTGACGCACCTAGGCATCCCCCGCCCGTGGCTGGGCCCGACACTGACCCTGACGCAGACGCTGGAGGTCGTTTGCCTGGCGCTGTTGCCCATGCTGCTGTTGCGGTTGGGGCTGCGCGGCACCATGTTGGTGGGGTTGGCCTCGTGGGGATTGGCCCTGGGGGTGCTGGCGGTGGGCCGGCCGATCGGCCTGGTGATCGCATCGCTGGGACTGCATGGGGTGTGCATCTGCTGCTTCCTGGTGACGGGACAGGTCTATGTGAACAGCCGGGCGTGCGGCGATGTTCGGGTCAGCGTGCAGGGACTGTTCACCTGCATCAGCGGCATGGGACTGTTGGGGGGGAATTTGTCGGCGGGGTGGGTCCGCGCCTCCGTCAAGGGAAACTTCGCCTTGACATTCGCGGTGGCGGCCTTCCTGACAACGGTCCTGACGGTTATCTTCCTGGTTGGGTTCATGGAAGACGAGCCGGCGCCGCATCAGGGCAAGGATACTTGGGAATCCCCCCGGAAGTCATGACCAGGCGGCTGGGCATCCGCGCGCTGCGGTATCACCGGGTCACATCCGGGCCCGGGGGGAACGCGCGACCGGGGCAACTTGAGCCGGGGCCAAATGTAACCTACACTTTTCATGAATCCCGCGCGGTGCCTGGTGCTCGCTCCGGGTTGGCCAGGAAAGGCAACCGGGTTTAAAGCAATTTCTTCTCCACCCCTCACGAGGAGTTTTTGCCGCCTCGCTCAGCACCGGAATGCGGAGTCTTTGCTCCGAGCCCGGAGCGTCAGCGACGGGTATTATCCGAGCCCAGAGCGTCAGCGACGGGTGACCTTGAACCCGCGGCCAAATGGAGACGAGAACGGTAATGATGTCGGCCCCTCCTTCCGACGTATCACCGTCCCGCCAAGCCCCGAGCCGCGGTGCCGGGCCGGAGCCGTCGTCTGCCCGCCTTCCGAAGTGGCGTCGGGGCGAGGGGGCGCTGGCAGCGGCCGGACTGCTCTGCCTGCACCTGGGACACGTCCTGGCCTGGCAGCGGGAAATGCCCTACCTGTGGTTTCCCCCCGCTGGGATCGGTCTGGCGCTGGTCGCCTGGCTCGGCGGTCGCGGGGTTTTGCTGGTGGTCCTCGATGGCCTTCTGGCCCTGCTCCACCGTTACCTGGTCGGCGGCCATGCTGTCCCCGGGGGCTGGCCGGGACTGGCTGCTGACGCCTGGGGTGTCGGCCTGAATGCCCTGGAGGCACTGGCGGGTTGGTGGCTCTACCACCACGCCGCCCGGGGGACCCGCCGCCTGGTGGACCCCCGCTCCGCCATCCTATTCGTGTTCCTGGTGCCGGGGCTGACCGCCGGGCTGTTCGCCCTGTTGCGAGCGCTGCCGCTCTGGCTGATCGGCGCCGAAGCTGTCGGCCTGGGACAATTGGCCGTGATGATCTGGATCAGCCGGGCGCTGGGCATCATGAGCCTGGCCCCGGCATTACTGGTGGTTGTCACCCCGTGGCTGGTCCGCCACGGACTAGCGGCCGAGGAAATGCCGCGCGATCCGCAGCAGCGCGGCTTCCCCGAACCGACCCGCCTCCTCCGCGGCGACGTCATCGAGCTGGCAGGCTTGGCCCTGGGGGCCGGCCTGCTGGGATTGCTCCTGGTCCACAGCCACGGGAAGGAAGGAAGCGGCTGGCAGTTGTGGGGCGTGGCGCTGCTGATCATCGTCTGGGCAAGTATGCGCCAGGGACTGCGAGGCGGCACGCTGGCGGCGGCAGCGGCGGCGGTCGTCCCCCTGACGCTGGTGGCGCTGCAAGGGCGAGCCGGCCAGGCCGAGTTGCTGCTGCAAGAGAACCTGCTGGCCCAGGGCGGCGCGGCCCTGCTGGTCACCACCTCGGTCAACTGGGTCCGTGGCAGCGAGGCCCGCTACCGCCGAGTCGTCGGCCACATCCCGGTGGTGCTCTACAGCGCCCGCGTCGTGTCGCCGGCGGGTGAAGGCCGGGCGCCGGTCGCCGACATCACCTTCGTCAGTCCTGCCTGCCGCGATGTGCTCGGCTGTGCCCCGGAAGAGCTGCTCGGCAGTTACGAGCGCTGGCTTGCCCAGGTCCACCCCAACGACCGCGAGATTGTCCTCGCCGCCCTGGCCCAACTCGGCCGGCAGCGGGAGCCGGTCACATGCGAATACCGCCTAGCCGTGCCCCCCCTCGCCTCGTCGCTCTCTCCTCGGGATGAAGGGGCCAGGGGCGGCGGGAAGGAGTCCGGCCCGGCCCACTTCGCGTCCGGCAGCTCGCGCGTTATCGCCGTCCAACCTGCTGCGGCCAAGGACTGCTGGCTGCGTGATACCCTGGTGCCGATCTTCGGCGCCGACGGCGTGCTGGAAGGATGGGACGGCGTGGCGGCCGACATCACCGAGCAACGGACCCTGGCCGACGATCTGCGCCACACCACCAGCATGTTTTACGCCCTAGTGGCCAACCTGCCTGCGGGCGTCTTCTTTGTGCAGGCGCCCGGCGGCCGGCCCATCCTGGTCAACGCGCGGGCGCGGCAGCTGCTGGGCCAGCGCGAGGATCCCTCGGCCGGCCTCGACCATCTTCCCCAGATCTACGGCCTGCACCGGCCCGACGGCACGCCTTACCCCGCCGACGAGCTGCCCGTCAGCTTGGCCATCCGACGGGGCCTGACCACCATGCGGGACGATATCGTCGTCCACCGGCCCGATGGCCGGCGCGTGCCGCTGATCACCTGGGCCGCCCCAATCGACCTGCGCGGCCAGGGGAAGACTCACGCCGCCGTCTGGGTCTTCGAGGATCTGACCGTACTACGGCAGGCCGAGCGCGCCCGCCATGAAAGTGAGGCCCGGCTGCGGGCTGTCATCGAGACGATGGCCGAGGGGTTGGTCGTGCAGAACCCGGCCGGCATCATCGTCGAGTGCAACCCGGCTGCCGGCGCGATCCTGGGCCTGCCCGGCGAGCGGCTCCGCGGCCGCTCCCTGCTGTCACCGGAGTGGCACTATCTCCGCGAAGACGGCACACCGCTGCCCGCCGAAGAACACCCGGTCCGCATCAGCATGGAGACCGGTCGGCCGGTGCGCAACGTGGTCCTGGGCATCCAGGAATTGCGGATGGCGGATGGTGGATTGCGGATTGACAATGGGAAATCCGCAATCCACCATCCGCCATCCGCCATCCGATGGGTGCTGGTCAACGCCATGCCGTTGCCCGCAGGACCCGGCTCGGGGCCCCACGGCGTGGTCACCACCTTCGCCGATATCACCGCCCAGCGCCAGGCCCAGGAAATCCTCCGCGCCTCCGAGGAAAAATACCGCGGTCTGGTAGAGACGCTCCCGTTGATGGTTGTTCAATTCGACCGCGAGGCCCGTATCACCTACCTCAACCCGGCAACCCAGCAGATCACCGGCTACGACCGGAGCGACTTCGAGACAACCGACTGGCAAACGCTGGTCCGCCCGGAAGACCTGCCGCACGCCCAGGCCCTTTTCGCAGAGGCGCTCGCCGGGCAGACGGTCCGGACCGAGGTCCGCTACCGGGCCAAAGACGGCCGCGAGCAGGTCGGTTACGTCATCGCTCAGCCGCATCACCAGGACGGGGAAATCGTCGGCGTGACGGCGCTGGTGGTGGACATGACGCGCGAGCGGCGGCTGGAGCAGGAGCTACAGCGGGCGCAGCGGTTGGAACTGGTCGGCCGGCTCTCCAGCGGCATCGCCCACGACTTCAACAACCTACTGAACGTGATCCTGGCGTTGACGGAGCTGGCCCAGTCCAACCTGGCCGAGGATCATCCGGTGCGCGAGGACTTGCAGCGGATCGCCGAGGCCGGCCAGCAGGCCGCCGGTCTGGCCGGGCAGCTGCTGGCCTTCAGCAAACAGCGGCACGCAGCACGGCGGCGGATCGACCTCAACCGCGTCGTCACCCGGACGCTGGAAATCCTGCGGGCCACTCTGCCGCCGCAGATCACGCTGGAGCAAGACCTGGGGGAGGAGAAGCTCTGGGTGCGGGCCGACGAGATGCAGCTGCATCAGCTGTTGATGAACCTTTGCCTGAATGCCCGCGACGCCATGCCCCACGGCGGCCGGCTGCTGATCCGCACCCAGGCGGTCCACTCTTGCAACGGCAGCGGCGGCACTGCTAATGCCGGCTGGGTGCGCCTCACCATCCAGGATACCGGTCAGGGGATGTCGGAGGCGGTCAAGGCCCGGATCTTCGACCCCTTCTTCTCGACCAAGGAGCACGGCACTGGGCTGGGCCTGGCCGTAGTCCAGCAGGTCGTCAGCAGCCACGGCGGCGAGGTGAAAGTCTGGAGCCGGCCCGGCGAAGGCTCCCGCTTCGACATCTACTTGCCGCGCGAGCCGAACGAGGTCAAGGCAACTGCGGCGAATCGCTCCCCTTACCCTACTCTCTCCTCCCCCGAGGGGGAAAGGATCGGGTGAGGGGGGGCACGGTGCCTGTCTCTTGTCGGGAAGGAAGGGCGCTGAACTTCCTCTTGTCTTTTTCCTGGCGCTGACTTACTGTGTGGCCCGTTGGCGCGGCAAGGTGCCCCGCCCGAGAGGCAGCGGCACCGGGAAGGACGACCCGGAGATAGCCTTCCCCCGCCGACGTGAATCAAGGAGGGGCGCTGATCGACTCGTACCGGGCGGCGCTCACCCCAAGCCTTGGCGGAGGGCGCCGCCGACCAGCTCGCTGCCGGTTCCCTTCCCGTCTGCCCGGTCACCGCTGGGAGCCCTCCTCGCCCGCCGGCGAGCATTTCGCCGGACCAATCACCAAGCAAGGATGCGGTCATGGCCAAGGAAGGCCTTCGTGCGATCCTCTGCGCGGGCGCGCTTCTGGGCGCCCTTTGTCCTCTGTCGGCTGCCGGTGAGGACACTGTTGCCGGCACGCTGGCCGTCCAGGCTGCCCTACGGCAAGGGCGCGAGCAGATGGCACGCGGCAACTACCAGGCGGCCGTCTATGCCCTGGAAGGCCAGCTCAGCCGGATCAATGGCAGCCGTGAGTACCTGGCCGCTCTGCGCGACGCTTACCGCGGTTATGTCAAGGAGCTGCGGCAGGCCAACCAGGAGGCCGAGGCCCAGATCTACTTGCGCCGGTTGCTGACCCTCGACCCCGGCGCCATTCTTGACTTTCCGCCGCGCGGGGCCAGCAGCGAGCCGAAGTCCCCGGTCACGCCCGCCGCGCTGCCGGCCCGGCCCGCCGTGGGCGAGGCGGTTACCCCGGCGCCGACCGTCCGGTTGCAGGGCGACGACAACCCGTTCAGCGAGTTCCACGCCCGGCAGAGCAAGGCCCAGGCGCTGGTGGAGCAGGCTGAGCGCGAGTTTGCCGGCCGGCGCTACGAAGAGGCAGCCCGGTTGTTCGAGCAGGCGCACCAGGCCGACCCGAACAGCACGGCCGCCTGTGGCGAGCGCTGGGGCTACTGCAAGCTGTACCAGGTGGTCCAGCAACTCAACCAGCCGCCTCGGGGCGGGCCGGCCTACCCCGAGCTGGAACAAGAGGTGCGCCGGGCGATGTCGCTGGCGCCGCGGCTGGAGGGATTCGGTCAGGACATCCTCCGCAAGATCGCCGAGCGGCGCGCGGCCGGCTCAGTCCCCGGCCCGGGCGGCGCGGCGCCGGCCGTCACCGTCCGCCACCTGGAGCGCGCCGCGGACGGCTGGCAAGTCGCCGAGACGGCCAACTTCCGCATCTACCACAACCAGAGCCGCGACTTCGTGGAACGGGTCGCTGCGGTGGCCGAGCGCACCCGGGCGGAGATGGCCCAGAAGTGGCTGGGCGAGGTCGGCGAGACCTGGAACCCGCGCTGCGACCTGGTCCTGCACGCCACCGCTCAGGACTACAGCCGGGCAACCCATGTCCCGGCCAGCTCGCCCGGCCACTCCACCATGCAACTCGACGGCGGCCGGGTCCTTAGCCGGCGCATCGACCTGCACTGCGACGACCCGAACCTGCTGACCGCGGTGCTGCCGCACGAGACGACGCACGTGGTGCTGGCAGGCAAGTTCGGCGACCGACCGGTGCCGCGCTGGGTGGACGAGGGGGTGGCGGTGCTGACCGAGCCGCGCGACAAGGTCGAACGCCATCTGGTCAAGTTGCCGCAATACCGCCAGGAGCGGCAGCTCTTCAGCCTGCGTCAGCTAATGCAGCTTAACGACTACCCCGACCCGCGCCAGATCGGCGTCTTCTACGCCCAGAGCGTTTCTCTGGTCGAGTTCCTAGCCGGCGCGAAAGGACCGCAGACCTTCATCCGCTTTGTTCGTGAGGGGATGCGCACCGGCTACGAGGCGGCCCTGAAGCGCTACTACGGCTACCAGGACTTCAACGAGCTGGAGCAGCACTGGCGGCAGCACGCCTTCAAGGAAGGGGCCGTCCCGACCGGCGTCGCCGAGCGGCTCCGCTGAGCGGACTGTCCATGCCCGGCCGCTTCCACCTGCCCTGGCTTCCCCGTCTGCTTTGCCGCCTGACGGTGGCTGCTTCGGCCATCCTGTTCTTGCTGGTATTGCTGGCCCCTCTGGTGGATAATGGAGAGGCGCAGCCGGACGGCTGGCGGCGCGTGGTGAGTCTCTTTGCCCGGGATGCCGCGCTCCGCCGCACGGCGGTTGCCAGCGCCGTCGGGTTGCTGGTGACGGCCGGCGTCTTCTTTCGGCCATCCGATGCGCCTCGGCCCCTCGTTCGCAAGCGCAAGCATCCGGGCCCCCGGCCGCCCGCCTCGGACGTTGCCGGGGCCTGAATCTCCAACCCCGGTCCCTGTCATGCCGCGCTGGCTGGCTGAAAATCCTACCACGGTCTATGCCATCCTGGGGGCTCTGGCCCTGGTCGTGCTGATCGCCGCGTGGATGAACCGTGACCGGTTCATCCCGATCGAGTTGGTCCGCGACCGCCGCAAGGAGCCCCGCACCATCAATGCCCTTGCCCTGGGAGGAATTCTGGTCGCGCTGCTGGCCGTACTGGCCGGCCTGGTCGCGCTGATTGATTACCTGGTTGTGACCGACCAGGAGCAGATCGTGCGGATCATCGAGGAAATGGCGGACGGGGTGCGCTCGCGCGACACCGAGCGGGTCTTCCGGCATGTCTCCGAGAGCTTCAGCGCCCGCGGCCGGGGCAAGAAGGAATTCCGGGAGTTCGCCCGCCGCTACATCGAGTCGGGCGAAGTGACCGACGTCGTGGTCTGGGAGTTCCGCTTCGAAGGGGAGGAGCCGCGGGCGAACAAGCTGGCTAAGGTCTTCTTCTACGCCAAGGCCCGGGCCAACATCAGGGGCAGCCGGCAGGACCCGTTCTACCTCGTCGAGGCCGACTTCTGTCTCGACCCTGACGGGCAATGGCGGTTGAAGTGGTTTCAATTCCGCAATCCCGTCGCCCACGGCGAGGTCGTCCCCGGGCCGTACTGAATCGGGGAGTAACTATCCGAGCCCGGAGCGTCAGCGACGGGGCACGTCTTATCCCGTCGCTGACGCTCCGGGCTCGGACAATACCCGTCGCGGACGCTCCGGGCTCGTATTACGAGTCGCTCACGCTCCGGGCTCGTATTACGAGTCGCTCACGCTCCGGGCACGTCCTATCCCGTCGGGGCGCCGACCATCCCAAGAATCTCCGGAAAAATGACCGCAGCAGGCGGAACCGGCAGGCGGGGGTGGGGTTAGACAACCTAAGGTTTTGAGCAGGCTTCGACGGGAAGGAGTAACAGATATGAAGCGGTACACCAGGGTACTCCGGAGGCAAGCCCTGGCCGTGGCTGCGGTTGCGGTGCTGCTGGCGGGCGGCGGCACGGCAGTGGCGGCCGGCAGGGTCGCCAAGGGAAGCGGTGCCAAGCTCGATGCACCGACTCTGGCCCGGTTGATCGACCAGGAGATTCAGGCCAAACTCACTGCCGAGAAGGTCACTGCCGCACCCCTTGCCGATGATGCCGAGTTCCTCCGTCGGCTCTATCTGGACATTGCCGGGGTGATCCCGCCCGCCGACAAGGTTGTCGAGTTCCTCAACGACACCAGCCCCGACAAGCGGGCCCGGGTGATCGACGAACTCTTGGCCAGCCCGCAATATGGCCGGCACCTGGCCGACATCTGGCAGGCGATGCTCCTGCCCCGCACCTCCGACAACCGCCGGCTCCAGCACGAGCCGATGATCAAGTGGCTGGAGCAGAACTTCAACGAGAACAAGCCGTGGAACCAGATGGTGAGCGAGCTGCTCACCGCCACCGGTACCCAGGACAAGAATGGGGCGGTCACCTTCTTCCTGGCCAACCCAACGGCCGACAAGGTCAACGACATCGTTAGCCGGCTCTTCCTCGGCATCCAGCTGCAATGCGCCCAGTGCCACAACCACCCGTTTACCAGCTGGAAGCAGACCGACTACTGGGGCATGGCCAATTTCTTCGTCAAGGTCCGCCCCGACAACGTCAACCGGGCCGCCAAGCAGGGGGTCAGCCCCGGCATCAACGAGAGCGGCACCGGCCGGCAGCGGATGCTGCCCGAGTCGGCCATGAACCTCCCCCCCAAGTTCCTCCTGGGTGAGCAGCCGAAGCTGAAGGCCAACGAGCCCTACCGCCCCGCATTCGCCGCCTGGCTGACCTCCCCCGACAATCCGTTCTTCGCCCGGGCGATGGTCAACCGGATGTGGCATCACTTCTTTGGCCGCGGCCTGGTCAACCCGGTCGATGACATGCACGAGGGGAACATCCCGTCGCACCCCGAGTTGCTACAGGAGTTGACGGCCCAGTTCGTGGCGAGCGGCTTCGACCTGAAACACCTGATCCGCGGCATTTGCAACAGTCAGACTTACCAGCGCTCCAGCAAGCCGGTCGCTGGCGACGTGGACCCGGCGCTGTTCGCCCACATGACCGTCAAGGTGCTGACACCAGAGCAGCTTTACGATTCCCTGGAGCAGGTCCTTGGCCCGGCCCGGCCCGCACGGCCGGTCCTCCGCAATGCGAACCCGGCCCTGCAACGGGCCAACAACCCACGCAACCAGTTCGTCGCCTTTTTCCAGGGAGACGAGAACGCCGACCCGACCGAGTATCAGGACGGCATCCCACAGGCTCTCCGCCTGATGAACGCGCCCCAGGCCAACAACCTCACCGCTGCCGTTAACCGAATCGCCAAGGGCGAGCAGGCACCGGCCGCGGTGATCGAGCGGCTCTACCTGGCCACCCTCTCGCGCCGTCCGAGCACGGCGGAAGCGGAGCGGCTGACCGCCTATGTCCAGAAGCAGGGCGATGCCCGGCAGGCGTACCATGACATCCTGTGGGCACTGATCAACAGCAGTGAATTTCGACTCAACCACTAATTGGGACGCTGCTCGCGGGGGGGCGGCCGCCCGCCGTCCCCCGGCCTCAGAGCTTCTAACGAACTGGCGAGCGGCCGGTGTGAAC
>DATLYH010000230.1:0-10765 GCA_035575035.1 Gemmataceae bacterium
GAGGTTTGGCACCTCGATGTCGGCTCATCGCATCCTGGGGGTGGAGAAGCTCCCAAGGGTTTGGCTGTTCGCCAATGAAAGCGGTACGTGAGCTGGGTTTAGACCGTCGTGAGACAGGTCGGTCCCTATCTGCTGTGGGCGAAGGAGACTTGCGAGGGTTTCTCCCTAGTACGAGAGGACTGGGAGGGACGCACCTCTGGTGTGCCAGTTGTCGCGCTAGCGGCACCGCTGGGTAGCTATGTGCGGCACGGATAAGCGCTGAAGGCATCTAAGCGCGAAGCCTTCCTCTAGATCAGGTCTCCAGCGCCTTGAGGCGCGAAGGCTCCTGGAAGACGACCAGGTCGATAGGCCGGGTGTGCACGACAGGTAACTGTCGCAGCTAACCGGTACTAACAGCCGAGTGCTTGGCCGCCTCGATCCCGCTCTCCGGGCAGGGCCGGCCCGGGGCTGATGCAGAGACTACTTTACCGCTACCCGTTGCGCTCTTTGGCCCGCTGTCTCCTCGTAGTCCGAGGCGGCGGGTCGTTCTCCGGTGAGCATACCGGGCTGGCCACACCCGTTCCCATTCCGAACACGGCCGTTAAGCAGCCCGGGCCGATGGTAGTGCCTCTTGGCGCGAGAGTAGGTTATCGCCGGGGATTAGACGAAAGGCCCCAGGGATCGCCTCTGGGGCCTTTCTCATTGCGCACACCAAACTCGGGCCCGTTAGGCCGTTGGGACTTCGAAGACTCCGCCCCGGCACTACTTCCCGGCGCGTCACTGGGCTCCGCCCCGGCCCCGGCGGCCGTCGCGCAGGATCTCGCGGGCAGCGTTGTAACCGCAAGCGCCCATCACGCCGCCGCCGGGGTGCGTCGCCGCGCCGCACAGGTACAGGCCGCGGATCGGCGTGCGGTAGTTGGACCAGCCCGGCACCGGCCGCAGGAAAAACAGGTTGCCCAGCGTCATCGCCCCCTGGAAGATGTTGCCCCCCGTCAGCCCGAAGCGGCGCTCGATGTCCCGCGGCGACAGCACCTGCCGGTCGATCACCGCGCGGCGGAAGTTCGGCGCGTACTCGTCCATGATCTCGAAGCAGCGGTCGGCGAACCTCTCCTTCACGTCGTCCCAGCTCCCCTCGCGCAGGTTGGTCGGGGCGTACTGCACGAACATCGACATCAAGTGCTTGCCCGGCGGAGCCACCGTCGGGTCAACCGCGCTGGCCAGGGTGCATTCCAACAGCGGCGATTGCGACGGCCGGCCGTACTTGGCATCGTCGTAGGCGCGCTCCAGGTACTCCATCGTCGGCGCGATATGCACTGTGCCGCGGTGCTGCGGTCCCGGTTGCGTGCCGGGCAGTGCCCGGAAGTCAGGCAGCTCGCTCAGGGCCACGTTGATCTTCAGCGCCGGGCTGGTGTAGTCGATGCGACGGAGACCCTCGACGAAGTCGGGGGGCAGCTCCTTGGCGTCCATCAGCTTCAGAAAGGTGACATGGGCGTCGGCGTTGGAGACGACGCGCGGGGCGGCAATGCTGGTGCCGTCCTCCAGTACCACTCCCTGGGCCGAGCCGTCGCGGATCAGGATGCGGGCCACTGGAGCGTTGGTGCGGATCTCGGCCCCGTGCTCGCGGGCTGCCGCCGCCAGGGCCTGGGTAATGCCCCCCATGCCGCCACGAACATACCCCCAGACGCCGCGGACGCCGTTGCACTCCCCCATGACGTGATGGAAGAGCACGTAGGCCGTCCCCGGCATCGACGGCGAAGCCATTGCTCCGATCAAAGCGTCGGTGGCCAGCGTCACCTTGAGCTGCTCCGACTCGAACCAACGGTTCAGGATGTCGGCGGCCGAACCGGTCAACACGTCGATGACGAAGGCGCCGTCCTTGCCGAGCTTCTTGAAGCGCCAGGCCAGCTTGCCGAGCTGCCACAGGTCGCGGAGCCGGCCGGACCACGGATCAGGCGGCGTCATCAGGAGCGTTGGCTCGATGAAGTCGGCCACGCGTGCCAGCATCTCCTCGTAGCGCGGCAATGCCGCGGCATCGCGGACCGAAAACTTGCTCACCTCGCGGTAGTTCAGGTTCTTGTCGGGCCCGAGCATCAGGTAGCGGCCGTCAGGGAACGGGGTGAACGACGAGGGGTTGCGCGGCAGCATCTCGAAGCCGTGCCGCTTCAACTCGAGGTCGCGGATGATCTCGGGGCGGAGCAGACTATTGACGTAAGCGGCGGTCGAAACCTTGAAGCCCGGCCAGATTTCCTCGGTGACGCAGGCCCCGCCGACGATCTCGCGCCGCTCCAGCACCAACACCTTCAGGCCGGCCCTGGCCAGGTAGGCCGCGGTTACCAGCCCATTGTGCCCGGCACCGATCACAATCACGTCGTAGTTGCTGGCCATTCCAGTCCCCTCGTGGGCCGACGGTCCGCCGATCACTCGCGACCTTGTATAGTCACGTTATCAGCAGCCCCCCGCCGGTTCAACTTTCCCGACCACCTAGCGCCAACGGCCCCGGCGGGCCCTGCGGCGGTCGGCGAACCGTCGGGTTTCCGGACGGCAAATGGAGAGGAGCACCGGCGGCTCAGCCGGGCGGGAGGACGCCTTCATGCTGGGCGATTTCCTGAAGAAGCGTCTTGTTGTCCAGGAAGGGGGTCGGGCCGCAATTGACCCAGAAGACGCAACCATCGGTGCCGATCAGGAACGTGGCGTGCAGCAACTCCTCGGGGCCGTCGTCCGATGCGGGCCGGTACACCCCGTAGGAACGCGCCACCTGATTGCCCGGATCGGAGAGGACGGGGAAGTCGAACCGGCCATACTCCCGAAAACGCTCGGCGGTGAACTCGGGCGCGTCAGCGCTGACGGCCACGACCTGCGCCCCCAACTCCCGGAACAGGGCCAGGTCTTCGTTCAGGGCAAAAAGCTGACTCACACAGTGGCTGCAACGGTAGCCATAGTAGAAGACCAGCACGACCGGCCCATCCCGGCGAAGCTCTTCCAAGCAGACCGGCGCGCCCTGGTCGTCCAGGAGCGTGAAGTCGATCGGCTCTTGGCCGAGAAGGGCGTGCGGCTGGGTCGGGACGCGAGGGTGAGCGGTATCGTTGAGGAGGTGAGTGAGCGGTTCGGAAAGGGGCCGTTCCTTGTAACGGCGAACGTACTCCACGGCGTCGGCCGCCAGGTTCACCGGCACCACGGCTTGCAGCGCCTGGCGGACGCCCAGAGCCAGCGGGAAGCTCAGGACCGCCACGAGGAGGCAGCGCTGCCAGGGTTTCTTCAGGCCGAGTCGGCTCAGCAAGGTCCGCATGGGTTCACCTGTTAGGGACAACACTCAGGGCATGGGTGGGGTGGGGCTGCGGCGCTCCAGGGCCATGCACACTATATCGCAGATGTCTCGGGTACGGATGCCCAGCGCCCCGATGGTGCTGATGCAGACCACGATGATCAGAGCAAGCATGACCGCGTATTCGACCGCGGCCGGTCCATCCTCGGCTTCGAGGAATCGTCGGATACTTCCTTGAGGCAGCAACATCTCTCTCCCCTTTCCCGGTAAAAGGACTCAAAGGGTGTGCGAGTTGAACAGGGCTAGGCGGTTCGATGGAACAGTCCCGGGACGGGAGAGGGACTGGGGCTATTCAAAGATGGGTTGCGATCGAGGGCTTGTCAAGTCGCTGGCGGCCGGGCGGTCGCCAGCCGTTGGGAGCCTCCAGCGCTTACGGGACCTCTTCTCGCAAACTCTGGGGACGGTATGATGGAAAAGGTGGTCTTCTCGGAGGGGTGGCCGAGCGGCCGATGGCACTGGTCTTGAAAACCAGCAGGGACGCAAGTCCCTCGTGGGTTCGAATCCCACCCCCTCCGCAGTTTTTGTCCGAGCCCGGAGCGTCAGCGACGGGCCACGACCCCTACCCGTCGCAGTTTTTGTCCGAGCCCGGAGCGTTAGCGACGGGTCACGACCCTTACCCGTCGCTGACGCTCCGGGCTCGGACAATACGCTCCGGGCTCGGACAATACGTTCCGGGCTCGGAGTACCATCCTGCCGCTTTCCTGTCAAAACGGCGGCAGGTTTCCCGCGGCGTCGAAGGTGAGCGGGCGAGGGGGGCCGAGCGGTGTCAGGTCGGATCGGCCGCTCGCCATCACCAGGCACGGCTCGGACATCTCGACCTCCTCCAGACACAGCGTGTTGCGGATGCGCAGGACCCGGGCTTCTTCCGGTGGGCGGGTGCCGATGATCGCCAGGGCCGCGTCGATTACCTCGCGGTCGGTGTCGAACTGCACCGGCAGGTTCGCTCCTTCGGGGTAGCCGGCCGTCAGGCAGTTGATCACGGTGGCGCGGTAGTCCATCGCCTCGACCAGGCGGCGGGTGGTGAAGTCGGCCAGGCCGATGCCCGTGGCGTTGCCATGCGTCCGCTCGCTCAGACCGCGCACAAAGATGTGCCGCATCCGCGGCTGGTCGATCACCGCCTGCCCCAGCCGGGCGGCGCGCTTGCGGCCGACGACGTTGGTGTCCATGCCGGAGCCGCTGATGTCCTTGCCGATCTCATCGATGATCAGCAGGTCGGCCTCGCGCAACGGCAGCCGGGCCAACCAGCGCCGGGCCAGCTCCAGCAACCCTTCCTCGCGCCGCTCGAAATCCTCCGGGTGGGCCGCCTCGACGTGGGCGGTCTCGTCGTAGGCATTCTCGACAACGGCCAGGCCGAAACGGATAGGCGCCTGGGCGCGGATGACCCGGCCGACGGAGCGGACCACCTGGTCGAAGGGGTACTCCAACAGGATACGGTGATAGTTCAGGGCGCCGACGTGCTTGCCCAGGCCGATCATCATCATCTTCATCCAACCGCTCTCGATCGGCCCGTGATAGGCGGTGTGCGGCTTGATCCGGGCGATGATGCCGATATGGTCGGCCTCGGCGGCATGGCGGTCGAGCACGACCGGAAAGCCCTCGGCCGTGGCGCCGAGCGAGACGACTTCCATGGAGGCGCGGATGGGGGCGCCGACGAAGGCCTCGGTGATGCCGTAGCTTTCGAGGATGCGGCGCTGGCCCTCGGCGGTGCCGCCGCCGTGGCTGCCCATCGCCGGCACCAGGAAAGGACGGGCCCCGAGGCGGTGGAGGAACTCGACGACGCTCCGCAGCACCAGCGGGATGTTGGCGATGCCGCGGCTGCCGGCGGTTAGGGCCACGCTCTGGCCCGGCCGAATGTGGCGTCCCAGGTCGAGCTTCTCCAAGGCACCCCGGACGGCGGCCGGGATATCTTCCACACGGGGCCTCTCGAACTGCTGGCGGACACGCAGGAAACGAGGGTATGGCACGGCTTCACTCGCTCAGATACCCGAACAACAGACGGGGCAGGCGGAGCTGCGCCCCAGCCACTCCTGAGCATGTTATGCGATTCCCCATATCGAAGGCAACCGTTCCGCCGTGCCGGAAGAGGTGCTCTCACCGCCCGGCAGTTTCGATCGCCGAAGGGAAAGCCAGCGGCAGCGCCCGGCGGACCTGTGCGGCGCTAAGCAGCACGGTTTGCTCATCGAGATAAAGGGGGGCGCCGACATGAGGCCGGAGCGACTGCCAGAGCTGCCCGCGCGGGCCGGTGGTTTCCAGCAAGAAGTAGTCGGTGCCGTGGGCCAGAACGCGCTCCAGCCGCGCCGGCCAGTCCGGCCCCAGTTGCGGGACGTAATGGCTGTCCTCGAGCAACTCGGGCGGCAGGCAGAAGCCGCGAGTGTAGACGTAGCACTTGCCCTGGTCGCCCAGCCGCCAGATGACGTAAGAGCCGTAGTTGGGGGGGCTAAAAAACCGCCCGCCCAATCCCTGGGCCTCGATCCAGTCCAGGGCGCCCTTCGGCCAACTCGGGTCGTCCTGAATCGGCATCCGCCTGCTCAGCGGCGGCACCAGAGAGATCAGGGCAAGCACGGCCAAGGCAGCGGCCGGCCAACCCCATTGGAAGCGCAGCCGAGGACTGGCCAGCTCGCGCCGAAGGAACCGATTGACCCGCAGGGCGAGCAGCCAGCACCGGGCCGTTCTCTCTGGCTGCTCCTCGGCCCGGCGCACCAGCGCGGCCAGATGCGGCACGCCCAGGGCCAGGTTGAGCAACACCCAGTCGGGCACACTGCGCACCGCGGCATTGGCCAGCACGGCCAGCCCCGTCAGCAGGGCGACTTCCCAGAGCCGATAGCGGCGGAAGCCCAGCACGACCGTCAACCCGACCAGTGCCGCGATCGGATAAGCCAGGGCCACCGTGTAAGGCGGCCGCAGCAGGAAATGGTACAGCGGCTGCATCTCCTCAAAGATCCCCATGACCGGGTGCCGCATCTCCGGACTGAAGGGGAGGAGGAGTCGGCCGAGCGGGTTCGGCCCCAGCAGGGAAGCGGCCAGCCCGAGACCGCCGATCAGGGTAAGCCGCCCGCAGGCGGCCCGGTCCAGCGGCGGGTTAAGCCTCACCCAGCGGTTGAGCCATTCCCAGGCGATCGCCCCGAGGAGCAGCCCCTGCCCCACGATGACACCCGGATGCGCATTGCCCCACAGCAGCATCATCACCGGCAGCCACCATGTCAGCGGCCGACGGCCGGTGCAGTGATCATGCAACCAGCCGGCGACCAGCAGTAGGCCGAGGGTAGTGCAGTAGAGCGGCCGCAGGTTCCAGAACGGGCAGAGGGTCACGATGGCCGCCACGACGGCCAGGATGATTCCGTGCGGCGCCACACCTTCCCGCCGCAGCCGCCAGGCGAGCAGCAGCAACGTGGCGGCGACGAGCAGTGTCCGCAGCAGTTTCAAACCGCCGTAGCCAAAGGTGGTCCAGACCGCATACAGGGTCACCTCATAGAGCCATTCGACCTGATCCACCGGCCGGCCCGGCACCGTGTAGGAGAACGACTCCGGCGGGGAGAGCCGGCCGGTCTGGACGATGCGTTCGCCGGTGCGGATCTGCCAGGTGTAATCGAGATCGGCAAAGGGGCTGAAGTAGTCGATCGCCAGCGGGACGATGAGGAACAGCGTGAGCAGGTTGGGCCAGGGAAGACGGCAGATGCTGCGGAATAAATCATTCACCGGCGGCGCCGGGCGGTCGGCGGCTGACGACAAACCTTCCACAGTGGCCGCCGGGTATCGAGCACCGCGTGAGCTTGCCGCCTCGTCTCGTCCTTCGCCCCGCTCATGCATCAATCACCCCTTCTCCCCGATCCGAGCTGCTCACGGTTCACTGCCGCGACCGCCCATGCCGAGCATACTCAGGAAGAAACTGCCGTAGACCGTCTGCACGCCAAGCACCATAGCGGTGAAACCCCACAGGGCGTAGCGGAGCGTGATCTGCACATCGAGGTTGCCCAGGTTGACCGAGTACCACAGGTACACCAGCCAGAGGTTCAGCCCCAGCCCAAGCAGCAGCAGAGCGGCGCCGGCCAGCAGGCCATGCTCCAACCGGAAGCGCCGTAACACCCGATCAAGGGATGGGTCGGGCGGCCACAGACCGCTAGTCCAGCCGCAGATGCAGGCATAAAGCCACAGCCAGAACGTCTGATAGCCGAGCAGCACGCACAGCGCTCCCAGGAGCAGGGTGTGCACATCGAGCACGACACCGGCAACAGGCCGCGGTCCCGGCGTCAGCCAAATCATCAAGGCCAGGCCAAGGCCAAACAGTACCACGGCCGGCACCCGGTATAGCCAGTGCGGACACATCAACAGCAGGAAGCGGAGGTGACGCCAGCCGTCGCGGAAGCTGCGCAGGTGCGGCGGGCGGTCGCGGCCATCGGGGTGCAGCACGATCGGCACCTCGCTGATCCGCTGCCCCTTGAGGCAAGCCTTGACCACCATCTCGCTGGCGAACTCCATGCCGGGCGTCTTCAGCCCCAATCGCTCGTAGGCGTCCTTGCGGAAGGCACGTAGGCCGCAGTGGGCATCGCCGATCGGACTGCGGAAGAACAGGTTGAGGATGCCGGTCAGCAGGGGATTGCCCACGTAGCGGTGCAGCCAGGGCATGGCGCCGGGGCGGATGCCGCCGCGGAAGCGGTTGCCCAGGACCAGATCGTCCCCTTGCCGCAGCCGTCGGATAAACGGCTCCAGATCGCTGAAGTCGTAGGAGTCATCCGCATCGCCCATGATGATGTACCGGCCGCGGGCGGCGGCGATCCCCGCCTGCAGCGCCGCGCCGTAGCCGCGCCGCTCGGCACGGACCACGTGGGCCCCGTGGCGGGCGGCAATCTCGGCCGAGCCGTCGCTGCTGCCGTTGTCGGCGACGATCACTTCGCCGCGGATGCCCATCCGCTCCAGCGAATCGATCGCCTTGTCCACACAGGTCCCAACGGTCCGTGCCTCATTCAGACAAGGCATCACGACTGACACCTCGATCCCGCCTTCCGCTGACGACGGTGCCGGCCTCTCCACTAATTCCGCTTGCATGGTGAACGCCTCAAGGAACCTACTGCAACCTCAAAGAACCTATGGTGCCATCCAGGGTAGCCAGGGCGTCGCTACGCTTCGCCCCGGTCTGCGACGCCGGGGCTTCGAAGACTCAGCCCCGACCACCCAACCCAGAAGGCCAGCGACAACAAGGGCGCTGGAGCCGGCACTACGGACCCCGGACCCCGGACTCTTCCGGGCGGGCCACGAACACAACGGCGACTGGGTCTTCGTGGGCCAGCCGAAAACGCGGGTCACGGCGCAGCAGCGCCGCCAGCGGCAGTTGCGGCCGAAGGATCACCAAGCGGGCGGCCGTCAGGTCGGGGTCGGTTTCCCAACCGGGCCGGCCCTCGCCGGTCAGGTAGAAGCGGTAGGCCCGCTCGTCGCCGTACATATGCAGCCGGCCGTCGATCGCCACAGGGTATTGCGGCAGCCGCCAGAGGAGGTAGCTTCCCCAATCGGCCTGGTTGTACAGCGGCCCTGGATACCCCTCCTTCTCGACCACGGCGGCGGCCTCCACCGGAAAATGGGCCGCGACTCTTTCCGCCAGGCCGCGCTCGGAACAGTCATACCGCAGACAAAGGATGATCAGCACGGCGCTGACCCCGAGGCCAACGAACAGGGCCCGACGCGGGGTCAGGGCGAAGCGCTCCGCCGGGGCCGGGGCCGGCCGGGGCGCGGTCAGCAAGACAGCCAGCGACACCAGCACCAGGAACCAGATGTCGCGCCGGCACCGGAATGCGACGTAGGCTGCGGCAACCATCAAGAGCACCTCGAAGGCATCCAGCCGCGGCCGGCGCCCGAGCGTGAAGACGGCCGCCCCCGCGAGGCCGAGCACCGCCCACTCCCAGCACGACCGGAACGCCATGGCCTGCAATTCCCCCACGAGGTGCAAGCCGGCCGACCAAGTCGTCAACTCCACCACGACGCCGTACAGCCGGACGCCGTAGGGATTGACCAGTGTGGCCACCAGGCAGGCCGCGCTCAGGCCGACCAGCTTCCACCAGTCCCTCGATCCTGCCGTGTTGGCATGGTCGTCCCGCGATTGACGGCCAAGCAAGGCGTCGATCACCGGCCCGACGCATGCCAACCCCAGGGCCAGGAGCCCGAAGACGAACTCGATGTGGAGGTTGGCCCAGAGAACGTAGCCGAGCGGCAGCAGCCAGACCGCCCGGCCGGCGGTGCCCCGGCGCAGGTCGAGGATCGCGTCCAGCGTCAGGGTGAAGAAGACGACGGTGAAAAGCCACGGCCGTTCGCACAGCATCGGCGTGAGGGCCGCCAGGGCGGCGGTCAGCAGCCCCGCCGCGACGGCGAAGCGCGGCTCGCGCTTGGCCACAAAGTGATGGAGCACTGCCACCAGCACCAGCGTCAGCACCACCCGGTAAATGACAATGCCCCCCAGGCCGAAACCGTGGTACAGCCCGTACAGCAGCAGCTCGAAGAGCCAGCTATAGGCGATCCACGGCTGCCCTTCGAGGACAGCGGCATAGAGATCGGTCTGAGGCACGGCGCGGTGCTCGGCGATCCATTGCCCGGTACGCAGGTGCCACCAGGTGTCGAACTCATCGAGCGGCCGCAGCACCGTGGCTGCCGGAACCGAGTAAAGGGCGACCACGATGAGGAACCGGCAGAGGATAGTAAGCGTGCCCGGCGCGCTGTCCGCCCCGGTCCATGCCTTAAGCCTGCTACCTGGGGTCGCAATCGGCGGCGGGGGATTCGCTTCATCCGCCGCGGTCGTCGGCCGGCGATGTCCCAGGATGTCGGCCTGATGGGTGATCACGTTGATCGTCCCGGTACGAGCGAGTCACGGGCACACGGCATTCGCCATTCGGGCCGGCCGAGCCGGAGAATTCCCGTGTGACAAAAACATAGGATATCGAAGAGGGGCAGGCAAATCGGCGGGCGACTCGGGAGCGCAACGCCCCAGCCGTGGCGTGCGGCTAAACGAGGAGAGGGAAGAACAAAGAGAGAGGGCTATGCACCACCATCACTGCGGCTCGACCTTCTCTCTGTCACGGGGCCAGCTGCTGGCGAAATGTCTCCAGGTCTGGACAGCTTGCTGCCACTGCCACAAGTTCCTGCAGCCGGTCATCGTCCATGACGGCCCGCAAGGCGGCTTCTACGTCCGGAGGCACCAAGCCGAACCGAACCTCAAGGATTCTGAGGAGTACCTGGTGCATACGCTCCGCCAACAATTCCTGAAGGACGGGTGATTCAATCATGGCTTCTTTCCCTCCCAGCAGCGCCAGAAGCCGCGCATCATTATACCGCAACCCCGCCAGCACCTGCGTCACCGCCAGCAAGTTATCGTGCTCCTCCGGCCGGGCCCGCTCGTCGATCACCTCCCGGCAGCGCCGGAAGACCGGCTCCGGCGGCCCCGCGAAAGAAGTCAACAGCACCCAGGGCATCAAACCGGGCTCT
>DATLYH010000231.1:0-17261 GCA_035575035.1 Gemmataceae bacterium
GCTCCCCGCCGCCCAGTAGCTGCCGTCGTCGAACGTCGGGTGGAAGACGATCCCGCTTGATGTGGTGCTGGGATCGGTCGGGCAGAGGTAGATCGGCATCCGGATGGTGGTCGGCTTGTGGGGGATGTTCTGGGCCAGGTAATTGCCGTTGCCGTCGGCGGTGCTCTGATAGACATTCGCCTGCTCGGTGTAAGGCAGGATGTGGAAAAAGACGTTGCCGAAGCCGCCGCTGCTGGTCCCGGGGAACCAGCCGGTGGCCGGGGGCAGGCGCTGGTAGACATCGTGGCAGTGGTGGGTCGCCAGGACCATCTGCTTGAGATTGTTCTGACACTTGGTCCGGTTCGCCGCCTCGCGGGCCTTCTGGATGGCCGGCAGCAGCAGGGCGATCAGGACGCCGATGATGGCAATGACCACCAGCAGCTCGATCAGAGTGAACGCCGAACGTCGCGCGGGCATGGCCAACTCCTTTCGAGGAAGAAAAAAGAGCGCTCGCGGCGGAACAGCCCTCAGGGCAGCGTCACGGGAGCCACATTTCTCCGGCAAGCGCCCCGAGGCACGGATTCGGAGACATTCTGGATTCAGGGGTTCCAGGAATAGGATGAAATCACAGCAGTCTCTTGTCGGGCTCCGGAGTCGCCAGCAAGAGCGCACACGGGAATGACGGAACAGGACACGCCGTCATTAGAGAGAGGAAATTCAGGTGAAACCCTGACCGAACGTGGGAACGGCAACCGCCGGGCGGAAGAGGAGACAACAGGTCGGGGTGGAATGGAGTATCATGGCCATTGGATCTCCCTAACCACCCCATTAGCAGCGTCCGCCCCAGGTGTCAAGGAAAAACCCTTTTACTTCGATAGCGCCCCTTGGCCTGAACTCCCTGGTTTTTGGTATCCTCTCTTCCCCGGGTCCTCTGAGCCTGGAGCGCCGGGTCCTCTGAGCCCGGAGCGTGAGCGTCGGGTCCTCCGAGCCCGGAGCGTTAGCGACGGGTGGTTCCGACAAAAACCTCCCGCTATCCCTGGCTCGCGAGCTAGGATTTACCATGCGGCCCCAATCCCGCTCGCGGACGCGCTTGGTTCGAAATCCGAGCGCCGGTGCTCTCGGCTTGGATCATGACGACCATCGACCCCGTGCTCGACGCCGCCCTTCGCAGCCACCAGGCGGGGGACCTCGCCCGGGCAGAGCAGCTTTATCGCCAGGTCCTTGCGGTCCGGCCGCAGCAGGCCGACGCCCTGCACCTGCTCGGCCTGGTCTGCCACCAGACCGGCCGGCCCAGGGAAGCAGTCGAGCACATCACCCGCGCCCTGGAGCTGCGGCCGGACTTCTTCGAGGCTCATTACAACCTCGGCAACGTACTCAAAGAGCAGGGCAAACCGGACGAGGCCATCCGGAGCTACGAACAGGCCCTGCGGCTGCGGCCCGACTCGGCGGAAACCCATTACAACCTGGCGAACCTCCTCCGCGACTGCGGGCAGCCGGAGCGAGCCATCACCGGCTATCAGCAGGCGCTCCGCCTTCGGCCGGGCTACGCCAAGGCCTATGCCAACCTCGGCACCTTGCTCCTAGACCAGGGAAAGCTGGACGAGGCCGTCGCGGCCCTTCACCAGGCGCTGCGGCTCCAACCGCAATCAGCGCGGGCTCACAGCAACCTGGGAAACGCGCTGCGGGCCCAGGGCCGGGCCGCCGAGGCGGTGGAATTCACTCGGCAAGCGCTGCGGCTCGATCCGCACCTGGCCGAGGCGCACAACAACCTGGCGGCCGCTCTCCTTGATCTGGGAAGGATCGACGAGGCGCTGGCCGAGTTCGACGAGGCGCTGCGGCTTCGACCGGACTATGCTCGGGCTCACATGAACCGAGCGATGGCCTGGCTGCTGATCGGCGACTTCGAGCGCGGCTGGCCCGAATACGAATGGCGCTGGCAGACCAAGGACTTCAAGCCGCGTCGGTTCCCGCAGCCGCGTTGGGACGGCGCGCCGCTGCACGGAAGGACCATCCTCTTGCATGCCGAGCAGGGACTGGGCGATACCATCCAGTTCATCCGCTACGCCCGCCTGGTCAAGGAACGAGGCGGCCGCGTGGTGCTGGAATGTCCCCGCCCGCTGCTGCGGCTCCTGGCCACCTGTCCGGGCGTTGATCAGGTGACGGCCCCAGACTCATCCCTGCCCCCCTTCGACGTTCACGCCCCACTCCTGAGCCTGCCAGCGATCCTGGGGACGACGCTGGCCACGGTTCCCGCTGCGATCCCGTATCTTCGTGCCGACGCCGGACTTTGCCGTCACTGGCAGAGCACATTGAGCCGGGTCCCGGGCAAGAAGGTCGGCATCGTGTGGCGAGGTAATCCCGACAATCCAAGAGACCGGCTCCGCTCCGTGCCGCTGGAGCAGTTCGAGCCGCTGGCCCGGGTGCCGGGGATGCGTCTGGTCAGTCTGCAGAGGGGGCCCGGCAGTGAGGAGGTGGCGGCCCTGGCCGGCCGGTTCGAGGTAATCGACCTGGGGCCCCGACTCCAGGAAGAATCCTGGACCTTCCTGGACACGGCCGCCGTGATGGCATGCCTGGACCTGATCATCACCATCGACACCGCTGCCGCTCATCTGGCTGGTGCCCTGGGGGCGCCCGTGTGGGTGGCGCTGCCGTTTGCGGCGGATTGGCGTTGGCTGCTGAACCGGGAGGACAGTCCGTGGTATCCGACGATGCGCCTCTTCCGCCAGACCAGGCCCGGCGACTGGGACAGTGTCTTCCGACGCCTCACGGAGGCACTCACTCAGGGCGAGATTGGCGCAAGCAAATGAGTTATCATGAGGCGAAGCGAATGGGCCGCCCCGAGACAGCAGCTGGCGTGGGACCTTCATGAAGATCGAGGAAGCACTTCAGACGGCATTCCGCCACCATCAGGCGGGCAATCTGCAGCAGGCGGAGCAGCTTTACTGCCAGATCCTTCAGGTGCAGCCGCAGCAGGTCGATGCCCTGCACCTGCTCGGTTTGATCTGCCAGCGGACCGGCCGGCATGAACGGGCCGTCGAGTACATCCGCCAGGCCCTGCGCCTCAAGCCGGACTACGCCGATGCCCACAGCAACCTCGGGATTGTCCTCCGCCAGATGGGCCGACTGGATGAGGCAATCGCCTGCTACCGCCAGGCGCTGCGTCTCCGGCCGAACAACCCCGAAGCCTACAACAACCTCGGCGTCGCCCTGCGCGAGCAGAAGCAACTCGATGAGGCGGCCGCCTGCTATCGCCAGGCGCTCCAACTCAAGCCGAATTACGCTGAGGCGTACAACAATCTGGGAATCGTCCTGGCCGATCAAGGGAAGCTCGACGAGGCAATCGCCAGTTACCGCCGGGCCCTTCAGCTCAAGCCGAATTATGCCGAGGCCTATAACAACCTGGGCAACACCCTGCGCCGGCAGGGCAAGCTCGAGGAAGCGCTGGCTAGTTTCCGCGAGGCCCTGCGTCTCCGGCCCCGCCACGCCGACACCCACTACAACCTGGCCGTGGCCCTCGCCGAGCAGGGGAAGCTCGACGAGGCGGTGGCCGGCTACCGGCAGGCCCTCGCCCTTCAGCCGGACCACCCCGAGGCACTCAATAACCTGGGCGTGGCGCTGACCGAGCTGCACCGGCTGGACGAGGCGGTGGCTGTGCTGCGCGAGGCGGTCCGGCGTCGGCCCCATCATGCCGAGGCCTACACCAATCTGGGCAACGCCCTCAAGGAGCAAGGCCAGATTGCCGAGGCGCTCGACTGCTTCCGCGAAGCTCTCCGCCTCAAGCCGGACTTTGCCCCCGCCTACATCAACATGGGCGCCGCTCTGATGGAGGACGGCAAGCCCGAAGAGGCAATGCTCTGCTACCAACGGGCGCTGGGCAGCCAGCCCGATTCCGCCGAGGCGATGAGCAACCTGGGGACGGCCCTCCTGGAATTGGGCCACGTGGACGAGGCGGTGGCCCGCTGCCGCGAAGCCCTGCGTCTCCGGCCGGACAACCCCGAAGCCCTGACCAACCTCGGCGCCGCCCTGCGGGCGCAGGGGAAGCTCGACGAGGCAATGGCCTGTTACCAGCAGGCCCTCCGCCTCCGGCCGGACTATCCCGAGGCCTTGAATAACCTGGGGATTGCCCTGATCGATCAGGGGAAGATTGACGAGGCGATTGCCTGCTATCAACAGGCGCTGCGCCTCAAGCCGGACAGTCCCGAGGCCCTTAACCAGCTAGGCCTAGCGCTGGCCGAGCAGGGGGACATCCAGGGGGCGATGGAGCACTTCCAGCAGGCCCTGCGCTTGCAGCCGGACCACGCCGGGGTGCTCACCAACCTCGGCAACCTCCTTCTGCGCCAGGGCAAGGCAACGGATGCGGTCGCCAACTACCAGCAGGCGCTGCGGTCGGCGCCGGACCAGGCGGCCCCTCCGTCCGGCAGTCCTCGGGCCGCCCGGCCCAATGCGTCGTTCCAGGCGGCGGCTCACATGAACCGGGCGATGGCCTGGCTGCTGACCGGCGACTTCGAGCGCGGCTGGCCCGAATACGAATGGCGCTGGCAGACCAAGGACTTCAAGCCGCGTCGGTTCCCGCAGCCGCGCTGGGACGGCGCGCCGCTGCACGGAAGGACCATCCTCTTGCATGCCGAGCAGGGACTGGGTGATACCATCCAGTTCATCCGCTACGCCCGCCTGGTCAAGGAACGAGGCGGCCGCGTCGTGGTCGAGAGTCCGCTGGCCCTCGTGCCCCTGCTGGCCCGCTGTCCCGGCATCGACCAACTCGTGGCCTCGAAGTCGCCCCTGCCCCCCTTCGACGTCCATGCCCCGCTCCTGAGCCTGCCGGCGATCCTCCGCACGACGCTGGACACCATCCCGGCCGATATCCCCTACCTGTTCGCCGACCCCGACCTTCAGGAACGCTGGCGGCAGCGGCTGGACAGCGTATCGGGCTGCAAGGTCGGAATCGTGTGGCAGGGGAACCCGAAGCACAAGGGAGACCGCTGGCGCTCCGTCCCGCTGGAGCGTTTCGCCCCGCTGGCGGCTGTGCCGGGCGTCCGCCTGATCAGTCTGCAAAAGGGATACGGGGCCGAGCAGCTGGCGGCGCTGGGGGGGCGCTTCGAGGTGATCGACCCGGAACAATGGGTGGACGGCGGATCGTGGACGTTCGCCGACACGGCGGCAGTGGTGGCCAACCTCGACCTGGTGGTGAGCGTGGACACGGCCGTGGCCCACTTGGCAGGGGCGATGGGAATGCCCGTGTGGGTGGCGCTGCCGTTTGCGCCGGATTGGCGTTGGCTGCTGAACCGGGAGGACAGTCCGTGGTATCCGACGATGCGCCTCTTCCGCCAGACCAGGCCTGGCGACTGGGACGGCGTCTTCCGACGCCTCACGGAGGCGCTGGCCGAGTATGCGGCGGCGCCGCGCCCCCTCCCCTCCCGCGGGAGAGGGCCGATGGCGTCGGTGAAGGCCCCCGAGCCGCTGCCCACCGCTCTCATTGCCCCGACCACCGTCCCCAGCGCCGGCCCGGCGGGTGTGTACCTGGACGAAGGGGTGGCGCTGGCGCAGCAGGGGAAGCCGGACGAAGCGGTCGCCCGCTTCCAGGAGGCGCTGCGGCTGCGGCCCGACTATGCCGAGGCCCATTACAACATCGGCATCGTCCGCGCGGAACAGGGCCGCACTGACGAGGCGATCGCCAGTTACCGCGAAGCCCTACGCCTCAATCCCGATTACGCTCCGGCCCACATCAACCTGGGGGCCGTGCTCGCCCGACAGGGGAAGCTGGACGAAGCTATCGCCTGCCACCGCCAGGCCCTACGCCTGCTGCCCGACTCGGCCGAGGCCCGCATCAACTTGGCGGCGGCCCTCTGTGACCGGGACCAGCTGGAAGAGGCTTGCAACCTTCTGCAAGAGGCCGTGCGCCTGGCCCCCGAGCGGCCCGAGGCCCACTGCAACCTGGGGACGGTGCTCTCCCGACAGGGAAAGTTTGACGAGGCGGCCGCCTGTTTCGAGCAGGCCCTGAAACTGCGGCCCGGATACGCCGATGCCCTGCTCAACCTGGGAGGCGTGCTCCTGGACCAAGGCAAGCCGGCCGAGGCGGCCGCCGCCTTTCAGCGATTGCTCTGCTTCAAGCCCGATCATCCTCATGCCCACAAGAACCTGTCCATGGTCTGGCTGCGGATGGGGGATTTCGAACGCGGCTGGCCGGAGTACGAATGGCGCTGGCGCTGCGGCGAGCTGACGCCACGCTCCTTCCCGCAGCCGCGCTGGGACGGCGCGCCGCTGCACGGAAGGACCATCCTCTTGCATGCCGAGCAGGGACTGGGTGATGCCATCCAGTTCATCCGTTATGCCGCATTGGTCAAGGAACGAGGCGGCCGGGTCGTCGTCGAATGTTCCCGGCCCTTGGTCTCGCTGCTGCGCCGCTGCCCGGGGGTCGATGAGGTCGTGGCCCGGGGGGCGACCCTGCCAGTCTTCGATGTCCACGCCCCGCTGCTGAGCCTGCCGGGCATCTTCCGCACCACCTTGAACACTATCCCCGCCCGGGTGCCCTACTTGTTCGCCGACCCCGAGCAGGAGCAGCGGCGGCGCCGCGAGTTGGAGGCCATCCCCGGCCTGAAAGTCGGCATCGCCTGGCAGGGCAATCCCAAGCACCGCGAGGACCGGCGCCGCTCCGTTCCGCTCGAACGGTTCGAGTCACTGGCGCAGGTGCCGGGTGTCCGCCTGGTCAGCCTGCAAAAGGGCCCCGGCGCCGATCAACTTCGGGAGCTGCGCGGCCGCTTCGAGGTGATCGACCTCGGGCCGCAGATGCAGGAGGAGTCATGGACATTGACCGACACGGCGGCGGTAGTGGCCAACCTCGACCTGGTGGTGAGCGTGGACACGGCCGTGGCCCACTTGGCAGGGGCGATGGGAATGCCCGTGTGGGTGGCGCTGCCGTTCGCGTCCGACTGGCGTTGGCTGTTGAACCGGGAGGACAGTCCGTGGTATCCGACGATGCGCCTCTTCCGCCAGACCAGGCCTGGCGACTGGGACGGCGTCTTCCAACGCCTCACGGAGGCACTGCGGGAACGGCTCGGGACCGCCTACCAGCTGGCGCCGATCCTGGTCGAGACAACCGCGGGCGAGTTGATCGACAGGATTACCCTTCTGGAGATCAAGAGCGAGCGCCTCACCGACCCGGTTCAGCAGCACCGCGTCCGCAGGGAATTGGAGACCCTGACAAAGCTGCGCGACCGGGCGCTGGTACCGTCGGCCGAACTGACAGAGCTGACGGCGCAGCTCAAGGAAGTCAATGCAGCCCTCCGACGGATCGAGGACGACCTCCGCGCGTGCGAACAACGGCAGGATTTCGGCCCGACCTTTGGCGAGTTGGCCCGGTCGCTCTACCGTCAGAACGACCGCCGCGCCGCCCTGAAGCAGCGCATTGACGACCTGTTCCGCTCCCGGACCACCGACGAATTCCACTGCCCCTCTCAGTGAAGGCCCCTATGAACAAGCTCAAGAAATGCCGCCACGGCGAGATGCTTTATCAAACCACCGACCTGTACGTCGGCAAGTCGTTCGACCTGTATGGCGAGTTCTCCGAGGGGGAGGTTGCCCTGTTCGAGAAGATCGTTGCGCCGGGCCATGTCGTCCTCGATGTCGGCGCCAACATCGGCGCCCACACCATTCCCCTGGCCCAGCTCACCGGCCCCCGAGGAGGCGTGCTCGCCTTCGAGCCGCAACGGATCCCCTACTACACGCTGTGCGCCAACGTGGTGCTCAACAACCTGCATCACGTCATCTGCTACCAGGCGGCCCTGGGTGACAAAGCGGGCCGCATCGTCGTTCCCGACCTCGATTACTCGGTGGAGCAGAACTTCGGCGGGCTGGGGCTGGCCAACCTGCCCCCCGACTGCCGCGGCCACATTGTGCCGCTCCTGCGGATCGACGACCTCAAGCTGCCCCGCTGCAACTTCATCAAAATCGATGTGGAAGGGATGGAAAGGAGTGTGCTGAGCGGGGCCGTCGAGACCATCCGCCGCTTCAAGCCGATCCTGTACGTCGAAGACGACCGCAAGGAGAAGTCGGCCGAGCTGCGCGCCTTCCTGGAGTCGCTCGGCTACTTCATGTTTCTCCACCGCCCGCCGTTGTACAACCCGGACAACTTCGCGCACAACCCGCAGAACGTCTTCAACAACATCGTGTCCTTGAACCTCTACTGCCACCACCGGGAGACTCTCTCCCCGATCAATCCGCTGGAATACCACATGGTCCCGGTGCATGCCGGCGGCCCAAGCATCACCCTCACAGCCCCGGTTTAAGCCGGACGCCGGGAATCTTCTGCGCCCCCCTTACGAGGCAAGTGCGGGCCGGCGTTCACTTTTTCGGCTTCTGCTTGTTCAGCTCGGCGCGGAAGGAGCGCACCTGGTCCTGGACTAGGCTGCCGATCTTGGAGCGAAGCTGGTTGGTCCCGCCGAACCACTCCCGCGGCTCGACAAAAACCATGTGTCCTTCCACAAAGAGGGCATCGTCCCGGCCGGCCGCCTCCTTGCTCAGTCGGGTGATCTTCAGGTAAGAGCCGCTGCCCGCGTAGGGCCGCGCCGGTCCCAGGACTTTCTGACCGTTGTTGACCTTGATCACCCGCGACTGGTTGGGGAAGTCTGGGTCACTGGTGAAACGCGGGTCGAGCCGCGCGGCGACCAGCAGCGAGTCAGGGGTACGGCTGAGCACGGTGTGCGTGGTGCCGCGCAGCTGCACATCGTCAAGCAGTGTGAAGACAGCGTGCGAGTAGCGCTCCTCCGCCGGCCCGTCCTTCTTGGCCTCCAGCTTCCGCTTGGCCAGTTCGTCCTCAGTCAGGATGTGGACCTTAGCGTTCTTGTTGCCGGCCTTGAGGAGGTTGTCGAGAAAGCCCTTCCGGGTGATCGTCTCCAGGTCGCCGTGGGCGACGAACCAGACGTCCACGGCGAAGGCTCGGCTATTCGGATCGGGCGACTCCAGGTCGCGGACTTGGTAACGGAAGGGGGCCACCACGGCCGGCCGCAGCACGTCCTTCGGGTCGTAATCTTTCCCGGCGATGAGGTCGATGGCCGCCTTTTGGGCCTTGAGGTCCGGGCGATCGGCCAGGGTGGGGGCGGGGAGAGGGACGCTGACCTTATCATGGAGCGGCACCCCGATCTGGCGCAGCTCGCGGAAAAGCGGGTTGATCTGCTCCGGGTTGTCGGCGGCGGTCAATCCCAGGGTCAGGAGGATCAGGGCAGCGGCGTTCATGGGAAGGATCGTTCCATGGGGTCCGGGAAGGGTTACTTCGCTGCCTGTTTGAGCACCTCGCGCAGTCCCTGTTCAAGTTGGGCGGCCATATCCTGCGACAGCCGCATCCGGCCGGCCAGGACTTTGAGGCTGTCCGGAAGGGCGACCTGTTTCCGCCCCTGCGGGATGCGGTTCAGGGCGAACGCCCGCTCTGAGGGGACGCCGAGGGAGAACTCCTTGGCATCGACATGCAGCACGCAGTCTTCCTGCTTGTTGGGCGGCAGCCACTCCATCGGCCCGGCCGCGCCGCGGTAGCCGCCCTGCTCGTCCCGATCGATCACCCACAGAAGCGTGTCCAGCTTTCCGGTATCGGGATCGACCAGGACGGCGTAGCGGAGGATCACCGACACGTGCTTGCCGTCGCGCTGCAACCAGTTGGGGGCATCAATGAGGGTCAGGGTGTCCGAGCGGGCGACCACCTGGACATCCCGCAGCTTCTCGTGGGCCCGGGACAGGACCGCGCGCTCCAGGAATCCCAGGTCGGCCCCCAACGCCCGCTGCCGTTCCGGCGAAAGGATCATGTCCTGGTCACCTACCCGAGTCCCCATACCGACCGCGACGGTCTTCAGCCGATGGCGGACCGGACCGCCCGCCGTCGCCGCCTCGACATTGGCGAGGATGGCAGTGTACAGCAGGGCGGCGAGTCGGGCGGTGCCCTGCGCAATCTGGTTGACGTCGCCGGCACCGACGCGGGGCTGACTCTTGATAATCAGATGGGTCCAGCCCTGGGGCGCTTCCGTGCCGACGACCGTGCCCGGCTCGATCAGGTCAAGCGGGCGCGGGGTGACATCGTAACCGGCGGATGCAGGTGTCGGTGGACGGCCGGGCTGGGCGCCAGCCGCCTGGTGCAGCGCCGGCGGCGGGGTGCTTGCCGCGCTTCCTTCGTCCAGACCGGGCCTCCGGCTCGTTCCCGGGCAGGCTACATTGGTCAGGCACCAGACCGTCAACACGCCGAACAGTCCCTGGCCCACTCGGCGAAAGACCCAGCTGGTCATGCGAGGTTGGGTGATCATGGGGACACGTTTCTCCGAAGGCCGCGGAGACCACAAGCGGCGTTTCAAGGTTTCAAGCCCTGCCAGCGCCCGAGCGATTGGCCGCCTGCTACTTCCCCCGGCCGGTCAGCTCGTCGGCCAGTTCGTGGGCGTCGTACACCTGGCGCAGCGCCTCGATGATCCCCGCCGAATGGACCGAGATGGCCCGGGCCCGTTCCTCGGTATACATGAAGTCGAGCACCAGCGAATAGATGTTGCCGTCGAAGATCAGACCGACCACCTCGGCGTCCTTGTTGATCACCGGGCTGCCCGAGTTGCCGCCGATGATGTCGGCAGTGCAGACGAAGTTGAGCGGCACCTTCAGGTTGAGCCGGTCCTTCCGCTCCAGCCAGCGCGGCGGCAGGTCGAAGGGGGGCTTGTAATGGTGCTCCTTGGCCCGCTCGTAAAGCCCGGCGTAAGTCGTCTCGAACGGAATGTGCTTGCCGTTCTCCTCATAACCTTTGACCACGCCGAAGGCCAGCCGGAGCGTGAAGGTGGCGTCGGGATAGGTGCTGGTCCCCTCCCGGGCAAACTTGGCCTTGGCGATCTGGGCGTAGGCCTGGCGCTTGACCTCGTCCACCTGGGTCTCGAAAATCTTGCGGACGGTGCGGGCCTCGTCATCCACCAGCCGGGCCAGCCGGATCATCGGGTCGTCCGAGGCGTCCACCGCTTTCTTCCCCCCTTCCCAGAGCCGCTTCCGCACCGCCACGTCCTTGACTTTGGTTCCCTTGACCAACTCAGCGGCCCGCTCCTGGGGCGACTTGCCGGCCAGCACGCCGCGGACCAGGGGCGTGTCGTAGCCGAGTTGCTCGGCCAGGAACATCAGGGCATCGGCCAGCTTGAGGGTCTCGTAGTCGTCGTAGAGCGGCTCCTCGGAGAAGAGCTGCTGCTGGAGGGATTCCAGGTTCGAGTCGCGGTATTCGCGCAGCCGTTCGCCGTTGGGCTTGGTCCGTTCTTCGGCGCCGCGGAGGAGCGTCCGGGCGATGTCGAACAGCTGGCTATTGAAGCCGGCGGCGGCTTCAAGCAGGGTGTAGTTGCGGATGTTGGCGGCGCGCACCTTCTCGGCGGCGGCGATCCGTTCCCAGGCGTCGGCCGCCTCCTTGAGGTCGGGGTTCTGGGCAACGAAGGCCCGGAGCTTGATTTCCTCGTCGCGCTTCGTTTTCATCAGGTCGGGGTCCATCAGTCCGGCCAGACCGCCGAGGCGGGCCTTGCGGCTGTTCTGGACGCTGAAGAGGAAATCCTTGGCCCGGCGGGCGTTCTCCTCCTCGCGGGCGCTCCACGATGACAGCAACACCTCCCAGCGGTACAGCCGCTGCAACAGGTAGGGGAAGCCGCGGTCGCGCAGGTATTCCAGCTCCGCCACCGTGGCGAGCCGGCTGGTGCGCCCCGGATGGCCGGCCACGAAGACCAGCTCGTCCTTACCCGCGCCCTGCTTGCTCCACTTCAGGTAATGCTCGACCTTCGCCGGCTTGTCGTTCTCGTAGACGCGGAAGAAGCAGACATCGAGGTCGTAGCGGGGATACTCAAAGTTGTCCGGGTCGCCGCCGAAGAAGGCAATCTGCTGCTCGGGCGCCATGACCAGGCGGACATCGGTGTACTTCTTGAAGCGGTAGAGGTGGTACTGGCCGCCCTGATAGAGGGTGATCACATCGCTGCGCAGGCCGGTCTTGTCGAGCGATTCCTTCTCGATCTGGGCCATGACCTCGCGGCGGGCGGCGAAGGCCTGCTCGGGGGACATGCCCGGCTTGACAGCGGCATTGACCCGGTCGGTGACGTCTTCGATGCTCATCAGGACGTTCAACTCCAGATCGGTGCACTTGACCTCCTCGGCGCGAGTGCGGGCGAGGAAGCCGTCCTTGAGATAATCCTTGGTCGGCGTGCTCATTTTGTGCAGCTGATCGGAGCCGACGTGATGGTTGGTCATGACCAGGCCGTCGGGCGAGACGAACGAGCCGGAGCCGCCGCTGTTGAAGCGGACGCACGACTTCTGGACGTGCTCCAGCCATTTGTCGGTGGGGTCGAAGCCGTACTTCTTCTTGAGCAGCTCGCGCGGCGGGTTGTTGAACAGCCACATGCCTTCGTCGGCTCCGGCCGGCGCGACGAGCAGCAACACCGCTCCAAGGGCCGCCCACAGGACTGGGGTCTTCATCGGTTGGCCACTCCTTGTAAAGCGGGGATCGCTCCCCGGATGATTAGCTGTGGGGCGCCGCGCCGTTGGCCTCCGGCGACTTCCGCATCCCCACTCCCAACAAGATCACTGCCAGTACGGCGAACGCGGCCAGAGAGAGGAGCTTGGCGCTTCCTGTCTTTTCCCAGCCCTTGCCAAGGTAGTGTTCGCCGAGATTCCACTGATCCATGAGGTCGGCCGGCAACCCGAACAGGCCGACGTTCACCGCCATGACCAGCAGGCCGATCAGCAGCCCGCAGAGCGTACCGCCGGCGATGTAGCCGCTGGACAGCAGCACGCCGGGGCTGGTTTCTGTCTCGGCCTCGGAGGCTGACACGCCGCGCCAGCGGTCCGTCACCCAGCGGAGCAGGCCGCCGAAGAAGATCGGGGTAGCGGTGCTCAGGCCCAGGTACATGCCGACGGCGACCGGCAGGGCGGAAATGCCCATCAACTCCATCGCCACCGCGATCAACGCGCCGGTGACGATCAATCCCCATTCCAGCTGCCCGCCGAGGATACCCTCGATGATCAGCTGGAACAGCTGCGGCTGGGGGGCCTTGAACCGCTCCGGCGCCTTCTCGCCATTGTCCATCTCCGTCACCTCACGGTTGATCGGCACATCGATCTTGTACGCCAACCGGCCTTCGTCGGTGACCAGGTACCAGCCCCGGGAGACGCCCTGGTACTCGCCTTCGCGGATGTAGACCATGCGATACACCTGGTCGTCCTGGCCGATGTACGGCTGGCCGACCTTCTGCCGCGGGGCGTCGGCGGGCACCTGCACCCGTGCATCGGGCAGTCCCTTCTTGGTGTAGTGAGTCCCGCCGAGGTTCAACGCCAGCATGGTCCCACCGATGACCACAGCCGACGTTAACGTCCCGATCAGGATGCCGTACTGCTGGTACTTCGGCGTCGCGCCAACCAGGAAGCCGGTCTTCAGGTCCTGCGAGGTGGTGCCGCCGTTGGACGAGGCGATGCAGACCACGGCCGCTACCGACAAGGCCGTCAACATCGCCGACACGTCGCGCCGGCCGACCAGGACGAAGATCAGGCAGGTCAGCAAAAGGGTGGCGATGGTCATACCGGAGATCGGATTGGACGACGAGCCGACCTCGCCGGTCAGCCGCGACGACACGGTGACGAACAGGAAGCCGAACAGCAGGATCATGACGGCGCCGAGAATGCCCTGAAGGGTGAGTCCCAGCCCAAGCTGGGGCACCGCCGCCAGCACGAGCACCAGGGCGAGGCTGCCGAAGATTACCACCTTCATCGACAGGTCGCGCTCGGTGCGGACCGCCGCGGGGCCGCCGGCGGCGCTGGAGCGCAGGTCGCGCAGGCCGGCGACGATGGAGCTGATGATCAACGGCAGGGCGCGGCACATGCTAATGATGCCGCCGGCCGCCACTGCTCCGGCGCCGATGTAGCGCAAATAGTTCTTGTAGATTTCGCCCGGCCCCATGTTCCGGATCAGGGCCTTGTCGCCGTCGATCTCGGTGCGGGCCGGCGGCACCGGCGTGTTCAGTCCTTCGCCGAAGGTGGCGATCAGCGGCCCGATCACGAAGAACGACAGCACCGCGCCGGCCATCATCAGGCAAGCGATGCGCGGGCCGATCAGGTAGCCGACTCCCATCATTTCCGGCGACAGATCGCCCCCGATCGCTGCTCCCTTGAGTCCGACCTTGCGGCCCTCGACCACGCGGTAAAGGTTCTCGCTCGGCTCGCTCGGCCAGAGCTTGAGAGCGGCGACGAGGTACTTGTAGACGAAGGCGATGCCGAAGCCAATGAACACCATCTTTGCCGACGCCCCGCCCTTCTCACCGGCGATCAGAACCTCGGCACACGCTGTCCCCTCGGGATACCTTAGCTTGCCGTGCTGGCGGACGATGAACGCCCGCCGCAATGGGATCATCATCAGGATGCCGAGCAGGCCGCCGAGCACCGAGACGGTCATGACACGGACCGGGTCCATCTCGAAGCCGAGCAGCAATAGCGCCGGCATGGTCACGCCGACGCCGAAGGCGATCGACTCGCCCGCCGAGCCGGTCGTCTGGACGATGTTGTTTTCGAGGATGGTTGCCCGCCGGAAGCCGAAGGCCTTGGAGAAGGCCCGGAAGAGGGTGATCGACAGCACCGCGATGGGGACCGAGGCCGACACCGTCATGCCGACCTTGAGCAGCAGGTACAGCGACGATGCCCCGAAGATAATGCCCAGCAGCGCGCCGACGGTCACGGCCGGCCAGGTGAACTCCGGCAAGTGTTCCTTGGCCGGCACATAGGGCTGAAAGCCAGCCGGTCCATTCTCGGCCCGGGTCTCCGTGGTCGTTGGCGCTGCCATGCGTCGCTCCCCGAAAAGGACATGACCGGTGCCCGCGGACGGCTGCGCACGGGCTTGCTTCGACCTTCAGTAGATTGGCGGCTGCCGTCCCCGATTGCAAGCCCTCCGCCGCTTTCTTCCAAAGGTGCCCCCTGGCGCCGGCGGCCGGGCTGGCGGCCCCACCGGCGGCCGGTCGGTCACTCGGCGTACTTGGCGCCGCGGTCGGACAGGCCGGCGGTGGCGGTGCTGACCTGACGGATGCGGCGTTCGCGCACTTCGGCTTCCAACCGGGCCAGCAATTCCGACAGCGGCATCGCCCCCAGGTCTCCCTCGACCCGGTCGCGCACCGCCACGGTGCCGGCCGACTGCTCCTTCTCGCCGACCACCAACATGTACGGCACCTTCTCGGTCTGCGCCTCGCGGATCTTGTACTTGATTGTCTCCGGCCGATAATCCCCGGTCACCCGGAAACCGCGCTCGCGCAGGGCCGCTTCGACCTTCCGGCCATAGTCGGCGAACTTGTCGCTGATCGGCAGCACTCGCACCTGTTCCGGCGCCAGCCAGAGCGGGAACGCCCCGGCGAAGTGCTCGATCAGGATGCCGACGAAGCGCTCCATCGATCCGAACGGCGCCCGGTGGATCATCACCGGCCGATGCGGCTGGTTGTCCCTGCCGGTGTAGGAGAGGTCGAAACGCTTGGGCAGGTTGTAGTCGAGCTGCACGGTGCCGAGCTGCCACTCCCGGCCGATGCAGTCGCGGACCACGAAGTCGATCTTCGGCCCGTAGAAGGCGGCCTCTCCCTTCTCGGCGGTGTAATTCATGCCGAGGCCGCGGAGGATGTCATCCAGGATATGCTCAGCCTTGTCCCAGTCTTCCGGATCGCCGACGTATTTGGTGCTCTCCGGGTCGCGCAGGCCGAGCCGGACCCGGTAGCCAGCGTCCAGCCCCAGGCTGCGGAGCACGAACAGCACCAGGTCGATGTTGCTGCGCATCTCCTCTTCAATCTGTTCGGGGGTGACGAACAGGTGAGCGTCGTCCTGGGTGAAGCCGCGCACCCGGGTCATGCCGTTCAACTCGCCGGTCTGCTCATAGCGGTAGACGGTGCCGAACTCGGCCAGGCGTACCGGCAGGTCGCGGTAGCTGCGCGGCTCGGCCTTGTAAATCTGAATGTGGTGCGGGCAATTCATCGGCTTGAGCAGGTAGCCTTCCTGCTCCTTCAGCCAGGCCAGCAGCGCCGCCGCCCGTTCCGCATGGTTGGTCGCCCGGTCGTACTCGGGCAGGTCCACGCCCATCGCCCGCAGCACACCCTGGACATACCGATGCACCGCCTCCAGCTTTTCCTCTTGCGACCGGGCCGCGTCATAACCCGGCACGTGGAACTGGGTCAGCCGCATGAACTGGCCCATTTCCTGCTCGCGCTTCTCGTCGAGGATGCCGGTGGCCAGACGATGCTGGGCCAGGTCGAGGGCTGAGCCAGCCGGGTGCTGGTACATCGGCGGGTACTGGGCATCACGGTAGTAGGGGAAGTGGCCGCTGGTGCGGTACAGTTCCAGCCGGCCGACGTGCGGGGTATAGACCGGCTCATAACCGCGCTTGAGCAATTCGTCCCGGATGAAGCTTTCCAGGATACCGCGGATGGTCGCCCCCTTGGGCAGCCAGAGGATCAGGCCGCTGCCGGCCAGCGGACTGATGGTGAACAGCCGCAACTGCTTGCCCAGGACGCGGTGGTCGCGCTTTTTGGCCTCGTCGAGTTGCTTCAGGTAGGCGTCGAGGTCCTCCTTCTTGAAGAAGGCGGTGCCGTAGAGACGCTGGAGTTGCTTGCGGCTGGCGTCATTCTTCCAGTAGGCCCCGGCGATCGAGAGGAGCTTGAAGGCACCGATCTTGCCGGCGTGCGGGATGTGTGGGCCGCGGCAGAGGTCGATAAACTCTCCCTGACGGTAGAAACTGAGGGTTGGGAACTGCTTCAGGTCGTCGTCGATGTGCTCGACCTTGTACGACTGTCCCAGGTCGGCGCACAGGGCGCGGGCCTCGGCAGTCGGCCGCTCGAAACGCTCGAACGGCTCGGCTTCCTTGATGATGCGGGCCATCTCTTCCTCGATGCGCGGGAAGTCGTCCTCGCGGATCGGGGTAGGCGAGTCGATATCGTAGTAGAAGCCATTCTCGAGGGCGGGCCCGAAGGCCAGCTTTGCGCCGGGGAACAGGCGCAGGACCGCCCGGGCCATGACGTGGGCGCAGCTGTGCCGCAGCACCGACAGCGCTTCGGGGTCCTTGTCGGTGAGGATCTGGAAGGCTAGCTCGCCCCCCTCACCCCTTCCCCTCTCCCCCGCTTCGGGGGCGAGGGGAGGACTGCTTGCCCCCCTTTCTCCCGCAGCGGGGGCGAGGGGAGAAGACGTGGCCCCCTCACCCCCAACCCCTCTCCCCCCGGAGGGGGCGAGGGGAGGACTGCTTGCTCCCCTTTCTCCCGCAGCGGGGGGGAGGGGAGGACTACTTGCCCCCCTCTCCC
>DATLYH010000232.1:0-16297 GCA_035575035.1 Gemmataceae bacterium
CCGTTCCTCTCCCCTCTCCCCCCGCGGGGGGGGAGGGGTAGGGGTGAGGGGGCAACTAAACCAGCGTCAACGACTGAAAGGAAGGCATCATGGGCTTCAAGCAGACCGTCCCGCACCGCTTCGGCAAGGGATCGTATCACCAGGTTGGCCTGGTCCGCGGTCAGTTCGGCAACGTGCCGATGGACAAGTGGGTGCAGTTCCTCCAGGAGACCGGCTTCGACGGCTGGGAGGAGGCGAGCTGGGAACTCGACCTCGACCGCTGCAAGGACGACGCCGGCGCCGAGGCCTACGCCAAGGAGCGGGTGGAGTTGGCCAAGAAGCACGGGTTGGAGATTTTCACCGTCGCCGTCCACCTCCAGGGGCAGGCCCTCGGCGATGAGCCGAGCGCCAAGACGCTCCAGTTCGTCAAGAAAGACTCGGAGGCGCGGGCAGCCTACAAGGCGTGGCGCGACAAGGGAAACAACCCGCCCCGCACCGACCCTTATTACGTTCCGGAGGAGGTGGGCCGGCTGATCCATGAGCAGGCCGCCAAGGAGCTGCTCGCCGCCGTCCGGCTGGCCCACTACCTCGGCAAGCTGCAAAACCGCAAGGTGGGGCTGCCCGGCTTCGTCGGCTCACCGGCCCATTGCTGGAGCCACTTCTTCCTCTTCCCGCCGCTGCCGACCGAGATCGCCGGCCACAAGATCCCCGATGTGCGCCAGGTCAGCCTGGAGTTGCTGGTCGAGCGCTTCGGCCCGATCTGGGACGCCTGCAAAAAGTACGGCGTCACCTTCGACCTGGAATGCCACCCGAGTGAACGGGCGATGGGCGACCTGGAGTCGGCCAGTGATTACATCAACCACATGTGCAAGGCCGGCTACGAGGGGGTGGTCGGCTTCAACCTCGACGGCTCGCACAAGGAGTGGCAGGGCGTGTCGGTGGTGCAGTTTATCCGGGAGTTCGGCGAGTTCATCCACTCCGCCCATATCAAGGGGGTGCAGGTGATCCGCGAGCACACCCGGGCCGGCCTTTTGGGCGGGCATCGGCCGTTTGGCCACCCGTTGAACGGCTGGAACTTTGTGACCGCCGGCAGCGCCCGCGACGCCAACAGTGTCGAGGAGATCCTGATCGAACTGAACCGGATCGGCTACGACGGGGCCGTCAACATCGAGTGGGAGGACAACGACGCCGAGCAGCACGCCGGCGCCCGGGCCGCCCTGAGGAATGTCCGCCGCGCCGACCTGCCGCCCAGCGGCATGCGCCACGACGAAATGCTCAAGGCATGACCGCCTCATCGACGGGACGGCGCCGTCCTACTACAAGCCCGGAGCGCCAGCGACGGGCGCGCCCATCGCATCCCCCGGCGCTGGCGCTCCGAGTTCGTAGGAACGCGCCGCTTTATCCCACCAATCACAGTGCGCCGTTTATTTCCAGATGCAATTCCTGAGCGAGCCGCTGCACTAACTCCCTCCCCTCCCGCAAGGCCCCCTCCGGGTCGGGATTCGCGGGGTTCAGCTCCAGCGTTAAGGCACCTCCGTAACCGATGGTGCTCAGCGCGGCCAGGAAGGACCGGAGGGCGCCTTCGGTCAGCTGGCCGGTCAGGAGCGGCCAGTGCAGGTCGCCGGCACCGTCGTTATCATCGAGGTGGACATATCCAAGCCGGGTGCCGGCCCGTTCGGCCGCTTCGGCTGGGTCTTCCCCGCTGATCAGGCAATGGCCGATGTCGAGCAGCAAGGCGAGGTTGTCATGGCCGACCTCTTCCAACCACTCCAGCGCCGCCGCGACGGTGGGAAGGGCCCGGCCGGGGACATGCTCCACACACAACCGGACCATGCGCCGGGCGGCGAAGTCGGCCAGGGCAAGGCAGGCCTCGGTGAACCGCAGCCGCCCCTCGACGCCGGCGTCGATGCCGGGGACGAGGTAGCAGTGGGTCGCCCCCAGGCGGGCAGCGTCGGCAACCTGCCGTTTCATCTGCTCCAGGGCCGCGCGGCGCATCTCGACCGAAGCGGCATCCAGGGTCTGGCCGTCCGGCAGGCCGCGGCCCACGGCGGCACAGCAAACCAAAAGCCCGCTGTCCGCCAGCGCTTCGAGATGGGCCCCCGGTCGGTCCGCCAGGCCGACCACATCCACGTACCGGAAGCCGAGCCCGGCCGCTCGGCGAACAGCCGGTTCGAAATCCAGCGGCAGCGACGACAGCAGCACAGAGAGATGCATGTTCCACCCAGCACGCCGTCACGGGGGTGGGGGAAGGCGTTCGGTCCGGGGCACGCCCGGGTCGATGCCGGCTTTCCGCAGCGCCGCCAGATGGCCCCGCAACATCCGCCAGTCATCCAGTGTATCGACATCATACCAGGGCGGCAGCAAGGCCAGGCGCCAGGCGGGATCAGCAAGGCGGGCAATGGTATCGGCCAGCACCCGCGACGTGCCCCAGGCAATCCCTTCGAAGATGGGTGGTAGTTCCTCACCCCGCGCCCCTCTCCCCGGGGAGAGGGGTGAGGGGTGAAGGGCGCAGCCGAGCAGGTAATACCCACCGTCCACGGCCGGCCCCAGCACCACATCGGCCCGCTCCAGCTCGCGGAATGCCTGCTCCACATGGTCCAGCGGCACGGTCGGGCTGTCGGTCCCCAGCACGACCACGGCGTCGGCGCCGGCACGCAGCTGGTCCTCGCAGAAAGCGGCAAGGCGCCGGCCAAGGTCGCCGTCCGCCTGCGCCGTCAGGGTGAAACGGTCCCCGGCCAACTCGGCGAAGTAACCTTCGGCTTCGGGCGGAGAGAAGACAAGCATGCGCCAGGCCTCCACACCGGCCAGGCGATCCACCAGGTCATGGAGGAAGGCGGCGGCGACCTGGGCAGCCCAGTCGGCCGACGATTCGGCGGCCAGGCGCGTCTTCACCCGACCAGGCCGCGGCTCCTTGGCGAACAAACCCAGGACGCGCATCGGAGGAGAGCACCCGGTATGATGGACGATGTATGAAGGGCCGGCGCGGGATCAGGCCCTTCGCCCCGGTCCTTTGTACCCTGAACGAGCGGTTTCGCCAGGGGGCCGTCGATGATCCTCATCACCGAGCACGCCGAGGGCCTGGTTCTGCCGGTCCGCGCCCAGCCCAGGGCGCGGCGGGCCGGCATCCTCGGCGAGCAAAACGGGGCGCTGAAGGTGGCGGTCACCGCCCCACCGGAAGACGGCCGGGCCAATCAGGCACTGGCCGAGGTCCTCCGCGAGGCGCTGAGGGTGAAGCGGTCGCAGGTGGAGCTGCTCAGCGGCGCAACCAGCCGGGACAAACGCTTCCTCATCCGCGGACTGCCGAGGGCCGAGCTGGAAGCTCGGCTGGCAGTCCTCCGGCGAAGCTGACCTCCTCCCTTCTGAATCGGCGAGCAGTCTCGACTCTCGCTGCGCGATTACTCGGCAGGGAGCGCAGGTGGCGAGGGCGCGGGAGTACCCCAGGCGCGGTAGCCGCCTGCGCCAGTATTGGGGGATCAGGCGACCGGGACAGGTACAAACGAGCGGGCCCAGGCGGCATCCTCGGCCGAGAGCGGCGGCTCCGGCTGGCCGGTGTAGATGTAGTAGGCGTAGCCAGCGGCGTCGTAAACGCGGTGCAAGAGGTGCTGCAAATCGAGACGGGCGTCCGGGTCGGGGGCACGCAGCGGTATCGGGATCTCCGGCAGCCGCTCACGCAGCCGAATCGGCCACAACCCGGCGCGCGGCCACTGTCCGGCCCGACTGACGACCACGCAGTAATCGCACTCCGGCATGCCCTGCCAGGGCATGCGCGGGCCGCCGCGGAGCAAGTCAATCTCGACCAAGTGGACGTTGCGCCACAGGATCTGTCGGCACTTGGCCAGGTACAGCTCCCGGTCCGGGCCGGCGTATTTGTTCGTCGGGCTGAGAAGCTCCACGACGGTGACCACTTGCCGGCTTTCCCGATCGTAGACCTCCAAATAAGAAAGACTCTGCACGTCAATGTGAGCGGCCGTGACCTCGGCCGGAGCTGCCAGCAGCTCGGTCCCTACCGTCGGAGGGCCCGGAGTCGGAACGAGACGCGCAACCGATGGGTCGGCACGTCCAGCCAGCCGCCGTGACTCCTCGGCCAGTTCATGAACGTAGATATGCTCGTCGATTTTGATAAAGTACCGCGGCAAAACCTGGGCGCCCAAAACTTCGGCGGCCAAGGGCAAGAACCGCTCGTGAAAGTCGTGCCAGACCGCCGACTGTTCGAGATACGGATTCATTCCCGGAAACGGCGAAGGCATCACCGGCTCTCCCTGAACGCCGTGAAATCGCAACGGACGGCATGTCAGCGCAGGTAGCGCTGGCTAACGACCCGCGGCTCGTACCGGCCGCCCACGACCTGGATCTCGAACTTCGTCTCCAGGATGTCATCTTCTGCCCGGCCGCTGGCGCGCTCCAGCTCCAGCCGCAACAGCTTCTGCTCGAACTCTTCCGGGAAGAAGGCGATGAAGTGGTCGGGGATCGGCTTGAGTTGCAAAGCGCGGGCCAGACGAGTCACCGAATCCGGCTCCTTGTCCACCCAATAGATCCGTCCAATCTGGGACAGGTCTTCGGGCTGGGGGATGACGGGACGCTTACTCAGGTCGCGGATGACCAGATACCGGGTTGGTTGCCCCGGCGGATCAGGGATGGCGAGGATCGCACCCAGAACGTGCAGCCGGCGGGCATACTCCTCGCCGTTGATTCTTCCGACGTCCAACGTCCAGCGCAGCACTCGCCTCTCACGTGTGCTGGTGCCGGGACCGGTGCCGGGACCGGTGCCGGGACCGGTGCCGCGTCCCTGACCGCCACCGCTGCCGGGGCCGCCTTCCCCTTTGCCGCCTCGCAGCCCCTTCGTCAGATTGGCCCGCGTCTGCTCGTTGAGCTTGGAGATGGCCGCGACCGCCTCATTGCCCTTGTCGATGATCCGCCGAATATCCGGGTCCTTGATCTCAGCCAGCGGCGGCGGGTTGGCCTGGACCGTCTTCAGGTTCTCGCGTTTCGGTGGCGGCGGCGCGTTCGTCTTCTCTGACGGTTGCTGCGGCACCACTTCCTCTGGTGTTCCCGGCTTGGTGACGCCCGGTCCGGGACCGATACCCTCCGGGTTGCCGCCGCCGCCGGCGATGGTGATCGCCTCGACGGGTATCGGCCGGGCCCGGTCGGCCAGGAACCGCGACGCGATCCAGCCGGTCAGCGCCGCCAAGACAATCACCACCACATGAATGGCGAAGCTGCTCATGCTCGACAGCGGCAACTCGTGGTGCGGCGAATAGCGAACCCAGAAGCGCTCCTCCGGGAGAGTCAATTCCTTCTCCAGGCGGGGGGACTTCTTCTCGGGGCTGGGGGGTGCTTGGGGTTGGTCGTTCTGGAAGACGGGGAGGCTTTGCGTCATGGGAGCACCTGGTGCGGTTCACAGCGGCCCGCGGTAGGGAAGCCGGGGCCTGGGAGACGGGGATCAACAAAGGACGTCCGACGGACCTCCTCCTTTCAGAATAATCGACGGCCGCAGCCGCACACAACAACAAAAAGAAGAGCGGCGGAACGGTTAAGCCCGCCCCGCCGCCCGGCTGGAGTTCGAACGCTTACTTCTTGACCTCGAACTCGGCGTCGATGACGTCATCCTTGCCCTTGCCCGGCTCCTGGCCGTCGGTCCCGGTCTGGGTCCCAGCCTGCTGCCGGCTATACAAGTGCTGGGCCATGGCGTGCGACGCCCGCTCCAGCTCGCCGATCGCCTGGCGGATGGCATGGATGTCCTCGCCTGAGGCCGCCTGCTTCACCTTCTCGATTGCCGACCGGATCGGCCCCTTGTCGGCTTCGCTGATCTTGTCGGCGTTGTCCTTGAGGAGCTTCTCGATCTGGTAGATCATCTGGTCGGCCTGGTTGCGCGCGTCGATCAGCTCGCGCTTGCGGCGGTCCTCCTCGGCGTGGGCCTCGGCCTCCTTGCGCATCCGCTCGATCTCGGCCTGGCTCAGGCCGCTGGACGACTCGATGCGGATCTTCTTCTCCTTGCCGGTGCCCAGGTCCTTGGCGCTGACGTGCAGGATGCCGTTGTGGTCGATGTCAAAGGTGACTTCGATCTGCGGCACCCCGCGCGGCGCCGGCGGGATGTCCTCCAGGTTGAACTGACCCAGCAGGCGGTTGCTCGGACTGTTGGCGATCGGGCTTTCTCCCTGGAAGACCCGCACCGTCACCGCCGGCTGGTTGTCCTCGGCGGTGGAGAAGATCTGCTTCTTGGTCGTCGGGATGGTGGTGTTGCGCGGGATCAGCACGGTCAGCACGCCGCCCAGGGTCTCGATGCCCAGCGACAGCGGCGTGACGTCGAGCAGCACCACCTCCGACTTGCTGCCCAGCATGATCTGGGCCCCCTGGATGGCGGCGCCGACAGCGACCACCTCGTCGGGGTTGACCCCCTTGTGGCCTTCCTTGCCGAAGATCTCCTTGACCAGCTGCTGCACCCGCGGCATGCGCGTCATGCCGCCGACCAGGACCACCTCGTCGATGTCAGACGGCTTGAGCTTGGCGTCCTCCAGGGCGCGCATGACCGGCCCGCGGCAGCGCTCGATCAGATGGTCGGTCAGCTGCTCGAACTTGGCCCGGGTGATGGTCATGGTCAGGTGCTTGGGCCCCGAGGCGTCGGCGGTGATGAACGGCAGGTTGATCTCGGTGCTGGTCTGCTGCGACAGGTCCTTCTTGGCCCGCTCGCAGGCCTCCTTGAGCCGCTGCAAGGCCATCTGGTCCTTGCGCAGGTCAATGCCGTTCTCGCGCTTGAACTCGTCGGCGACGTAATCGATCAGCACCTGGTCGAAGTCGTCGCCGCCCAGGTGGGTGTCGCCGTTGACCCCCTTGACCTCGAAGACGCCGTCGCCCACGTCGAGGATGGAGATATCGAAGGTGCCGCCCCCCAGGTCGAAGACGGCGATCTTCTCGTTTTTCTTTTTCTCCAGGCCGTAGGCCAGGCTGGCGGCGGTCGGCTCGTTGATGATCCGCATCCGCTGCTTGGTCTTCTTGCCGGTGCCGGGGTCCTCGATCTCCCATTCGGTGTCGAAGCCGGCAATCTGGGCGGCATCCACGGTCGCCTGCCGCTGGGCGTCGTTGAAGTAGGCCGGCACCGTGATCACCGCCTTGCGGACCTTGTGGCCCAGGTAGGCCTCGGCGGCCTCCTTGAGCTTGCGCAGGATGAAGGCGGAGATCTCCGGCGGCGTGTACTGCTTGCCGTCGATGTCCACCTTGACCAGTTCATCCGGTCCGCCGACGATCTTGTATGGGACCAGCTTCTCCTCGGCCATGACCTCCTTGTGGCGGCGGCCCATGAAGCGCTTGATCGAGTAGATGGTGCGCTTGGGGTTGGTGATCGCCTGCCGTTTGGCGGGGTCGCCGACGAGAATGTCCCCCTTCTCGGTGAAGGCGACCACGCTGGGAGTCAGGCGGTTGCCCTCCTGGTTGGGGATGACCTTGACCTCGCCGCCTTCCATGACCGCCACGACCGAGTTGGTCGTACCCAGGTCAATGCCAATAATCTTTTCACCCTCTGCCACCGTCGTGCTCCTTTCTGCCAGACAGCCGGTCCCCGACAACCGGTCTGTCCAAAAGTCGCTCGCTGTTCGTATTTTAACGTGTGTCAGAAAATCCGGAGACCCTGCGCGGAAGGGTCTAGGGAATCGCTTGGGTATCCAGCGGAAAGGTAAGCAAGAATCGTGCCGCTGCGCCGGGCGGGGCGAGAAGGTTGATCGCAGCTTCTTGTCAAGCAAGAGGTTGCAATCATGTATCCGCCGGCAATGGGGGAGAAAGGCCGGCTGTCCCGCTGCTCAGCCGCCAAAATGGCAGCAGGCGGGTTGGCAGGGACGGCGGGCCTCGCCATTGTGGCAGGGGATAGTGAGCATCCGTCAACGGCGTTAGAGAAGGGCGGGCAGGAAGTCGAAAATCGAACGCCCTTTGCGGCTAGTGAGTTGACACCTCTTTGCCACCCGACTAGATTACGGGGGAAACGGGCAGCAACCCCTGTGTGAGACCTCTCATGACGCGCAAACCCGACACCGGCGGTGCCGCGACCTCGACCTCCCGAGGGGCCGGTGCCCTGAAGTCTCTCCGCAGCCAGATCGACAAACTTGACATCCAAATCCTGAAACTGATCAACGAACGGGCCGGCAAGGCCCTGGAGATCGGCCGACTTAAGAACGACCAGGGAGCGGAAGTCTTTTCGCCGGCCCGGGAAGAGGAAGTCTTGCAGCACGTCCTGGAGGCCAACAAGGGACCGCTCGACCCGGCCACCGTCCGCGCCATCTTCCGTGAAATCATGAGCGGCTCGCGGGCCCTGCAAAAGGTTCTCCGGGTCGCCTACCTCGGCCCCGAGTACAGTTTCAGCCACCTGGCGGCCATCGAGCGGTTCGGCCAGGCGGTTGAGTTCATCGGCGTCGGCAGCATCGCGGCGGTCTTCGAGGACATCAACCGCGGCCACGCCGATTTCGGGGTGGTGCCGCTGGAGAATTCCACCGACGGGGGCGTCGCCGACACCCTGGACATGTTCCTGCGCATGCCGCAAATTCGCATCTGTGCGGAGGTTCGGCTGCGAATCCATCATAATCTTCTGGCCAACTGCGAGCAGCAGGAGATCCGCCGCGTCTACAGCAAGCCCCAGGCCCTGTCGCAGTGCCGCAACTGGTTGAACAAGAACCTGCCGCACGCCAAACTGATCGACATGGCCAGCACGGCCGACGCCGCCCGGTTGGCACAACAGGAGCCGGGGGCGGCCGCGGTGGCCAGCCGGCAGGCGGCGGTGCGCTTCGGCCTGCGCATCCTGTTCGAGAACATCGAAGACTCGCCGTACAACGAGACACGCTTCGCCGTCATCGGCCATCAGAAATCGCCCCGGACGGGCCATGACAAAACGGCGGTGATGTTCCGCGTCCCCCACCAGCCAGGCTCCCTGGTGGAGGCGCTGGACGTCTTCCGACAGAACAAGATCAACCTGACCTGGATCGAGTCGTTCCCCGCCCGGGTGGCCGCCCGCCCCGAATACGTGTTCTTTGTGGACTTCGAGGGCCATACCGACGACCCCAAGGTGTCCAGGGCCCTCAAGGCCCTTCAGGACCGCTGCGAGGAGGTCACCGTCCTGGGGTCGTTTCCGATAGCCTCGCTGAGCGACAGTGTGTAGTTCGACGCGGTCGTCCCCTACCTTACCCCTCTCTCCCGCGGGGGAGAGGAGTAGGGGTGAGGGGGCAACCGCTCAACAGGTTCGGCTCCCCGCTAAACCACGGCTTCACCTGACATGATCATCGTTCTCCGGCCTGACTCCACTCCTGAGCAGATCGACCACATCCTGGAGCGCATCCAGGAGCTGGGCTTTCGGCCGCACCTGAGCAAGGGCGAATGGCGGACCATCATCGGCGTCATCGGCGACGAGAACAAGCTGCAAGCCGAGCCGCTCTCCGCCATTCCCGGCGTCGAGCAGGTGCTGCCGATCCTCAAACCGTTCAAGCTGGCCAGCCGCGAGTTCGCCCCGCACGATACGGTGGTCGAGGTCGGGCCGGTGAAGATCGGCGGCCGGGCGCTGGCGATGATTGCCGGTCCCTGCGCCGTCGAGAGTTACGAGGTACTCGACACCATCGCCAGCCAGGTGAAGCAAGCGGGGGCCAACATCCTCCGCGGCGGGGCTTTCAAACCGCGCACCAGCCCCTACAGTTTCCAGGGACTGGGCGAGAAGGGGCTGAAGATCCTCCGCGACGTGGGCGACAAGTACGGCATGCCGGTGGTTACCGAGGTGATGGACCCGCGCCAGGTCGAGCTGGTCAACCGCTACGCCGACATGTTCCAGATCGGCGCCCGCAACATGCAAAACTTTGACCTGCTCAAGGAGGTCGGCCAGACGCGCAAGCCGGTGCTGCTCAAGCGCGGCATGAGCGCCACCGTCAAGGACCTGTTGATGTCGGCCGAGTACATCCTGTCGGAAGGGAACCGTCAGGTGGTGCTCTGCGAGCGCGGCGTCCGTTCCTTCGAGGATTCGACGCGGAACATGCTCGACCTGAGCGCCGTCCCCAACGTCAAGGGGCAGAGCCACCTGCCGATCATCGTGGACCCTAGCCACGCCACCGGCCGGCCCGACCTGATCCCGGCGATGGCCCGGGCGGCGGTGGCCGCGGGGGCCGACGGGGTCCATATCGAGGTCCACAGCTGCCCAGAAAAGGCGCTGTCGGATGGTCCGCAGGCGCTGTTGCCGAAGCAGTACGCCGCCCTGATGCAGGAGCTGCGCCGCCTGGCGGAGGTGGTGGGCAAGACAATCTCGTGACGGAAATTCTTCATCATGCGCAAGCCGTTTGTCGCCGGCAATTGGAAGATGTACACCACCCGGTCGCGGGCGCAGGCGCTGGCCGCCGCTGTCGCCGCAGGGGTCGGGGCCGAGGACCGCGTCACCGTGGCGGTCTGTCCCCCCTTCCCCTACCTGTTGACCGTTGCCGAGGTGCTGCGCGGCAGCAAGGTGGCCCTGGGGGCCCAGAACCTCTACCCCGAGACCGAAGGCGCCTTCACCGGCGAGGTCAGCCCGCTGATGCTAAAGGATGTCGGCTGCACCCATGTCATCCTCGGCCACAGCGAGCGCCGCCGGCTCGGCGAGACCGACGCCTTCATCAATCGCAAGGTCCGGTCGGCACTGGCGGCTGGGCTGCAAGTGATCCTCTGCCTGGGCGAGACGATCGACGAGCGCAAGGCGGGCAAGACCGAGGCGGTCCTGGATGGGCAGCTGACCGCCGGGCTGGCGGATGTGGCGGCGGCCGACCTGGCGCGGCTGGTGCTGGCCTACGAGCCGGTCTGGGCTATTGGCACCGGCCTGACCGCCACGCCCGACCAGGCCCAGGAGGCCCACGCCTTCCTGCGCCGCCGAGTGGGGGAACTGTATAACTCTGCGACGGCCGAGGCGCTGCTGATCCAGTACGGCGGCAGTGTCAAGCCCGACAACGCCGCCTCCCTTTTGCAGCAACCGGACGTGGATGGTGCCCTGGTCGGCGGCGCCAGTCTCAAGGCCGACGACTTCCTGGCGATTGTACGGGCGGCGCTTTCCTGACCCCACCAACCCACCACCAGCACCAACCAGCCCGAAGTGCACGCGTCTGACCAGGCACCAAGGGGACGGCGCGGCTTGTCACTTCACCGGCTGGCCCCCCTTGACCGGCAGCGGAGCGCCGAGCGTGTCGCCGTTGGCCTTGAAGCCGCCGCCGTCCACGTCCACGAAAATCGGGTTGCTGATCGCCGCCGGATTCTGCCGGCCCCACATCGGACCCATCACCTCCCCCAAGGTGCTCCCCTCGCCGACCGCCACTACGATCACATGCGCGTCGCGGTCGAGGGCCAAAGCTAACTTCTGGTCGAACCGGACCGCTCCTTCGCCGAACAGCTGCGGATGGGTCTTGCGGGTGAAGTTCAACCGCGGGTCGGGCCGGCCGTTGAGCAGCACCTGCACCCGATCGATGTCGAACCAGTTCGGGCAACAGACGCGGACCTGGAGCGTCCCCTTGCCGTCCTCCAGCCGCAGGTCATCGCCGGGCAGGGCGCCGTTCAATTTCACTTCCAGGAATGGGCCGTTGCTCATGACGAGATGGCCCTTCTTGGCATGGCGGACGATCTCCAGCGGGTCGATGGCGCCGGGCACGGCGGCGTCGCAGCGGACGTAGTTGCGCAGGCCGCCGGAGCCGTGGTAGTTGTAATGGGCGTCGGTGTTGACCACGCCGGGGATGCGGTGCCCCTGGTTGAGCAGCTGCAGCCAGTTGAAGACCCGGTGGTTGTTCCGTACCCGCACCTTCTTGGCGTCCAGCTCCAGGCGATACGGCTCCATGCTCAGCACGTCGTCGATGGGATGGACCTCGATGACGTGCATGAAGGGGAAACCTTCGTGATAGCCGCCGTCGGGCTGGCCGTCGCCGTCCTTGTCGAAAAACAGCCAGCCGATGTCCGGGTGGTTCTGCTGGACCAGCTTCTCCGCCTTGTCGTCCCACTCGAACAGGCGGCGGATTTGCTTCTGGGGGTCGGCGTCGGTCTGCGGGGCGCCGCCGTCCTGGGTGCGCGGCTTCAGCCGCAGCGGGAAGGCGTTCTGGTGATTGAGCGGCAGCGGCTGGCCGGTCAGCTCGATCCCGGTGCAGGTGCCCATCAGCCGTTCGACCCCCAGCGCCTTGAGGTGCGGCAGATAGGTGTCCAGACGATTGTGTTCGGTGCAGGGAGCGAACTCGATGTGCTCGGCAAGGAGGTTCAGCACCCGGCCGCGCTGGTCGGAGGTGTTGTCCCCCGAGGGGCTGGAATGGCTGTGGAAGTCGGCGCTGACCCAGCCCGGTGTAGTGAAGGCGCGGCGGAGCGTCGCCCGGAGCGGCACCCGCGCCCCCCTGGCCACCTTCAGCGGCACCCGGACCACGTGGTACTCGGGGCCGTAGCTGATGATCGCTTCGTAGCTGCCGGGGTTGATCGGGACGGTGAATCGGCCGTCGTGGCTGTAGTACAGATTGACCACCGCGTGGGCGGCGCTGGGCGGCCCCCAGTTGGGCGGATCGGTGCCGTCCTGCCCCTTGAAGGCGACCTTGCACGGAATCGGTCCCCCTTCCTCGTCGCTGATCTCGGCCACGACCACCGCGGCGGCCTCCATCTCGTACTCCGTGTGGATCACGTCATCCTTTTTCAGCCCGGTCAGGTCGATTTCCTTCTGGAGTGTCCCCCGGCCGACTGCCTTGCAGGTCAAGGTGAACTTCTCCAGCGGCAGGTCGGCCCGGACCCAGCCCCAATCATCGGTGCGGGCGGTGCCGTATACGGTCTCGCCTTGCTTGATGGTGACATCGGCGCCGGCGACCGGCTTGAACAGAGGGTCCACGAAGTGATAGCCGCAGCGGACGGTCGGCCGACCGCGCAACCGGGCCGCATGCCCCTTGACCGCCAGCAGGCTCGCCCCCGGGATTAGCCGGCGCACCAACTCGTAAGTCCGGCCCGGCTCCAGCCGGACGCGGTTTGACTCCGACTGACCGGGGTAATACTGGATGACCGAGTTGCGCGGGTCGCTGCGCGAGCGGAGAGTGTGGCCGTCGGCGAGCAGGCCGTAGGCTTGTCGGAAATAGTGATCGTGGACCCAGAACAGGTCGGTCGGCCCGGCCAGCACTTTCTGGTCGAAGTTGTCGGCCCGCAGGTCATCCTCCAGGACGAATTCCAGCGGCTGGTCAAAGGGATTCGTGAAGACGCTGCGGATGAGGAGGTACGGCTGGCCGTCTTCCAGCTCGTATTCGAGGCGGACCTCCGGCTGGGCCGGCTGGCCGGGCGCGGCGCTCCGGGCTGGGGCGCGGCAATGGAGGATGACCTTGCTCCCCTTGGCCTGGACGATCTCGGCCCGGTCGAAGGCGTGGCGGCGCATGCCGGGATAGAAGGCGCTAAGCTGGTCATTGGGCTGATCGACCAGGGTCAGGTCGATGACGGCCCCGCCGACCTGGCGGACGGTCATGTTGGCGTGGCGCGTCGGCAGCGGCTGGGCGACGACGGCCAGGAGGCGGTCGCTGCGGAAGGCGTAATCGCCGAGGATGCAGTCGGCCTCCTTGCCGGCCGGTGCCAGGCGGTCCCAGTTCTGGTTGGTCAGGACGGCCAGCTCGGCAGCGCGGATCGGTTGGGCCAGGAGCAGGCAGGCAAGCGCGGCGAGAAGAAGGCGGTGCGGCATGGCAGGCTCTCGGTCACGGACAAGCAGGTTCATCAACGGCGACGACCGACCATTATAGCGCCGGCCGACGAAGCCCGCACGCCAAAACAGCGATGTTGCTCGGCCGTAAGCGGCCCGGCTGATCGAATGCCGCCTTGGGGGTCCGCATCGCCCGGCTACCTCTCCGACCGGGCCGGCTGAAGGTGTTTGGCGAAGAAGGCCAGCGTCGCGGCGGCGGCCTTCTCGTTGTCTTTGCCCCCGAAGCCGTGGCCGGCCTTCTCGATCGGCAGCAGGGCCACCTCGGCGCCGGCCTCGCGCAGCTTCCTCTCCAGGAGTCGCGACTGTTCGATCGGCACCAATCGGTCGGCGGTGCCGTGGATCAACAGCATCGGAGCGCAGTCCTTGGAGGCGTAGGTCACGGGACTGCACCGGACGTAGGACTCCATGCCGACTTTTTCCGGCGGGCCGCCCAGCAAGCCTTCCACCACATTCCGGGCATACAGCCCTTCCAGCCAGGGCGCCTGGCCGCTGCGCACGGCTTGGTGAACAACGGTCAGGTCGGTCGGCGGGTAGTAGGCCACCACGCACTGCACCCGGCTCGAGTGGTCGGCGTAACCGCCGTCTCCTTCCAGGCCATCTTTCGGCGATGTCGCCCCCAGCAGGCAGACCAGGTGGCCGCCCGCCGAGTCGCCGAGGCCGCCGATACGGTTCCGATCGACCCGGTACTTGTCGGCGTGGGCCCGCAGCCAGCGAACGGCGCACTTGACATCGTGGATCTGGCAAGGGAACTGATAACGGGGCGTGAGGCGGTAGCTGACCGTGACGGCGACGTATCCCCGCCGAGCCAGCGCCATCAGCCAGGAGGTGTAAATCTTGCGGTGGCCCATGTGCCAGCCGCCGCCGTGAACGCAGACCACGGCCGGGAAGGGACCGGGGCCGTTGCTCGGGCGGGCCAGGTCCAGTTGCAGCTCGTTGTTATCGACGGTGCAGTAAGTCAGGTCGGGGAGATAGACGATGCCCGGCGGCACGCTCAGCTCGGGCGGCTCCGGCCGCGGGATCGGGTTCCCCGCGGTGCGAACCGGGACCAGCCCGGCGGCCAGCACCAGTACCCCTGCCAACCAGCTCCACTTCCGACCCATGCTGATCTCCCCTCGGCGATGAATGGATGGCTGCGACCCGACGCCGGCTGCCATCTTACGCTCCCGCGGCACAGCCGAGCAAGGGCTAGGCAAGGCCGGTCCGCGGAGTCGGCCGCGGGGCCGGGCTTTGCGGGGTTGGCGCGGTTCGGGTCGGGATATGCCGTCTGTGCTGAAAAGTTCAAGCCGACCGGTTGTATGGCCGATTCCTTCTTTGAGGCAACGAGCGCCACGACCGCGCCGCCGCATCGGTGGATGCCGGGGCGGTGCCGGATCGGTCGTGCGGCTCCCGGAGGGGGAAGCGAACATGAGCAAACGGTGGATCGGCCTGGCGCTGATGATGATCGGTTTGGGTTGGACGCCGGCCGGGCACGCACAGTACCTGCCGTCCACGCCGCCGGCGGGCATGCCCGAGCCGATGCCCTGCGCCCCGTCGATGGTCCCGGGGCCGATCAGCCCCTACCAGGCCCCGCCCGGCCCGGGGCCCGACCTCGGCATCCCCGCCAACATCCCGGGGGCCTTCGATGAGTGCTGGTACTCCCCGGTCAAACATGTTTACGTCCATGTCGGCACCCAAGCGCTGGCGCGCCGCCGACCGGGGCACTTCCCCATTGCCGTGCTCAATCCGAACAACCTCGACGTCATCGAACCGCCGCTCCTTGTGCCGCCCGTCACCGAGGATGCCAGCGGCATCAACCCCGTTTATGCCTGGGGACCGCGCGGCACGATTGGCATCCTCTGGGATCAGTGCGCCGTCGAGCTGAGCGGCTTCATTCTGGATGAGACCGAGGCGTCGATCCTCCGGGCGGTCCCGGGCCGGCTGAACACGTTCTTCTTCAACCCGCCGCTCGGCTTCGAGGGGAACAACAATCTCTGGCTCAATGCCGACCGCATCCGCACCACTCTGGAAACCAACCTGGCCAGCGCCGAGCTGAACTCGCGCTGGTTCGCCAAGGCGCACAGCGGCCCGGAGTGGATCGTCGGCGTCCGCTACTTCGACATGCAGGAGCAGATGGCCATCTTCACCGATGATGAGGGGCTCGTCTTCCGCGACATCTTCGGCAAGCCCGATCCGACCCGGCAGGCGACCTACACGGCGCGGGTGCATAACCGCATCCTGGCCGGGCAGCTGGGCGTGGAATGGCAGATCAGTCCGTGTTGCTGGTTGGCGCTGGGTTGGGCGGCCAAGGGGGCCTGGGGCGTCAACTGGGCCAACGTCGATTTCTCTCTGGTGCGGGGCGACGGTCTGGTCGGCTTTGACACCGGCCGACGGCACACCATGTTCAGCCACATGTACGACGTGCTCGGTTTTCTGGAATTGCACCTGCTGGAACGGCTGCGAGTCCGGGCCGGCTACACGGCGTTGTGGCTGCTGCATGTGCCGGTGGCGCAGCAGCAGATCGACTTCGACCTGAGCGCCCCCTTGCAGCACCGCAAGGACAACGGCAGCGTCTTCTACCACGGCCCGCAGATCGAGATGCAGTTCCTGTTCTAGCTCGGCGAGCGGCCAGTGCGCGGTGCGCGGCGAGCGGCCGGCGTCAGCCGGCCG
>DATLYH010000233.1:0-6613 GCA_035575035.1 Gemmataceae bacterium
GGCCCTCCCTTCTTGTCCGCTGACCGTGGCGACCTATAATTGGAGGAAATGTGCAGCCTAATCCCGCGCCGCCCGGCGCGGGAGCGGGGGAACCAACGGGCCTCCTTACCTCTTCCTCCTCTCCCTCCGCAAGGGAAGAAAGGAAGGATAGGGGGGCCCAGGGGCGCAGGTCCGATCTGCGGACCGGGGTACTTTCATGCCCTAGCCCGTCAGCTAACCTCGCCGGCCGGTCGGGGTGCGGTGCCCCGGCCCAAGTGAAAGGGCACACCCGTCTTTCCCCACCGACGAAGAGCCCCCACTTTCCTCATCCCCTGTTGCGAAGGAAGGCGTTCATGGCTACCTCCTCGGAGTCGGCCGGTTCGTCTCGCGGCCTGGCCGCGCGCCTGGCTCGCCCGGCGCAGGTGATCATCGTCACCAGCGTCATGTTCACCTTCATCTCGTACTGGCGCACCGCCGCTGTCGTGCTCTGCGACATGTCGAGCACGGCATACTACATCGGCGGCATTGTCGAGCAGGCCATCGGCAAGGCCGCCCCCTGGTTCATTCTCGCCGTGCTCCTGTTTAGCTCGGTCGTCCGGCTGGTTTACATCGAAAGCTGCTCGCTGTTTGTCCGCGGCGGCGTCTATCGCGTCGTCAAGACCGCCCTGGGCGGCTTCCTCGGCAAGCTGGCCGTCTCGGCGCTGATGTTCGACTACATCCTGACCGGCCCCATCAGCAGCGTCTCGGCCGGCAAGTACATCGTCGGCCTGGGACTCGACACGCTGGCCGTCGCCGCTCCTCGCTACGCCGTCCACGACCCGGCCGTCAAGGAGGCGATCGGTGACTGGGGCGCCGTGCTGATCGCCTGCGTCATCACCCTGTACTTCTTCCGCCAGAACCTGCTCGGCATTCAGGAGTCAAGCGACAAGGCCCTCAAGATCATGATTGCCACAACCATCATGGGGGTCATCATGATCAGCTGGTGTCTGGTCACGCTGGCGGTAAAGGGGCCGCGCAACGACGTGCCGCTGGTCCCGGATCTGGGCAAGAAGTTCGAGCAGACGCCGGACGGGCCCGTGCCTCGGTTCAACCCGGTGACCGGTGAACAGGAAGATCCGCTCGGCTTTCTGGGCCGCATACTTCCCGCGGGCGCGGCCGAGGAGCTGCGCCGCCCGGCCAGCTGGCTGAGCCTGGTCGGCATCCTCGGCCTGTTCATTGCTTTCGGGCATTCGATCCTGGCGATGAGCGGCGAGGAAACACTGGCCCAGGTCTACCGCGAGGTGGAATCGCCCAAGCTGGCCAACTTCAAGAAAGCCGCCTTCATCGTCTTCCTGTACAGCCTCCTCTTGACGGGGAGCATTTCCTTCCTGGCGGTGCTGCTGATCCCCGACGAGGTGCGGATGAAGATCTACGCCGACAACCTGATCGGCGGGCTGGCGATGCACGTGCTCGGACCGCCGGAGGCCCGGCTGCTGCTCAACGGGCTGGTGGTCGTGGTCGGCTTCCTGATCCTGTCCGGGGCGGTGAACACGGCCATCATCGGCTCCAACGGCGTCCTTAACCGGGTGGCCGAGGACGGCGTCATGCCCGACTGGTTCCTCAAACCCCATCCGCGCTACGGCACCACCTACCGGGTACTTTACCTGATCATCGGCTTGCAGCTGTTCACCATCATTGTCACTCACGGCAACGTCTACTTGCTGGGCGAGGCCTACGCATTCGGCGTGGTGTGGAGCTTCGTTTTCCAGGCTTTGTCAATGCTGGTGCTCCGCTTCAAGGACCCCCGGCCGCGCGAATACAAGGTGCCGCTCAACCTCCGCGTCGCCGGGGTGGAGATACCGTTCGGTCTGGGACTGATCTTCCTGGTGCTGGCGATCACGGCGGTGATGAACTTCTTCACCAAGGAGGTGGCGACCGTCGGCGGCATGCTCTTCACCACCGTTTTCATGGTGGTGTTCACCCTCTCGGAACGGCATTACGAGAGACGGCGGCGCGGGGCCCCGCACGAGCACCGGGAGCAGTTCAACCGGCAGGTCGCGGCCGAGGTCACGCCGGAGAGCCTGGGACTGACCAAGTTGTATCGCAAGTTGGTGGCCATCCGTTCGCCGCAGAACCTCTTCATGCTGGAGCGGGCCCTGGCGGAGACCGACCCGGAGACAACCGGCGTGGTGGTGATGACCGCCAAGGTGGCGCCGCCGGGCGGCTCGCCGACGGACGAGATGAACCTGGACCTCTATGACCAGGAGTTGATGACCGCGGTGGTGCAGCGGGCCGAGCGGGCCGGCAAGCCGGTCTGGCCGCTGATCGTGCCGACCAATAACGCCCTGCACGCAGTGATGCAGACAGCCCACGACTTGCAGGTACACGAGCTGATCATGGGGGCATCGAACAAGTACACCGCCGACGAGCAGCTGGACCAGGCGGCCTTCTACTGGATCAGCCTGCACGGCGGCCGGCCGGCCCCGCTGACCATCCGGGTCATGAGCCGCGACCGCGACCTGTACCTCGACATTGCGGGGGGCAACCGCATCCCGAAAATCAGCGAGCGGCGGGCGCGATCGGTGGCCGAGCTGCGGGCCGCCGGCGTCGGCGTGGACCGGGTTCTCCTGACCCACGACGGCACCGTCGCTGGCAGCGACCTGTTCAAGGCAGTCCTGACCCTGCTTGACCCGGAGGTAGCATTGACGGTGGTGCCGCTGCCGCCCCGCGCCGCCGACCCGTACTACGACCCCACCCTGGTGAAACAAGATGAAGAGCGGGCCCGGCAGCTGGGCCGGGAGCTACGGGTCCATTCGACCGACCGCGTGACCGGCCCGGACCTGGTGCGGTTGGCCCAGGAAGGGCAGTACGACCTGATCATCCTGCCGTTGCCGCAGCCGCCCGATGACGGCGCGGCTCCGCTGGACGAGAGCACCGCATTCGTGCTGACCCATGCCCCTTGCCGGGTGTTCCTGGCCGCGGCGCCGGTCATTCCGCCCGAGGTGATCGACAAGGGCCCGACGGCCGACCTTGCCCCGTCGCCGACAAACGCCGGCGACGGGGCGCGGGCCGGCTCATCCTAACTCGCATGTTCCCCCCAGCCCTTTTATTCGCTATGGTCGTTCGCCAGCGGGTAAAAAATGGGCCGACGGCCGCAGGGCTCGCCTTGCCCCGACCGGGGGCGTCGGGTAGGTTTGGGGTGTTGTGGATGTCTTCCACAGCGAGTAATCGAGGTAGTGGCTGGGTGACGCTCGCGGTGAGTCGTCTCCTCGCGCTGGGAGCCACTACCTCGATTCTTTTTCCCCCCTCCGATTGGCGATCTTCCCCCACGCCTCAAGGCGATCAGGGCTTGCCGTTGCCGACCGGCACGGTGCCGTCGAGATAGCGCCAGTTCTTGAGGAAGTTTAACAGGTCCGCCATCTCCTCAACGGTAATGGTCTTCTCCAGCCCCTCCGGCATCAGCGAGACACCGGTGGACTGGATCTCCTCGATATCCTGGCGCAGCACGGTGTCAGTCTGGTTCTCGGCCCGCCGCAGCGTGATGCTGGACGAGGTCTCGGCAACGATGATGCCGGTCAACACCTTGCCGCTCTTGGTGACGACCTGGTAGTTGATGAAGTTGCTGTCAATCGCCTGGTTAGGATTGAGGATATCGACCAGGAGCATCTCCGGCGTCTTGGTGCGGGTATCGCCGATGTCCGGCCCGACATCGACGCCGATGCCGGCGACGCGGTGGCAGGTGGCGCAGTTCTTCTGAAAGACCGCCTTGCCCCGGTGAGCATCCCCCTTCAGAGCCAGGGCGGCCCGATACTTCTCCAGTACCTCCTTGCGCTCGGCGGGGAGGTTCTCTTGCAGCAGTTTGCGGGCGCGCTCGCGGATCTCGGGCAGCCGATGGTTGACCAGCTGGCGGGTGCGGAGCGCGTCCAGGTCGCCGGGGCGGACGCGGCCGGCCTCCACCTCATCGAGGAAGAAGCGGATACGGTCGGGCTGCCGCAGCAGAGCCTCGGTCACCTCCCGCCGCACCGCCGGCGTGTAGCTCGCCCACGACTTCATTAGCAGACCGGGTACCTCCGGGCGCGGATGGGCAGCCAGGGCCCGGACCGCGGCCAATCGCACCTCCTGCACCGGATCGCCCGCCAGCAACCGCGTCAGCGTCGGCTCGGCGATGTCCCACGGCGCATGAGCCAGCAGCCGGACCGCCGCCACCCGCTCCGCCAGGTCGTGCTTCGACTCGGCGGCAATCCGGGCCGCCTGCGCCAGCAGGCCCGCGGCCCGCTCGGCCACCGACCGCCTCGATTCCGGCAAGGTCTTGAGGAAGGCGCCGAGCTGGGTGCCGCGCCGGTCCATGCCGTCGGCCAAGCCGTTCAGCCCTGCCATCTGCCACCGGGCCGCATCACTGGCTTCGAGTTGGAGCAGCGCTTCCAGGACATCGGCGACTTCCGCCGGCTCCCGCCGTGCCCCGACGAGGGCGGCCAGCTCTTGCAGCAGCTGAAGCCGGCCGGGTGTGCCTTCCCGCGTCAGCGAGCCGTGCGGCGGCAGCAGGCGGACGATCAGAGCGCCGGCCCGCTGCGGCACGGCGCTGGCCACTGCCAGCCGGGTCCAGCGGTCCTCGGCCCCCGCCAAGGCGATGGCGGCCAGCGGCGGCAGGATGCGGTCATCGTCCCACTCGCCCAGTGTCAGGGCCGCCTGAAACCGGACCTGGGCGTCGGCGTCGTCTGCCCGTTCCTGCACCCCCTTTTGCAGGATGGCAGATTGCGCCAGCCGCCCCTCGGCCAGACGCACCGCCTGTTCCCGAACGCGCGGGTGCCGATCCCGGAGGAGGGCGGCAATGGTGGGTTCGTCCAGTGCTCCCATCGCTTCCAGCAGCCAGGCGGCGTGGGCGCGGGCCAGCGGCTCGGGGGAAGACTGCACCAGCTGGCGCAGCGGCCCGACGGCGGCCCGGTCTTGCCGCTCCAGCAGCAGCCGCTGGGCCGTCGTCCGCCACCAGGCATCGGCATGTTCCAGCAGCGCGACCAGTTCCAAGGTGTCCGCCTGGCTCAACCGCGGACGTATCGGCTTATGAACATATTTCTCCGGCACGATGCGCCAGATCCGGCCACAGTCCTTGCCCAGTGTCAGGTCAGGGCGGTTCTTCAGCTCGACCGGCATGAACTCGGGATGCTCGATGACCGCCCGGTACATGTCAACCAGATACATGGCCCCGTCGGGACCGCTGGTCAGGAACACCGGCCGGCACCAGTCGTCCGGCGTGGCCAGGAACTCAACGCCCTCCTCACCCTTTCCCCCTCCCCCCGCGGAGGGAGAGGGTAAAAGTGAGGGGGGCGGCTTCGAGAGGAATGTTGCGCCGTTGGGCCGGAGGATCTCCTGATGGACCAGGTTGCCGGTCGGGTCGCAGGTGAAGGCCGAGCCGCGGTAGTCGGCCGGCAGGAGGCTGCCGCGATAGATGAAGACGCCGCAGGCCGCGGTGAACCGACCGGCATGCAGCGATGAGGTGGTCCAGTTCTTGCTCAGCGGATAGATCTTGCCCCCCGAGTTGAGGGGTCCATCTTCCAGCACCGAGACGTCCTGCACCACGGCGGGGGCGGCCAGGAGCGGGTTGCGCCGCAGATAACGGTTCTCGAGGACGACATGCCGCAGGTGATGGCGGTTGTCGCAGACGAAGCGCCGGCCCCAGTCGTCGAAGGTGTTGCCGTACTGCCCCATGCCGGAGATGGCCTCATGCCGGTCGTGGATCAGGTCAAAACGAAAGTCCATGCCGCTGAGGTTGACCGGCGGATCATTCGGCCGGCCGCTCCGCCTGACCTGGCCGCCGCGCAGCCCGTTGGCGACGTAGACCCAGTTGTCCATCCCGAGGATCGGATGGCTGACGCGGAGCTGCGGGTTTTGGGTGGCGAAGCCTTCGTAGAGGACCTCGCGGCGGTCGGCCCGGCCGTCGCCGTCGCTATCGCGCAGCCAGATGATGTACGGGGCGGCCGTCACCAGCAGTCCGCCGCGCCACGGGAGCAGGCCGTTGGCGAACAGGAGCCGATCGGCGAAAACGGTGGCATGTTCATAGCGGCCGTCGCCATCGCGGTCGTCGAGGACCTTGATGCGTCCCTCGGGCGGTTGGCCGGGCGGCGGGCCGTTGGGATAGTCGAGCATTTCGACGACCCAGAGCCGGCCGTCCTCGTCGAAGGCCATCGCGACCGGGCTTTGGACCTCCGGCTCGGCGGCGACCAACTCGAGGCGCAGGCCGGGAGCGATGCGGAACTGTTTCAGCGCCTCCGCAGGCGAGAGTGGATGGGGGGGCTCGGCTGGCTTGGCCGGCGGATCAGCGGCCCGGCCCAGCCACCAGACCGCACCCAGGGATGCAAAGATGGCCAATGAGAAGGCAAGTCGCATGGGATGGCTCATGGTTCCTTCGCCCGATGTTGCTTCTTCCCGCTCGAACTGTTTCGCATCTGGGCCTTCCTCGTGCTCAAGACATGATTATACGTGACGCGATCGGGCCGAGACAGCGACGAAACGACCAACCGCTGGCAGGTCGTTCGCGCGGTTCTTTATAATTCCTGGAGATTCGACTTTGTTGGTCCTGCAGCGGGGACAACCCATGAGCACGCTTGCGTCGCCGCGCCAGCACTACCTTCTCCCCTGGACGATTCAGGAGCGCGAAGAT
>DATLYH010000234.1:0-6541 GCA_035575035.1 Gemmataceae bacterium
ATCGACCCGCGTCTCGACGAGCAACACCTTGACCTTCCCGCTGTTGATCTTCTCTTCCAGCAGCTTTGCGTGCTTCTCACTCCCTCGTCTCCTTATCTTCGCAACTTGGGTTCGCAACCACTCCTGGCTCAACTCCTCCCCATGCTTGGTCTTTGTTAGAGAGATGCTGCTCGACGTCGTCAACAGCCCCTTGGCTTCGACGATGACCAGGTCGTCGCCGTGCAGGAACATGCCGTCGATCCCGCGGTAATGCGCCGGGAAGTCCTCCACCGGCTTGAACCCCATTTGCTTCGCGACCGTCACCGCCCCGAGGTCGCCGGCCACCTTGGTCGGCGGATTGCTGCCCATCCCGGCCTTGTTGATCGTCTCGAAGATCTCCGAGAGCTCGTCGCCGACACCATTAAGCACCCCCTTGCCGCCCTTCGCCACGCTGCCGTTCCAGACCAGCTTCGCCTTCTTGAACAGCGACCCGAACGGGATGATGGACAGCAAGAACCCCGCCGCGATGGCGGGGTTCACGGTGCCGGCCGCTAACTGGCTGACGAACTGTACGACATCGGCTAACGTCGAGGCCCGGTCCAGCGCCACGAGCGCAGTCTGGACGCGGGGGTTGCTCAGCACCGACCGCACCGAGTGCACGACCCCGTGCACTACCGCCGTGAAGAATAGACCACTGGGGTCCACGTTGTTCACGGGGTCCGCCCCCGCGTAGACGTACTTGTGCAGCGTCTGCGGATCGGTAACTTCGCCCTCGTACGTGTCCCCCGTCGGAAAACGCAGGGGCGGCCACGGCCAATCGCCGAAGTAGGGCGAGGCCTCGCGAAGAACATTCCAGTCCACCAGGGGAGTGTCCAGCTGCATCATGGTTCGGACTCCTTGTTGGGCGGCGTGGTTGGAAGCGGAATCGACGACCGAGTTGGTTGACTAGGAGCGCCGACGATCGGTGCCGTCAGCGACAGCACGAACGGCGTGCATGCTTGGGTCGTCCGTCGCTGCCAAACACTGAAGCGAATATCCGGACACGCCGGATTGATCGGGTCGAAGCGCTGGGCGGCGTCCAGGGCCTGGAGCGCTTCGTCGTATCTCCCGATATCACGGAGCAAGATGGCGCGGTTGCACAGGAACTTGGAGACCTCCTTCCGGGGCGTCAGCGAATGCAGCCAGACCTGCGTGCGGGCGTTGATGGCGTAATCAACCTCGTCCCACGGGCGCGGCCAGTGGTAGAAGTATTCGTTCGGCCGGAGGTCGCCGCCGGCCTCGGTGTGTTGAAAGTTGAAGACTTCCTGGCCATCGTCCCAGCGATAGAGCGTGTGGTTGGGCGCCAGGACAAGTTTGAGCGGGTAGCCCAGGCGACGGCCGACCGCGACGGCGAAGACCTATCTCCAGGAGGAGGTAGAGCAACAAGTCAGATCGTACTAGCGCGGTCCACGCCGTGCAAGGGGCGGCAGGAATTTGATATCGCGGCCGATTGGTTTCCCTCCTTGATCCCGGGCGGTTCAGTTCGCAAGATGCTCCCTGGGCGGTATGCCTGGTTCGAACGTTTTCCCTGGTCACGAGCCGCGGAGGAAATCCCATGATGTCTTCGATGGTCAAGTACGGAGGAGCTCTGGTTCTCGCGGTCGCCCTGGCTGGGCTGGCGTGGGCGGACCGATTGGTCCTGGTTGCAGGGGGCGGCACCGGGGCGGAAGGAGGCCCGGCAATCGGGGCCGAGCTCCGGAGTCCGTTCGGCGTGGACTTCGACCCGTCGGGCAACATGTACATCGTCGAGCTGACCGGCGGGCGGGTCCTCAAGGTCGATGCCAAGGGCATTCTGACCCGGGTGGCCGGCACCGGCCGGAAGGGGAACGCCGGCGATGGCGGGCCGGCGCTGAAGGCCGAGTTCAACGGCATGCACAGCCTGGCGATCGCGCCCGACGGCACCATCTACCTGGCCGACACCTGGAACAACCGAGTGCGCAAACTCGACCCGAAGACCGGCGTGATCACTCCCTTCGCCGGGACCGGCAAGAAAGGCTTCGCCGGCGACGGCGGCCCGGCCCTCCAGGCGGAGTTTGGCGGCATTTACTGCGTGGCCCTCGACCCGAAGGCCGAGCGCCTCTACCTCGCCGACCTCGACAACCGCCGTATCCGCGTTGTCGATCGGAAAACCGGCATTGTCTCCACGGTGGCCGGCAACGGCGAGCGCGGCGTGCCGGAGGATGGCGCCTGGGCGGTCAAGGCGCCGCTGGTCGATCCGCGCGCCGTGGCTGCGGACGCCAAAGGGAATGTTTACATCCTGGAGCGGGGCGGCCATGCCCTCCGCGTCGTCGATCCGGCCGGCAAGATCCGGACGGTTGTCGGCACCGGCCAGAAGGGAGACCGCGACAGCACCGATCCGCGCCAGGTGATGCTCAACGGACCCAAGCATCTGTGGATCGACCGGGAGGGCAACGTCCTGATTGCCGACACGGAAAACCACCGCATCCTGAAGTATCTGCCCGCCGAAGGGAAGGTCGTCCGCGTGGCCGGCACCGGCCAGAAGGGGACGGCGGGCATCGGCGGGCCGCCCGAGCAGGCCGAGCTAAATCAGCCGCACGGCGTCTATGTCCACTCCTCCGGCACTCTTTACATTGCCGACAGCAGTAATAACCGCATCCTGAAGGTCGAGCGCTAAACCTCCAAGGAGACGAACCATGTCCACCATGTCCACCTTGACTCGCCGGCACTTCCTGCAAGCTTCGGGCGCCCTGGCCGTGACAGGAGTGGCTGCCGCACCGGTTGCCGCCGACGACCTCGGCCCGCTCAAGTACCAACTCGGCATCGTCACCTACAACATCGCCGCCAACTGGGACCTCCCAACTATCCTCAAGGTGTGCCGGAACGTCGGTCTGGCCGCCGTTGAACTGCGGACCACCCACCGGCACGGCGTTGAGCCGTCGCTCAGCAAGGAGCAGCGCCGGGAGGTCCGCCGCCGTTTCGCCGATGCCGGCGTCGTCATCTGGGGCTGCGGCACCACCTGTGAGTTCCATTCGCCCAGCTCAGACGTGGTCAAAAAGAACATCGAGACGTGCAAGCAGTTCATCGAGTTGACCGCGGACATCGGCGGCAAGGGGGTCAAGGTTCGGCCCAACGGTCTGCCGAAGGAAGTGCCGATTGAGAAGACGCTGGAGCAAATCGGCAAGGCATTGGTGCCGTGCGGCCAGGCGGCAGCGGATGCCGGCGTCGAAATCTGGGTCGAGGTCCACGGCGCCGGCACCGCCCACCCGCCGCACATGAAAACCATCATGCAGCAATGCGGCCATCCCCAGGTAGGGATCACCTGGAACTCCAACGCCCAGGATGTCAAGGACGGCTCCGTCGCCGAGTACTTCCAGCTGCTCCGTCCCTGGCTGCGCTCGGTCCACATTAATGAGCTGCACAGCGGCTACCCCTACCGCGAGCTGTTCCGACTGCTGCGGCAAATGGGTTATGACCGCTACACCCTGGCGGAGATCCCCGGCATGCCCGATGTCGCCTCCGGGGAACGACTGATGCGCTACTACAAGGCGCTGTGGACTGAGCTGACCCGGTGAGGCACAACCTGCCGTCAGCGCCCCGCGCGTTAATAGTCCGAGCCCCGAGTGGGAACAGTCCGAGCCCCGAGTGGGAACCGTCCGAGCCCCGAGTGTGAGCGAGGGGTTGCCCACCCCGTCGCTGACGCTCCGGGCTCGGACAATACCCGTCGCTGACGCTCCGGGCTCGGATAGTACCCGCGCGTTAATAGTCCGAGCCCCGAGTGTGAGCGAGGGGTTGCCCGCCCCGTCGCTGACGCTCCGGGCTCGGACAATACCCGTCGCTCACGCTCCGGGCTCGGACAATACCCGTCGCTGACGCTCCGGGCTCGGAGGAACCCGTCGCTAATGCTCTGGGCTGGGAGGAACCCCGTCTTCCGGGTCGCCCTCGTCGGTGACGACTTTATCGATGGTCAGGTTCAGGGCCCGCAGTCGGCTGCGGAGTGTCGCCCGGTTGATGCCCAGCAACTCGCTGGCCTGCGACTGATGGCCGCCGGTGTGCCGCAGCACCCGGGGGAGCAGCTCCCGTTCGACCGCTTCCATGACCCGTCGGTAGAGGTCGTTCTCGCCACGCTCCAGGAGCGACTCGATCAGGGCCGTCAGGTCGAAGCGGTCCGGCGGCGGCGCGGGGCGCGGGGCCGGGCTGACCCCCCGGCGCAGGAACTCCGGCAAGAACTCCGGCAGCAGGATGTGGCCGGAGGCACCGAGCATGGCTTCCTTGATCACGCTTTGCAGTTCGCGAACATTGCCCGGCCAGGAATAGCTCTCCAGGATTTGCAGCGTCTCGGCAGCGAAGGCCCGCACATCCAGCCCCAGCTCGCGGTCAAAGCGGAACAGAAAGTAGTGGGCCAGCTCCGCCACGTCGTCGAGCCGTTCGCGCAGGGGCGGCACGTGGATGGTCACTACCTTGAGCCGGTAGTACAGGTCCTTGCGGAACCGGCCTTCCTCGACCAGCTTCTCCAGGTTCTGGTTGGTGGCGGCCAGGATGCGCACCTGCGTTTGCAAGGTCTCGTTACTCCCGAGGCGTTGGAACTGCTTCTCTTGCAAGACGCGGAGCATCTTCGCTTGCAAGGCCGGCGCCATGTCGCCGATCTCGTCGAGGAAGAGGGTGCCGTCGCTGGACTGTTCAAACTTGCCGATGCGCCGTCGGCTCGCCCCCGTGAAGGCCCCCTCCTCGTGGCCGAATAGCTCGCTCTCTAGGAGGGTCTCGGGGATGGCGGCGCAGTTGATGGCCAAAAACGGCTTGTCGGCCCGCCGGCTGTGGTGATACAGGGCGCGGGCGACCAACTCCTTGCCGGTGCCGCTCTCTCCCAGGATCAGGACATTGACGTCCTGCGGAGCGATCCGGCCGATGGCCTTGCACATCTCTTGCATGACCTTGCTGCGGCCGACGATCCGGTCGCCGCACTCTTCCTCGGCCGGCAGCACCGCCGGCACCCGCATCAGCCGGGCCGCCTCGAACGCTCGGCCAAGAACCTGGCTGAGCCGGTCGAGGTCCACCGGCTTGACCAGGTAGTCGAAGGCGCCGCGTTTCATCGCCTCGATGGCGGTCTCGGTGGTGCCGTGGGCGGTGATGAAGATGACCGGCCGCTTGGAGTCGTCGCGGTGAATCTCCTGGAAGACTTCCAGTCCGGGGCGGTCGGGCAGCTGCAAGTCGAGCACGACCACGTCGGGGCTATGCCGGGCGACCTGCTCGAGTCCCTCGGCCGCGGTCCGGGCCGTCAGCACCTGGACATCAGGTCCCTCGAAGACGCGGCGGAAGGAATAGCGGACGCTCTTGTCGTCGTCGATGATTAGCAGGGTTGGCATGGCTTCTTCTCAGTAGCCGGCAGCGTGATGGTGAAACAGGCTCCTCCTTCGGGATGGTTGGCAGCGATGATCTCGCCGCCGTGCTCCTCGACGATCCGCCGGCAAATGCTCAGCCCCAGCCCGGTGCCGGTCGGCTTGGAGCTGGCGAACGGGGTGAACAGGCGCGGGAACATCTCGGCAGGGATGCCGCTGCCGGTGTCCCGGATGCGCAGGAAGTGGGCGGCGGCGCCATTGCGGGGGTTGCCGACCGGTCCCGCCTCCACCTCCAGTCGGCCGCCGTGCGGCATGGCGTCGAGGGCGTTGATGAACAGATTGATCAGCACCGTTTCCATCTGGCCGCGGTCCACGTCCGCCGACAACGGCCGGTCCGGCGTGCAGAGGATGATCTCCACCCCCTGCTGGCGGGCATGGGGGCGGACCAACTCGGCAGCGTGGGCGGCCACGTCGCGCAGGTCGCAGATGCTGCGGCGCGGCGGCGTTGGCCGGGCGAAATCGAGGAACGACTGGACGGTCTGCTCGAGCCGCAGCACCTCGTCGTGAATGACCTGGAGGTCATCGGGGCTCAGCGGCTTGGGATCCTTGGAGCGCAGGGCGGCCTCGACGAGCAGTTTGACCGACGTCAGCGGATTGCGCACCTCGTGGGCGACGCTGGCCGCCAGCTGGCCGACCGCCGAGAGTTGCTCGGCCCGGAGCATCTCGCGCTGCTGCTGCTGGAGCCGCTCGGTCACCTCGACGACGCGCTGGACCACTCGTTGCAGCTGCTCGTCCAGGCCGCGCAGGTCGCCGTCGGCGGCCACGCTTACCGAGGCCACATTCTGGTCGAGGCGCTGGGCCATGTCCTGCACTCGCACGCGTAACTGGTAGATCGACCGGCTCAAACCGCGGGCCATACCGTAGCCGAGAATCAGACCGCTCAGCGGTCCGCCCAAACCAAGAAAGAACATCCCCACTTGCAGCCGCTGGTTGATCAGGTCGCTCTCGGCGTTGGTCTGGATGAGACTCTCACGGTTCAACTGGAAGTATTCCCGGCACGGCTCAATGATCGGCCGAATAGGGTGGGTCCGGTCCAGCTCCTGCAAGCTGATCTGGGGGGGGCCTTCCCGTGTCACCTCGTCCCGCAGCCGGGCCAGTTCATTATGGTATTCCGTGTAGCCCGTCTCGATCTTGTGGATGCAGGCGAGCTCTTCCGCGGTGGTGGCGGT
>DATLYH010000235.1:0-9527 GCA_035575035.1 Gemmataceae bacterium
GCCGCCGGTCCGGTCGCCGCCCCAACGCAACGTCGCCTCGGGGGAGCGCGACGGCACTTCGGCATACTGAGCCAGACCGGCCAGCGCCGCGTAACCGACCACTGCGGCCGTACCCCAGAACCACCAGCCCCGGGACAAGGCGAACACACCCCCTGAGGATGAGATCATTCCACGCTAGGAATCAGTACGCCACCGGCCCCGGCGGCGGCAGGTCGCCGGGGTGGGACTCGAAGGCTGTCTTACCGTCCGGACTCAAGAGCACCACAACGGCCCAGATGCCAATCGCCATGCCGACCAGGCAGCAGCTTAGCGGCGAGATGCAGGGCAGCCCGGCCGTTATCGACCCCAAGATTGCCATCACCCGGCCGCGCCGCGCCAGCATGCACACGCCGCCGATGACGATTAGCAATGACGCCACCAGGACGACCGCCCCGCTCCCCAGGCCGCCGTAGATGTAAATGTTCAGGAGGTCCTGCGTGCTCCAGTCTTCCTCGCGGAGCATCTCCATCCGCTGACGCTGAGCGGGATCCTGCTGCACCATCTTGTCGAATTCCTCGGGCGGTATGGTTGTGAAAAACAGGCCGATCAGCAGCAGGCCAATCGCCGCGATCAGGTTCAGGGCGCCAACCACGATGAGGAAGACCCCGGGCAGGGTGAGTCGCCCAGTGGCCTCGCTCGTCCGGGGGGGGCCGGACTCGACGGGGTGGTGCTCAGGCTCGAAGCTCATGGGTTCTCCTCGGGCAGACGACCGGCCGGAAAAGGAAGCAATAACGGGAGCGGCTCGACATCCCGGCTGCGGACAGATTGGCAGTATTGTAGCGGAGCGCGGCGCAAATCCCAGAGCATGCGGAGAGGATTATTTCCAGACGTTTCCCGACGGACTGGGAGCCCGGCCCGCCGGCGGCGCTTCCGCTGGGCAGTTGGCCAGGTGCCGGACTTTTCACGAGACTTGGACGCCTCCCCCTTGATAAAATAAGGGCACCTTATGAGCCGGCCGTTTGGAGAGACGGTCGGTCCTGCCGCGAAGAATTCGCTCACCAGCGCTGCCTGACCCGCCCGAGACTTGATCCAAAATCAGTAGGAAGGTGAAGGGAAGAGACGATTCCACACCCTGGCGGCACCCACGCCGCACCAGGGGCGGCTGGGCCGGCCGGCGGTCGGCGAGGTCCGTGCGTGAGGGACTGCTTACGATGAAGGCGATCCTGGGACTGCTCGTTGCGATGGCTGTGCTCGTCGGGGGCGGGCTCGGCCTGTGGTACTGGCAAGAACGCAATCACACCGGCACCGCGTTCCGCACTGCTGCCGTGGAGCGCGGCACTGTCTGGGCGACTATCAGCGCCACCGGCACGGTCATGCCCGAGGAGCGGATCGATGTCGGCGCCCAGGTCGCCGGTCAGATCAAGGCTTTCGGCCGCGATCCGCGCGACAGTTCCCGTCCTATCGATTTCTGCTCCGTCGTGGAAGAGGGAACCGTCCTGGCTCAGCTTGATGATACCCTCTTCAAGGCGCGCGTGGCCCAGGCCCGGGCCAACCTGCAAAAGGCCGAGGCCGAGATGGAGCAGGCCCAGGCCCGGCTGTTGCAGGCCGAGCGCGACTGGGAACGGGCCCGGCGGCTCGGCTCGCAGCGGGCGGTCTCCGGTCTCGACTTCGACACGGTCCAGGCCAACTACGAGTCGGCCAAGGCCTTGGTCGCGGTAGCCAAGGCCAACGTCGCCCAAGCCCAGGCCGCCCTCCAGGAGGCCGAGATCAACCTCGGCTATACCACCATCCGCTCCCCGGTCAAGGGGGTGATCATCGAGCGCAAGGTGAACGTCGGCCAGACGGTCGTGGCCAACCTGAACGCCCCCAGCCTGTTCATCATTGCCACCGACCTGACCCGGATGCAGGTCTGGGCCGCGGTCAATGAGGCGGACATCGGCAACATCTACCCCGGCCAGGCCGTCCAGTTCACCGTGGACAGCCGGCCCGGCGAGACGTTCACCGGCGTCGTCTATCAAATCCGCCTCAACGCCACCACGACCCAGAACGTGGTCATTTACACGGTGGTGGTCAACACCGACAACTCGCACGGCAAGCTGCTGCCCAACCAAACGGCCAACCTCCTCTTCGATGTGCAGCGGCGCGAGAATGTCCTGGTGGTGCCCAACTCGGCCCTGCGGTGGCGGCCGCAGCTGCACCTCGTGGTGCCCGAGGCTCGCGAGGAGTACGCCCGACTGCTGCGGCGCAAGGCCGCCGCGGCGGCGGGCCGCTCCGGTGAGGATGAGGCCGTCGGCCGCGGTTACCTCTGGGTCGAGGAGGACGGCCTGGTGCGGCCAATCCCGGTGCGCACGGGCATCACCGACGGCACCGTCACCGAGATCGTCGCGGGAGACATCAGCGAGGGGACCCTCGTGGTCACCGGCGAGGTCGGCTCAGGCAACAACGAGCAGACGGTCAACCCGTTCACGCCCCAGTTCAACCGGAACAAGCAACAGCAGTAAGAGTCCGTAGCCAGTCGCCCTCTTTGCTGCTGGCTACGGACTGCGGACTACGGACTATCGCAATGGAACTGATCCGCCTGGAGAATATCTACAAGACGTACCGCCTGGGCGAAGTGGACCTGCCCGTGTTGCGCGGCGTGTCGCTGACCATTAACCGGGGCGAGTTGGTTGCCCTGATGGGGGCGTCCGGCTCGGGCAAGACCACGCTGATGAACATCCTTGGCTTCCTTGACCGCCCAGACTCCGGCCGGTACTGGCTCGAAGGGGAAGATGTGAGCCGGCTGTCGCCCGACCAGCGGGCCGTGCTGCGCAATCAGAAAATCGGCTTCGTCTTCCAGAACTTCAATCTGCTGCCGCGGACCACCGCCCTGGAGAATGTCCTGATGCCCTTGGCTTACTCGCCAGAGGCCATCTCCGAGCGCGAGGGGCGGCAGCGGGCGCGGCGGTTGCTGGAGCGCGTCGGGTTGGGCGATCGGCTGCATCATGAACCGTCGCAGCTGTCCGGCGGCCAGCAGCAGCGTGTGGCCATCGCCCGCGCCCTGATCAACAACCCGTCGATCCTGTTCGCCGACGAGCCGACCGGCAACCTCGACTCGCACAGCAGCGCAGAGATCCTGCGCTTGTTCGAGGAGCTGAGCGAGCGTGACGGCCTGACCGTCGTCCTGGTGACGCACGACGCCGGCGTGGCCGGCCATGCCCGCCGGGTCATCCGCATGCGCGACGGACGGATTGAAGAAAGTGCGGCGGTTTCGGCCGCTTGCGGCCTTGTTTAGCCGCGAGCCTCCGGCGAGCGCTGAATGGCGAGCCGGGAGCGTCAGCGACCGGAGCTCCGCCGCTAAACGAACGAGGACTTCACTGTGGTGTTCCCGATGAGGTCGTTCTACCGCACTCTCCGGATGGCCTTCCACGCCCTGCGGCGCAATGTTATGCGCTCGGCCCTGACCACACTGGGCATCGTCATCGGCGTCTCCGCGGTCATCGCCATGATGGAGATCGGCCAGGGGTCGGCATCGGCGGTGAAGCGGATTGTCAGCAACATGGGGGCCAACAGCCTGATGGTCCAGCCGGGGGCCGCCTCCTCCGGCGGCGTTACCTTCGGCTCCGGCAGCGTGCTGACGCTCACTCCGGAGGACGCCGAGGCGATCGACCGCGAGTGCCCGGCGGTGCACAGCGCCGCCCCGGTGGTCCGCGCCCGCACCCAGGTGGTCTACGGCAACCGCAACTGGACGCCGCTGTACCTCTATGGCACCACGCCGGCTTTCCTGACCGTGCGCGATTGGGGCGACCTGGAAGAGGGCGAGCCGTTCACCGACCGCGATGTCCGCAACGCCGCCAAGGTCTGCCTGCTGGGACAGACGATCGTTCGCGAGCTGTTCGGCGACGAGTCGCCCATCGGCCGGGAAGTGCGGGTGCAGAACGTGCCGCTCAAGGTGATCGGCGTCCTCAAGCGGAAAGGGGCCAACCTGATGGGCTACGACGAGGACGACATGCTGGTGGCGCCGTGGACGACCATCAAGTACCGTGTCAGCGGCAGCGGCGTGACCACCGTCAGCAATGCCGCTCTGGCCGCCCCAGCGCAGGGAACGCTGGGCTTCGCCGGCACCCCGGCGTCTGCGGATCAGTCGGCCGTGCCGCTGTCGAGCACCGCCCCGCCGGTGCGCTTCGCCAATATCGACCGGATCATGGTGCGGGCCCAGTCGGTGGAAGCGGTCCCCGAGGCGATCCGTCAGATCACCGAGTTGCTGCACGAGCGCCACCGCATCAAGCCCGGCGAGCCCGACGATTTCAACATCCGCGACATGGCCGAATCGACCAAGGCACTGGCCCAGACAGCCCGGCTGATGACCGGCCTGCTGCTGTTCGTCGCCCTGATCTCGCTGATTGTCGGCGGGGTGGGGATCATGAACATCATGCTCGTGTCGGTGACGGAGCGGACCCGCGAGATCGGGTTGCGGATGGCCGTTGGCGCCCGGGGGCGCGACATCCTGTGGCAATTCCTGGTCGAGTCGGTGGTGTTGTGCGTGCTGGGCGGGGCCGCCGGTATTGCGCTGGGCCGGCTCTGCTCCTACCTGGTCTGGCGGCTGCTGCGCTGGCCGACCGAGCCGTCGCTGCCGGCAATCATCGCTGCCGTGTCGGTCTCCGTCGCCGTCGGTATCATCTTCGGCTACTACCCCGCCTGGAAGGCTTCGCGCCTCGATCCGATCCAGGCGCTGCGGTATGAATGACGGAGCCAATCAGAAGCGAACGCCGAGGTTGCCGAGGACCATGATGTCCTGGACATCGCCACTGCTGCGGCGCTGCAAAATGTCGCTCCAGGTGTAACCCCAGACCCCGCGGAGACCGAACAAGAAGATGCAGCAGCCGCGGGGGATCTCCAGGTCGCTGTGCACCGCCACGAAGACCCGGCCGAGCACATCGGTACGGTGGCGGATCTCGTTGAACTCGACCTTGCCTGTGCCCCAGCTGCCGCCCACATCGGCGCCGACGCGCCACGCCGGGCCGTGACAGCTGCCGTCGCCGAGCAAGTACCACTCCCGGCCGCCCGACAGGTTGACGAAGGTCCGGTTCAGGGCATGGATGGAAACCGGGATCGGCTCGCGGAGGGTGATGGTCTGGCCATTCGGGCCGGTGACCGTGTCGTTAAGGATGATCGGGACCTTGATCTCGGGCCGCCGGCCGTTGTTGTGGATGTTGGTCAGGCCGATGTCCACCGTCCAGGCCGCCGTCTGCGGCACATTGAACAAGACCATGCGGGCGCCTCCCTCGATGGCCCAGCCGGTCTCCAGCGTCCGCCCGAAGATGGCCCCTTCGATGGGGAACGACGGGCCGGCGCGCAGGTAAAGCTCATAGCGCAGCGGCTGGTGGTGGCCGAACGGTCCGCAGCAGCACGGCTGGTTGTAGAGGATCCAGCTCGACAGGCTGGCGGGCGGGACCGGATCACTGGCCGGGGGGCCGGGCGGAGCAGGGGCGTTCATGGAAAACACCTGCCCGGGCTGAGCCGGTGGCGCCGCCGGATCAACCGGGCCGTAGACCGGTGTCGCCGGGCCCTGGGCGCACGCCGCGCCGACGCCGCAGAGGGTCAGGGCCAGGGCCCACAGGCCGACGTTCTTGACGCTCATGCTGTCCTCGCTTTTCAGCTAGAGCCGGGACAGACCGGCCGGCCCCACGGTGAACCGTCACCGCATGAATCACTCTATTCTTCGGACGGAAGGTGGGTCGGAGTTGACAGGAATATCGGTTGGCGCGGTTGTAGCGACTGTCCGGCCTGCCCGTGGGTTGCCTCCCTCGCCCATTCGGCGGAAGTTGCCTCGACCCGGCCGCCCCGCTAGGGTGAAAAGATGGGGCGGGCAATGCTTCCGCGCCCGGCCGCACGACCTCGGCAATTGGCGCGGGCGGGCTGAAGCGATGGAGATGCAATGGACCGTCACGAGCTGCGCGACCTGGACCAGGCACGCCTGTTCTTGCAACAAGGGCTCTGGCTCCAGCGCGCCCTGCCCATCACGGCCCAGACGGTCCGCCCCGTGCTGAGCTGGGCGCTGGAGTTGGCCGCCGAGGGCCAGCCGCTGCCGCCCGTCGGGATGGTCGGCGACCTGGGGCACATCGCCTTCGGCCAGGACAGGGAAATCCCAGGCCGAGCACGGGCCGAGCGCGTTGCTGTGCCGGGGCTGCCGACCGCGCTGCTCCGCGCCTACGAAGACCATGTCTTGGGCAAGGTCTACGCCGACTGGACCTTCGCCCGGGCTGCCGACGCCCTACGGCATTACCAGGACCGCGACCGATCCCGCGGCCTGGCTTTCCTGATCGGCCAATTCCGCGAGCGCGCCCGGTTCGCCGGCGTCGATCTCAGCCCCGCGGTCATCAAGGGGCTACGCGTAGCCCGTCCCGAGGAAGTGCTGGCCCGAGGTTGGGAATCGCTCAGCCGGGACGGCCTGATGCCCTTGTTGGTCCGGCTTTACGAGTCGTTGATCGCCGGCGCCCGGCACACGGCGGAAATGCTGGCGCCGGAGGATGTCTTCGAGCTGGAGCACCGCACGGCCCTGGCGGAGTTCGGCCAGCGGGTGGCCCTGCGCCAGGTCCTCCAGGCGGCCGACACGCTGGAAGCGGCCCTGCCCCGGCACCGCCTCCGCTCGTCCGCCCGCCACCCGGACGTGCCGACCCGCATCCTCGACGAGGACACCTACCCGGTAGGCGGCTTCGCCTCGATCACGACTCGCGGCAGTATCGAGAGCCTGCTCCACTCGCAGCTCGCTTTCATGGAGAAGGACCAGCGGCCCGACCTGTTCGATGTCAAATTCCTACGCGATGAGTTGCTCTACTACGCCCGGGACGAGAACCAGTTCCTGCGCCGCCGGCGGACATTCGTGTTCATCCTCTTTCCCGACCTGGTCGGCACCCGCTTCAAGGACGCCGGCCTTCCCTACCAGCGCGGCGTGCTGCTCTTGGCACTGCTATTGGCGGCGGTGCGCAAGCTTGCCGAGTGGCTGAGCACCGATGCGCTGACCTTCGAGTTCCTTTTCCTTGGGGAGAAGGAGGAACTGTTGGCGCCGGAGCGGGAGCTCCTGGAGATGCTGCTGCGCGAGCAACTCGCCAACGGCACGGTGCGGGTAGCACGGCTGCCGACGGCCGAGGCGGCGGCCCGGCACGGCGCCTTGCGGTCGCGGCGCAGCCTGTGCCACTGCCTGACCATCTCGATGACCGACCGGCCGCTGACGGCGGAAGACGCCGTGGTGACGCGCCTGGTGCTCGACGGCCCATGTCCCTCGCTGCACGCCGAGGACGAGGAACCCATCCCCGCCCCGACAGACGACCTGCTGGAAGGGTGGCACGCGGTCTTGCAGCGGCTGCTCCAACGGTGGCTCTGATTCAGCGCCCGGGGTCTTATCCGAGCCCGGAGCGTCAGCGCCGGGTCTTATCCGAGCCCGGAGCGTGAGCGACGGGTTTCCGAGCGCCGATCTGGAGTCAGCTGGTTCGGTTCCCGGCTGTATGCTATACTGCAAATCAGTTTCTGTGCCTTTCGTCAGGAGCATCGGCATGGCCAACATCGTGAAGACGGAGCATCCGCACATTGTTAGGCTTGAAGGTGTTTGCGGCGGCGAGCCGATCATTGACGGCTTGCGTGTCACGGTCCGTCATGTAGTCACGCTTCATCAGCGTGGTGAATCGATTCCCGCCATTGCCGAGGCCCTAGGGCTGACCGAGGCCCAGGTTTTCCACGCGCTCAGTTACTTCTTCGACCATCAGGACGAAATCATGGCATTGATCGCTCAGGAAGAGCAGGCCCATGCCCGATTCGCCCGGTCTTGAGGCATTGTTCGTTCGGCTTTACCTCGACCGTCATATCATGACCCGGTTGGCGGTTGACCTGCGCGGCCGCGGTTACGATGTTATGACAACGGAAGAAGCCGGCAAAGACACTGCCTCCGACGAGGAACAACTCACCTTTGCAACTGCGGCAGGCCGGTCCATTCTCACCTTCAATATTCGCGATTTCGCTCCGCTCCATGAGCAGTGGCAAACTGCCGGACGGTCCCATGCGGGCATCATCGTGTCGCAGCAGCTGGGTGGTCGCCAGTACGGTCTGCTGCTCGAGCGCATGTTGCGATTACTCAACCACTTCACCGCGGAGGAAATGATCGGGAACTTCGTCCACCTGGAGCAATTCAAATAGCAGGCACTTGTTCTAGCAGCGGTTCATCTCCAGTCCCAGGAGCGTCAGGTCGTCGGGTTGGCCGCCTTCCCGGAAAAGGTCGGTCGCCAGTCGCTCCACAAACGCCTCGATCGGCAGCTGCCGGTGCCGCGCGGCGCAGGCCAGCAGACTCACAATACCGCTGGGCTGGTCCTCGAATCGGGCTGCGTCGATGCCGTCGCTGTACAGGAGCAATTTGTCGCCGGGGTGCAGTTGCCGCACCTGGACGGGGAACTCGATGTCGAAGACCCCCATCAGGCTCCCCTCCACCTGCCAGAGTTGCGGCGGCCCTTCGCACGGCAGGTAGAGCGGGTGTGGGTGGCCGGCCCGGGCAAAGTGCAGCGTGCCGGTGCGGTGGTCCAGCAGGGCGTAGACCATGGTGATGAACGGCGCCTCCGCCATCGCCTGGGCCACCAGGTCGCGGTTGAGCCGCTGCAATACCTCATTGGGCGGCACCAGCCGGTACTGTCGGCCGATCACGTCCTTGGCCCGCACTCCCTTCTTGACGAAGATGGTCAGCAGACTGGCCGCCACCCCATGCCCGACCGCGTCGGCCACGTAAAAACCCAGGTGGCTCTCGTCGAGGCGGAAGACGTCGTAGAAGTCGCCTCCTACCTTGCCCCGCAGGTCGTAATGGACGGCGAACCGGCATTCGGGCACCTCGGGGAGCGAGGGCGGCAGGAAACTAAGCTGCACCCGGCGGGCCAGCTCCAGCTCCTGGTCGATCGTCTGGTAGGCCTGCCGCAGCCGATGGTTGATCCGGCGGACCTCGGCGGTCTTCTCGCTCAGGCGCTCGTGCAGCTCCTTGAGGCGGAGGAAGGCCCGCACCTGGCCGAGCAATTCGGCGGGGCTGAAAGGGCGAAGCAGATACGTATCGGCCCCACCCTCCAGGCTGGCAAGCCGGGCGTGCGGGGCGCGGTCGTCGGTGATGAACAGGATCGGCAGCAAGCGGTCGGCCAGTCGGCTGCGCAGCCGGCGACAGAACGCCAGGGCCGCCTCCTCTTCTCCGCATCCTTCCAGCACGGCCAGATGGTAGTCGGCCAGGTCGTCAGGGACCGGGACATGGTAGAAGTGGTCGGCAACGTGGAGGCCGGCTTCCTCTAGGAGCCGGCGGACATCCGCGGCGGCGGTAGGGCTTGCGGCGCAGAGGAGGATCCGGGAGGAGTCGGAGGGCAGCCGCGGACCTTCGGAAAAGTGGTGTTCCATCCCTTCTATTTTATCAAGGCTCGGCCCAAATGCGGGCGGCGAGCGGCCGGCGTCAGCCGGCCGGTGCTACGGTCGGGCGAGCGGCCGGCGTCAGCCGGCCGGTGCTACGGTCGGGCAAGCGGCCGGCCCCTCAGTACACCTCCTCCGGGTGGAGC
>DATLYH010000236.1:0-3410 GCA_035575035.1 Gemmataceae bacterium
TCACGCCGGCCGCTCGCCGCCGGCCGCTCGCCCGCCGGCCGCTCGCTAATGCGGCTTATCCTTACTTTTCGGCCGCGGTGGCCGCCGCACTTGCCCTGATCTGTCCGGGCCCAACCGTCGGGCGAAATCCAGGAGATGATCTTGCTCACCCTCCGCATTTCCCTTCTGCTAAAATGCTACAGATGCAACTCGATCAACTTCGTCAGGCTCTGGAATCGTTCGAGCAGGTCCGTCCCCTGCTGCAAGGTTGGAACCTCCGCGACTGCGAGCGCGGCTGGCACAACCTGATCCGTCTGGCCGAAGCTGTCGGCCTGGAGGCGCTGCGGGAGCTGTGCCACCAGCTCGGCCGCTTGCTGCCGCGCTGTCCCGACCCGGACATGGCCTTGAACAACCTGGAGCGTTTTCTCGGCAATCCCGCCGCCGTACCGCTGCTCCCCTCGCTCCTGGAAGGCCGGGCCCGCACCCTGGAGATCCTCCTCCAACTCCTGAGCACCAGCCAGTATTTCAGCGACCTGCTGGTGGCCAACCCCGACTACCTCGACATGCTGCGGATACCCCTGCGGCGCAGCCCCAGCCAGGCCGAGTTGCAAGCCCAGCTCCAAGCGGACGTGGACGCCGCCTTCGAGGACTCGGCCGTGCTCCGCGCCTTCCGCCGCTTCCGGCAGCGGCAGATCCTGCGCATCGGCACCAACGACATCATCCGCGACCGGCCGCTTGAGGAGATCACGCGCGATATCTCGCGTGTGGCCGATGCCGCCCTAGAGGTCGCCCTGACCACCGCCTTGCGCCATGTCGGCGCCCGCTTCGGCCAGCCTTACACCGTCGCCGGCCGACCGGCCCGCTGTGTCATCCTGGCTTTCGGCAAGCACGGCGGCGAGGAGCTGAACTACTCCAGCGACATCGACCTGATGTTCCTCTATGACGAGGAAGGGGCCACCCGCGGCAAGCGCGTCACCTCCATCAGCAACGACGAGTTCTTCGGCCGGGTCGTCAGCGAGGTGGTGCGGCTCTTGTCGGCCCACACCGATCGCGGTCAGGCCTACCGCATCGACTTGCGGCTGCGGCCCGAGGGGCACCGCGGCCCTCTGGCCCGCTCGCTGGCCAGTACCCTGTCGTACTACGACACCCTCGGCCGGACCTGGGAGCGGCAGGCGCTGATCAAGGTCCGCCCCGTGGCCGGCGACCTGACGTTGGGCGAGGAATTCCTCCGCGCCATCGAGTCGTTCGTCTACCGCAAGTACCTCAGCTTCGCCGAGATCAACGAGATCAAGGCCCTCAAGCGCCGCATCGAGCAGAAGGCCAGCCGGGCCGGCATCAGCGAACGCGAGGTCAAGACCGGCCACGGCGGTATCCGCGACATCGAGTTCACCATCCAGTTCCTCCAACTCTTGAACGGCGGCGATCTCCCCGAGGTGCGCCAGCGCAACACGCTGCTGGCCATGCAGGCCCTGGAGAGCGTCGGCTGCCTAACCCACCAGGAATACCGCGTCCTGGAAGACGCCTACCGCTTCCTCCGCAAGACCGAGCATCGGTTGCAGCTGCTCTTCGACCTGCAGACGCACCGTCTCCCCGCCGGCGAGGACGAGTTGTACAAGCTGGCCCTCCGTATGGGCTACGGGGCCAATTCCCAGACCGCCGGCCCCGACCTGCGGCTCAGGGAACACGTGGAAGGGTTGAAGGGCAAGCCGCAGCGGGAGGAGCTAGAGCGGGCCGACGGCGACGCCGAGATCCGCCGGCCGAAGTTCGATAACCCGCTCGACGCCTTCCTCCACGACTACCGCCAGAAGACCACGCTAAACCGCAAGATCCTTGACCACCTGCTCCACCAGACCTTCCAGGGCGAAGACGGCCTGGCCGAGCCCGAATCGGACCTGATCCTGGTCCCCGACCCCGACCCGGAAACGATCCGCGCTGTCCTGAGCCGCTATCGCTTCCGCGATTGCCCGGGCGCTTATCACAACCTGCTTCTCCTTGCCCAGGAGTCGGTCCCCTTCCTGTCTACGCGCCGTTGCCGACACTTCCTGGCCAGCATCGCCCCGCGCTTGCTCCGCGCCCTGGCCGAGACCCCTGACCCCGACATGGCCCTGGTCAATCTGGAGAAGGTCACCGCGTCGCTGGGGGCCAAGTCGGTCCTCTGGGAGTTGTTCAGCTTCAATCCGCCCAGCCTGAAGCTGTACGTGGACCTCTGCGCCAACAGCGAGTTCCTTTCGGAGATTTTGATCAACAACCCCGGCATGATCGATGAGCTGCTCGATAGCCTGGTGCTGAACCAGCCGCGCACCGCCGAGGAGCTGCGGACGGAGCTGGCGGAGCTGTGCCGAGGGGCCGCCGATCCGGAGCCGATCCTGCACAGCTTCCAGAAGAAGGAGTTGCTACGGATCGGCGTCCGCGACATCCTCGGCAAGGACAGCATCCAGGCGACCACCGCAGCCCTGAGCGATCTGGCCGAGACGCTGTTGGTGCAAATTGCCGCCTTGCAATATCCGCCGCTGGAGCGGCGTTTCGGTATCCCCTACCTGGCGGAGGGACCGCGGGCCGGCCAGCGCAGCCGCTACGCCCTCCTCGGGCTGGGCAAGCTGGGCGGTCGGGAGCTAAGCTACCACAGCGACCTGGACCTGATCCTCGTTTACGAGGGGGACGGCCGGACCGGGCCGCCCGCCGGTGCCAGCCGGTTCGACCGCTACGAACTGACCGACAACTTCCATTTCTTCACCGAGTTGGCCCAGCGCGTTATCAAGGTGACCAGCTCCCTGGGGCCGCACGGCCGACTCTACCAGGTGGACATGCGGCTGCGACCGACCGGCAAGTCGGGGAGCCTGGTCATCCCACTGATCGAGTTCCGCAAGTATTACGAGGAGGGGGCGGCCCAACTCTGGGAGCGGCAGGCGCTGACCCGGGCCCGGGTGGTCTACGGCGACGCCGAGTTTGCCCAGGAAGTGATGGCCGTGGTCAACGAAGGGGCTTACGGCCTCCCCTGGCGGCGCGAATACGTCGACGAGATCCGGTCGATGCGCGAGCGGCTGGAAGCCAGCCGCAGTGAGCGCGACTTGAAGCGCGGCTTCGGCGGCATCGTCGATGTCGAATTCCTGGTGCAGCTCTTCCAACTGAAGTACGGCCGCGACCTGCCGGCCCTGCGCACCGGCAACACCTGGGAGGCGCTGGACGCCCTGCACGCCGCTGGACTGCTCAGCGAGGAGGAGCACGCGACGCTACGGAGCAGCTACGACTTCCTCCGTCAGGTGGAGGGCCGGCTGCGGATCGTCCACAACCGCTCGCTGGACGAGTTGCCGGAGGCGCCGGAGGACCTGGAGAAGCTGGCCCGGCGGATGGGCTGCGAAGCGGATAGCGGCGGCAGCGCAGGCCGCCGCTTCCTGGCCGAGCTGGATCGGCACATGACCCAGACGCGCGAG
>DATLYH010000237.1:0-10948 GCA_035575035.1 Gemmataceae bacterium
TCAAGCCCAGGATAAGGTTCTTCGCGTAGCCTCGAATTAAGCCACATGCTCCACCGCTTGTGTGAGCCCCCGTCAATTCCTTTGAGTTTCAGCCTTGCGACCATACTCCCCAGGCGGGGTACTTAACACTTTTGCTTCGGCAGTGAACCCATGTCAAGCCCACTACCTAGTACCCATCGTTTAGGGCTAGGACTACCGGGGTATCTAATCCCGTTTGCTCCCCTAGCTTTCGCGCCTCAGCGTCAGAAGAGGTCCAGCAGGTCGCTTTCGCCACCGGCGTTCCTTCGGATCTCTACGCATTTCACCGCTCCACCCGAAGTTCCACCTGCCCCTACCTCCCTCTAGGCTAGCAGTATCGGAGGCCATTTTCCGGTTGAGCCGAAAGATTTCACCCCCGACTGGCTAACCCGCCTACGCGCCCTTTAAGCCCAGTGATTCCGAACAACGTTTGCACGGTTCGTCTTACCGCGGCTGCTGGCACGAACTTAGCCCGTGCTTCCTCCAGGGATCGGTCAGGCCCTTGTGGGGCTTTCCTCCCCCTCGACAGCGCTTTACAACCCGAAGGCCTTCATCGCGCACGCGGCGTCGCTCGGTCAGGCTTGCGCCCATTGCCGAAGATTCTCGACTGCAGCCACCCGTAGGTGTCGGGCCAGTGTCTCAGTGCCCGTGGCGCAGGTCATGCTCTCACACCTGCTAGGCATCTTCGCCTTGGTGGGCCGTTACCCCACCAACTAGCTAATACCACGTGAGCCCCTCCCGGGGCGAAATTCCTTTCCCGTCCAGGCCATGCGGCCCGGCCGGAACGCCGGGTATTACCCTCAGTTTCCCGAGGCTATCCCCGTCCCCGGGGCAGGTTACCCACGCCTTACTGCCCCTTTCGCCGCTCGGCTCTGCTCCGTGTTGCCACGGAACAGTCCTCGCTCGACTTGCATGCCTAATCCACGCCGCCAACGTTCGTTCTGAGCCAGGATCAAACCCTTCACAAGAAATTAGCTTTCCCACCAGGCCAAGGCCCAGCGGGCACTTCCGGAATACCACCTCCGCAGAGGCGGGTCCGGTCCGTAAACGCAGCTAATTCCTTCAACCGCCTCCCAGCCGGAAGACCGGGCGGCGATCGAAAGGTTTGAGGTCGCCAGACGGCATGACTCAAAGAACTTGCACAACAGCCCTTGCGGACTGCTGCTGCAGAGGTTGTGTCACGCCGCAAGGCGTCACACCCCTGCATCGGCTCGGTAGGTGCTTCCCGAATTGTCAAAGATCCAGGTTGGTTGACGAACCACCCGACGGGTTTGGCTCGTCTTTCCTTCCCATCCCATTTAGATGCGGCTGTCCTCGAAAGGATTCACCGTTCTTGGGGGTGGGAGGTTTTTTTCTTCCCACCAATTAGATTCGGCTCCCCTCAAAAGGATTCGCCGTCTTTTTGGTCGGGAAGTTTTTTGGAGGGTCCGAATCAATCGGACAGAGGGTAGTATAGAAGGGTTGGGCGGAGGTTGTCAAGGGTTCATGGCGGGAAAAAAGGGAAATAATCCCCCGCCCCTTCCCATCTAGCTCGTGTTTACGGGATAATCCCGTAGAAGACCGATTCCCGCCGGTCGCACTAGCGATGGGTGGGTTGACCACCTAAAACAACCCCATTATTGACGGGCACGGATTGGCCGTCAAGCACAAACTGCACCCTTTTCCCCGACCACCGCCATGGCCCAACCGCGCGTCCTGATCCTTCGTGGCCCCGGGGCCAACTGCGACCTGGAGACACAGTTCGCCTTCGAACGGGCCGGTGCCGTTGCCGAGCGCGTCCACATTAACCGCCTGCGAGAGGAGCCCGGCCTGTTGCGGCGTTACCAAATCCTGGTCATTCCCGGCGGTTTCACCTACGGCGACGACGTGGCGGCCGGCAGAATCCTGGCCAACCAACTCCGCTATTTTCTCGGCGATTCGCTCCGCCGATTCCGCGACAGCGAAAAGCTCATTCTCGGCATTTGCAACGGCTTCCAGGCCCTGCTCAAAGCTGGCCTCATCATACCACCGGATGAAGAAGGTCCCCTGGTCACCCTGACGGGCAACGCCTCCGGCAAGTTCGAGGACCGCTGGGTTTACCTGAAGGCCAACCCCGGCCGCTGCCCTTTCCTGAAGGGCTACGATCGGCTGTATTTGCCGGTCGCCCACGGGGAAGGGAACCTCATCAGCCGTGCGGGATGGATCCTGAAGGGGCTTCAGCAGAGCGGCCAGGTGGTGCTCCGCTATGTGGACGAGGAGGGCCGGCCGGGACCGTATCCGGTCAACCCGAACGGCTCCCAGGACGACGTGGCCGGACTGTGCGACCCCACCGGCCGGGTGCTTGGTCTGATGCCCCATCCCGAGCGGCACGTCTTGCCGACGCAGCACCCGCGCTGGACCCGGCTCGGCCTAGCCGCCGAGGGGGACGGCCTGCGACTGTTCCGCAACGCGGTGGAATACTTCATGTGACAGGGACCGCGGCGGCCTGCTGCCAATAATCTGCAATCTGCGCCCGCCCCGCGTGCGGTCTGCTGCGGTGATGGCAAAGGGCGTTAATACCAGGTCCGCGCCGTCGGTGCCCGCCGGTTCCAGGTGGTTGTCTCGCGACCGAGAGCGAACACCTTGACCAGGGCCAGCCCGGCGATGAAACCGCCGATGTGCGCCCCATAGGCCACCCCGCCCACCTTCCCGCCCAGCTCGGTGATGCCGCTCAGCAACTGAAACAAAAACCAAATTCCGATGGCGACGTAGGCCGGCACCTCGGTCAGCATCCGGAACAGGATCACCATGACCCGCCGGTGCGGGTGGAGCAGGAGGTAGCCCCCCAGGACGCCGGAGATGGCGCCGGAAGCGCCTAGCGAGGGGATGTACGGGTTGCCCTGGAACGCATAGGTACTTGCCACATGGGCCAGTGACGCCAGCACGCCGCAGACCAGATAAAAGAAGACATACCTCACATGGCCGAGATCGTCCTCCACATTGTCCCCGAAAATCCAGAGGAAGAGCATGTTGCCCAAGAGGTGGAGGATGCCGCCGTGCAGAAACATCGAGGTCAGCAGCGTCAGGTAGACCGAGATCGGCGTCGGCGGCAAGTTGATGGTGCCCAGCTGCCGCTTGGTCAGCGGGTCTTCGATGGCGACCGTCTCCCGGACATCCTTGCCGGTCACGATCTCATAGGGAACGCAGGCGAAGGCATAGGTGAACCGTTCTCCCTCCTTGCCGCCGATCTCCGGGCCGAGCCGCTGCAAGAAGACAAAGACCAGGACATTGATCGCGATTAGCGCGTAGTTGACGTAGGGGAAGAGCCGGCGGCCGGTGTTGTCGTCGTAGAGTGGTAAGACCATAACGGTGACTTCCTCCACCTGACCCGGCGGCCCGCCCCCCCCGCCGCGCGCGGCGCGCCCACCGGACTTGAGTGTAGTTTAGGCAGTGGTCCAAGCGAACACAACAGGATCAGCGCCCAGAGCGCCCGCGCCGGGTAACTATCCGAGCCCGGAGCGTCCGCGACGGGTCCTCTGAGCCCGGAGCGTCCGCGACGGGTCCTCTGAGCCCGGAGCGTCCGCGACGGGTCCTCTGAGCCCGGAGCGTGAGCGACGGGTCCTCTGAGCCCGGAGCGTGAGCGCCGGATCCTCTGAGCCCGGAGCGTGAGCGCCGGATCCTCTGAGCCCGGAGCGTGAGCGACGGGTTCCATCAGCGCCCATCTTCCAGGATGGGGTCGAGAAAGCGGACGGGTTTCAGCGGGGGTTGGGTCGGCCGCGGCCGGCTCAGCAGGGCTTGGAACCGGGGCTGGTCGAGCAGGTCGCGGAAAGCCCGGTCGCCGGCCAGGGCCGCGGGATCCTGGCCGAGACGGACTGCTTCCTCGGCGTGGTGCAGGGCCGCCTCGAGGTAGGTCCGGTCATAACGGGCGGCGATGGCATACAGACAGGCCGCGTCCCGGTGGAGCCCGGCCGAGGCCGGCCCGCCCACAAGTGCCTGCCGGATGTCAGCGATCCCCAGAGTGGGGACGTAGCCCGGCGAGCTGAGGGCCTTCTGTAAGTCGAGCAGCGCCCGGTTGTGGCGGGCGGCTTGCAGGTCCGGGTTGAGGCGGATGGCCTCGTCAAGGTCTTGCCGGGCCCGGCGGAACTGGGCGATCTGGAAGTAACTCAGGCCGCGATTGTTGAACAGCTCGGCCGACCGGAACCCGGCCGCGACGGCCCGATCATAGTGGTAGATCGCCCCGTCGCAATGGCCCTGGCGGTTGGCGCAATAGCCCATGCAGGCCCGGGTGGCGCCGTCCGACGTCAGCCGGTCCGCCCGCGCGTAGCTCTCCAGCGCCAGGGTAAAATCCCCCAACCGCTGATAGGCCCGCCCGCGTGCCAACCAAGCCGCCGCCCGATCCGGAGTGTCCCGGACGGCCTGGTTGAAGTGCTCGACGGCCAGGCCGTACTCCCCCCGCCGGTAGCAGGCCCATCCCTGTTCCAGCCGGTCCGGCTGCTCCGGCACCGACTTTACGAACACCCCTCCCAGGCCCAGCGCCAGCAAAAGCAGCGCCACCGACGCTTGGCTCCACGGCCGCCGGGCGGACCGCTTCCGCAGCAACTCATGCCGGCCCAGATGGGTGCGGATCGTCCGGGCCACCTCCTCCGCCGACTGCGGTCGCTGATCGGGATCAAAGGCCAGGCAGCGCTCGACCAACTCCGCCACCCAGCGCTCAATCCGCGGGTTGGCCTGCCGCAGTGGCCGGGGGCCCCGTCGTCGCTGCGCCAGCCGGTAAGCGCACTCTTTCTGGGGAAGGACCTTATCGGGGACCGGCCCGAATGGGTGCTCGCCCGTCAGCAGTTCGTACAGGATCACGCCGAGGGCGAACAGGTCGGACCGGGCGTCGGCCGTCGCGGGCCCGTTGTCTGTCAGCCGGCCATAGACGCGGAGTTGCTCGGGGGCCATGTACGGGAGCGTCCCGCCCACTCGCCGGCCGACGGACGACAGCTCGAAGTCAAGCAGCAGGGGGCGGCCCCCGGGGCTGAGCAGCACGTTGGTGGGCTTGAGATCGAGATGGTAGATCCCCCGGCGATGCACGAAGGCCAATGCGTCCGCCACCTGGGCGGCCAGATGCAGCACCCCCTCCACGTAGGTGGCGGCGCCGAGCAGCGGGTCGGGAGGCTCATCAGCCTCGGCAGCCGGGGCGGCCACTTCCAGGATGACCCGGGCGCTGGCGGGGAAACCGGCCGGCCCGAACGCCCGTTCGAGTAGATGGTGCAGGGTGGCGCGGCCGGCGTAAGGCATGCAGACCACGCTCAGACCGGTCGCCGGATCGACATGGACCGAGTAGACCGGGACGATGTTCGGGTGGTTCAGGGGGCCGACCGTCCGTGCCTCTCCCGCCGCCCCGTGGCCGATCTTGACCACCACACACCGCCCGCCCAGCTCGGGCTGCCGGGCCAAGAAGACCCGAGTTAAGGGACTGCGGCCCAACTCGCGCAGCAACACGAAGCCCAGGAAATTGTCGCCCGGCTTGAGACTGTCGAGCAATTCGGTTACGGCGAGCAGGTCGGGGTTGGCTTCCAGGAAGGAATGGACCTCGGCCATCCGCCGCACTAAGGTGCGGTAGGTGGGGAAGCGACGGGCAAAGGCTTCGGGGTCCGGCGGTGTGCCGGCCGCGGCGCGCTGGAAATACTCCTCGCAGGCCAGGTCGAGGACCACTTCCTCGTCGGCGGCCAGGGCAGGGTGTTGCTTTAGCAAAGCGGCGGCGTCGGCCGGCTGCCCTGCCCGCCAGGCCGCGATGGTTTCGGCGACGAGCTGCTGCACCTCATCCGGCCCAAGTGCGTCCAGGGTCGCCGGACCAAGGCGTTCGGCGTGTGTCATCATGCCACCCGGGCGGCAAGCAAGCGAATCACCCGTTGGACCGTCTTTTCGGTCAGGCCCAAAGCGCGGGCGATTTCCCCGTGGGTATGGCCTTGGCGGAGCATCTCCAGGATGCACCGGTAGGGCGGGGGCAGCCCGGCTTGCAACCGGTCCCACTGCTCCTGGGCCACGGCGAACTGGCTGGGGGTTGGCTGCCGGCCGGGCGGCTCGGTCTGCTCGTCGTCTTCGGCGGACCTTGCGAGGGGGTACTCACGGCGGGTGCCGTAGCGCTGCGACTGGACGCGGTGGCGGTAGGCCTCGATCACCTTGTTCCGGGCCACCATCGCCAGGAAGGCCATCAGCTCGCGGGGCCCGGCGAAGTGCTGCCGCTCCGGCTCCAGGGCAAAGAACGAGGCCCAGACCGCCTGGGTGAAGTCGATGGAGTCGAACTCGGAACGCAGCCGTCGGCTGAGCCGCCGACGGATCACCCGGACGATGTGGGGCCCGTAGAGTTCGCACACCTCCCGGGCCGCCTCCGGCGACCCCTCCTGCACGCGCCGCATCAGACTGGCAAAGTCGTGCTGACCGTCCGACATGTTTCCCTCCCCCTCCCCTCCGCACCATTCCTTGTAATCCAGCGCGCTGGATGCCGCAAGCGAAAACCCATCGCCCGACAAACCGTGTTGCCATGCCGCTGTCATCCAGAAAGCGAACAGCGCCCGGAACGCCCGCGATGGGTTCCTCGATACGAGCCCGGAGCGTCTGCGACGGGTGGCGGCGCTTCCCCTCGCGGACACTTCCGGGCCGGAAACCGCCGTCGGCAGCTGGTCCAAGGCCGTCCCACGCGGTAAACTGCATGATCGACTCCTGTTGTCACAAGCGAAGCGGTTCCGGCTCCGAGGCCTCCGCTTGACAAGAAGGGGAGCACGCCCACCCCGATTGCGCAAGAGCGCGGGGGCCCCTCTGTCCTACCGCCGAGCAAACTGATGCAACCAGGACGCCCCATGCACGACGACGCGCTTCCCGAAGCCGCCCGACCGGACCAGCCAACCACCGTCCGGCCAGACCAGCCGGCGGCCATCCGGCCGGACCATACGGTCGGCTCCTCGACCATCTACCGCCTGTGCGAGGAGGTGATCGCCCTGCGGGAGATGAACAACCGGCAGCACAAACTGTTCGAACAGTCGCTGCTCAAGTCACGCGACGCGATCCAGGCGAGCTTCAACCACTTCGCGGCCGAGACCCAGCGGGCCTACCAGCAACTCCGCCAGGAGATCCACGGCGAGAAACGGGTCAGCCTGGCCTTACTGAACGAATTGTTGGAGATCGGTTTCGACCTGGAGCGGTTGGCGACTGGCTGGCGGGACCATGTCGCCCCCGCTCGGCCCGCGCCGGACGATCCCGAGGCGGTCGCTGCCTGGATCAAAGCAGTCGAGGGCTGGGCCGAGGCCGTGCAGGTGGAGGCTCGGCGAGTGCAGGATGTGCTGCAGCGGAACGGTATCCACCGCTACGATGCGGTCATCGGCTCGGCGTACAACCCGGCCCTGCACGAGCGCGTCGGCACCTGCCGGGCGGAGGGAATGCCGCCGCTCCGCGTCGCCGAGCAGCGCGAGCATGGTTACGCCAGTCAGCAACCGGAATTCGTACTGCGGCGGCCGAAGGTGATCGTATCGGAATAGTAGCCGGAATCGCCCGACTTCGGGCCGTCTCCCGAGCGCCCGAATTCGGGCGACTTCGACTGCTGGTCAGAATAGTCTCGGCTTTTTATTGACGGAGGCCGGGCGGCGTGGGAGGATTAAAGCAACCGGGGACTTGCCGTCGCTCCCTGCAACGCAGCCCACCCCACGAAAGGACGGCGTCCGCTGCACACCGTTGTTTAGTTCCATACTCCCGGCATGGTGTCCCGAGTCCCTGCCCCAACATCCGGCCGTCGTTCTGCTTCTCTTTGGAGGGGATTGTCTATGGGTTCCCGAATGACTCACAGCCGACGTTTCGCGTTCACCTTGATCGAGTTGTTGGTGGTCATTGCCATCATTGCCGTGCTGATTGCGCTCTTGCTGCCGGCGGTACAGAAGGTCCGCGAGGCCGCCGCCCGCAGCCAATGTGCCAACAACCTCAAGCAACTCGGCCTGGCGGTCCATAACTACCACGATAATTACAAAGGCATCCCTCACACCCGCCGGGACCCTCGCGAGACCTGGGCAGTGCTGCTATTGCCTTACCTCGAGCAGGACAATCTGTACAAGCAATGGGACCTGACCAAGAAGTATTATGAGCAAAGGCCCGAGGTGCGCCAGCAGCCGTTGAGTGTCTACCTGTGTCCCACCCGGCGGTCGGTCTCCGGCAAGGTGATCAGTATCGCTACCGACATCGAGCAGGGCACGACGGGTCCTCTGGTCCCCGGGGCATGCGGGGATTACGCTGCCTGTGCCGGCGACCCGACAAGTATCAATGACTATCATCCCAATCATACGGAAGTGAGGGTAAACGGGCGAAAGCCCGCCAACGGTGCCTTCTGGTTGGGAGGATATCGGCCGGTTACGTTCGCCATGGTTACTGACGGCCTGAGCAACACCCTGTTCATTGGTGAAAAGCACATTCCGAACTTCCGGTTCGGCGAAGGGCCCGACGGTTCGATCTATAACGGCGACCACGGTTCCGGCTTCAAGCGAGCCGGCGTCGGCGCTCCGCTGGCCAAGGGGCCCACCGGAAGCGGGCAATTCGGCAGCTACCACGCGGACATCTGCCAGTTCGTCATGGGCGACGGCAGCGTCCGGGCCATCGCCGTCTCCATCGACCTGACCAACCTGGGTCGGCTTGCCAACCGCGAAGACGGCGAAGTGATCACGTACCCATTCTGATCGGCCGGAGACACTTGATGATCAACCATATGCAGGAAAGGATTGGCCGGGGCCTGCTCCTGGCGGGCGCTCTGGGATTTTCCCTGCTCCTAGCTGGGTGCGGCAGCCGAACACAGCCGGTCGAAGGAATCGTCGTTTTCAAGGGAGGGGAACCAGCCACGAAGCTGGCAGGTTACTATGTCACCTTTGAATCAGTGGACCAGCCAGTCAGTGCTACCGGAGTGGTCCAGCCCGACGGCACTTTCAAGGTTGGGACGTATCAGGACGGCGACGGGGCACTGCTTGGTAAACACCGGGTGAGCATCGGCCCACCGGCCCCGGACTATGGTGATAACCCGAAGTCGCTCATCCTTCCCAAATACAACCAGCCTCAGACCTCCGGCCTGGAAGTCACGATCAGGCGGGGAATCAACAAGGTCACCCTGGAGGTGGAACCGGCCCGGCGATGAAACCCCCGATCACCGATAACCGGCGAAGAATGCATCATACTCCGCGACCCAGCGGGCCGACTCGGACGCTGCCTCTCCGCCGAACTCCCCGAATACCGCCGGGCGCGGCCTGCCTCGTCCTCGGCGACTCAATCTGTCTGCCGAATCCTCGGATGAGCGATCCTCCCGCGACGTGGCCGAATTTGGACCAGCGGCGATGACCCGAAGTCGGGCAACTGCCGCTACCGGCGCGGGTCGAAAGGGTAGGCGTCGCAATAGTTGGTGGGACGCCTGATCTCATGTGTTGCGGCTCCAGAAGGCGTCCCACTGCCTTTTCCCGCTCCGGTAAAGCACACGCACCTGGCAGACGGCATGTGCCCCGTCTTCTCCCCAGCGCAAGTACAAGGAGGAGGCGCGCGGGCAGGGGATGCGGCCCAACAGGCTCCGGGGCGTTCGGGTGCGGAAGCTGTTGGTTGGGGCTCGGCCTTTTGTTCGGGAAAGAGGGTCCTCCGTGACGAAGGGGGTGGATTTTCCTCGGACGCATCCGTCTGCCCGCTTGTGTACCAATCATCCACCCACTTTCGAGACACCTCCCCGAGGGGAAACTCCGGAGCGATTTCCTGTTGACTTTGCCGCGAAATCCGTCAAGCTAAGGGAAGAAACTGCCTGCTTACCTCCAACTATCCCGCCACCATCCATCCTGCCTTGAGGGGGGAAATCCAATGCTTGACCTGTTCACCGGAAAGTCCACCGACTGCACCGGCCTGTCTCGTCGTCAATTCCTGCGCGTTGGCGGCTTGACCGCGCTCGGCCTGAGCCTGCCGGGCTTCCTCCGGCTGCAACACCTGGCCGCCGCCGCGGGGAACGCCCCGACAAAGCGCGTCAACTGCATCCTGCTCTGGATGCAAGGAGGGCCAAGCCACCTCGACACCTTCGATCCCAAGCCCGACGCCCCCACTGAGGTCCGCGGCGAGTTCGGCACCATCCCGACCACGCTTCCTGGCGTGCGCATCGTCGAGCACTTGCCGCTGTTGGCCAAGCAGACCGACAAGTTCAGCATCATCCGCGGCCACGATCCCAAGAATGGCAGCCACGGCGTTGCCGATCACCTGATGATGTCAGGGCACAAGTTCAACCCGGCGATGACGTTCCCCTGCTATGGCTCGGTCGTGGCTAAGGAGCGCGGCTACTACAACGGCATGTTCCCGTTCGTGCAGCTGGGCCGGTACATCGACCGCCGCTTCAACGGCGGCGTCGCCGGCTTCCTCGGCGACCAGTACAACCCGTTTGAGGTTCTCGATGACCCCAACGCCCCGCGCTTCCAGGTCCGCGACCTGAGCCTTGCCAGCGCCGCCGATCGCGCCCGCCTGGAGCGGCGCTATGCCATGCTCGCCGAGGTGGACCGCTACCAACGGGCGGTGGAGGAGGCGCCGGCGCTGAAGGCCCGCGATGCCTTTTACGAGAAGGCCCACAGCCTGATCACCTCGCCGGCCGCCAAGCGGGCGTTCGCCATCGACCAGGAGCCCGAGCCGCTGCGCGAGAAGTACGGCCGGACCACCTTCGGCCAAAGCTGCCTGCTGGCCCGGCGGCTGATCGAGGCCGGCGTCCATTTCGTGACGGTGACCGACGGCGGCTGGGACACGCACCAGAACAACTTCAAGAGTCTGAAGGAGCGCAAGCTGCCGGTACTCGACCGGGCCTACGCGGCGCTGCTCGAGGACCTGCACGCGCGGGGGCTGTTGGAGAGCACGCTGGTGGTGTGGTTCGGCGACTTCGGCCGGACGCCGAAGATCAATCCGTCGGCCGGACGCGATCACTGGGCCTCGGCGGGGGGGGCCTGCA
>DATLYH010000238.1:0-3263 GCA_035575035.1 Gemmataceae bacterium
CACACCTTGATTGTCGCCGACCGCCGCATCGTATCGGCCGGATAGACGGCCACCTCAAAGTCGAGAGTGTTGGAGACGTAAACTGTCTTGCCGTCGGGACTGACGCGCACCGCCCGGGGGTTCTGGCCGACCCGAACCGGCAGGCCGATCCGTTCGATTTCCCGGTAATCATCGTCTACTACAGCAGAGACATTCATGTCGTTGGTGCCGGCATAGACGGTGTACAGCCGCTTGCCGTCCGGCGACAGGGCCGACTCCCAGGCATTGGTGGTGACGTAGACGCCGTTGTACGTGTCCAGGCCGATCGAGGTGCGCCGCCGGCTGCCGTTGGGCGGCACCAGGTCGCAGATCGACAGCTGCGGGAAGATGGCGCCGCCGCCGTCGATCACGTCAATGCGGGAGCGGATATGCGTCAGGTATGCCTTGGGCCGCCGCGGATGGACCACCACATGACGGCAAAGGTTGTCGGTCGAGTGGCCCTTCCAGCTATCGACCACGGCGCCGGCCTTCAGGTCTACGGCGTGGAGGACGCCGGTGTAGAACTCGGTGACGTAGAGCCGGGTCTCGTCGGGGCTCAGGGCCAGGCCGCGGACGAACGCGCCGACCTTGATCTCGCGGACCACCTGCCGCGCGGCCAGGTCGATCTCGCTGACCGTGCCTGGGTAGTCGTGCGTGACCCAGGCCCGGCAGCCGTCGCGCGAGGCGACGATGCCGTAGGGCTCGTCGGCGACCGGGAGTTTTTTGACAATCCGCCCCTCCTCGGCGTCGAAGAAGACAACGAGGTCGTCGCGGTAGACAGTGACGGCGGCCAGGGGACCGTTGCCGATCCAGGTGACTCCCTCGGGCTTGTCGCCGACCGGGATTTCACGGAGGGCGCGGTTCTCGCGGGTACATACCACGGTGACGGTGCCGTTGTCGGCGTTAGCGACCAGCAGCCGGCTGCCATCCGGGGAGATGTCGAGAAGGCTATTGGAGGAGCCGGCCAGGCTGGACGATACGTACCAGCCGAGGGCAGCACAGGCCAGCAGGAACCGGGCGCAGCGCGTCAACATGAGGCTTGCTCCTTGGCAGGGAGGAACCGGAGCGGGTGGGCGTACCAAACCGTGTCATTATGCCGACCAAGGGGCGAAAACGCAACGCGCGGCCGCTCGCCCGAACCGGCCGGCTGACACCGGCCGCTCGCCCGAACCGGCCGGCTGACACCGGCCGCTCGCCCGAACCGGCCGGCTGACACCCGCCGCTCGCCGGCGAGGGCGGCCCCATTCACTAACCCGATTCATCAGAATATGCTGGCGCGAGCATGGCACGGGCGGGCCGCTTCGTTGACGGTTTTCCGCCGTTGAAGATATAATTGATTGTCCCTATATGCTTGGCGCTCAGGGCGCCCGGCGGAGCTGCCACGCGGGCTGTCCCCCTGGATCAGCCATGGTGCTCGGATGTCCCCCGACCCCCCTGCCAAGGGCACCCGGCGTGCCACCCGTATCGGCAAGTACGAGGTTGTGGCCCACGTCGCCAGCGGCGGCATGGGAGCGGTCTACCGGGCCGTCGATACCGAGCTTCACCGCGAGGTTGCCCTGAAGGTGCTCTCCCCCGAGATGGCCGCCAACCCCGCCATTCTCGAGCGCTTTCGCCGCGAGGCCCGCCACGCCGCCAAGCTCCACCACGAAAACATTGTCACCCTTTACGAGTTTGGCGAGGTCAACGGCACCTACTTCCTGGCGATGGAGTTTGTGGAGGGCATCGACCTCCACGATTACATTAACCGCAAGGGGCAACTCGACCCCGAGGAGGCCCGGCTCATTCTCATCCAGGCCTGCCAGGCCCTTGACCATGCCCACAAGCAAGGAATCATCCATCGCGATGTCAAGCCGTCCAACTTCCTCCTCACCCGCAAGGACGGCCGGTTGGTAGTCAAGCTGACCGACATGGGCCTGGCCCGTGAAACGCGCGACGAAGAGTTTCGGGTGACGCGCGACGGTTCCACGGTCGGCACGGTCGATTACCTGTCGCCGGAGCAGGCGCGGGACAGCGGCTCGGCCGACGCCCGCAGCGACATCTATTCGCTGGGTTGCACCGTCTATCACATGCTGGCCGGCCGGCCTCCGTTCCCGTCGGGGGGCCTGGCCGAGCGGATCTACAAGCACATCCACACCGAGCCGCCTGACATCCGTCAGTTCAACCTCCAGGTTTCGGATGCCTTCTGGGCAGTCCTTAAGCGGATGCTGGCCAAGGACCCGGCCCGGCGCTACCAGAGCGCCATGGACCTGTTGAAGGAGGTGCTCCGACTCGACAGCCTGGCGGGGCCTGGCCGGCAGTTTGACGAAAATGCCGGGCTGGTGGAGATCGAGGAGGAAGAGGAACGGCCTCCCTCGCGCGCCTCCGTCCCCCGTGAGGACCGCGCCGGCAAGGAGACGGGGAGCGATCCGGACCGGCGGCGCGTCGGTACGGTGCCGCGCCCGCAGGCCGCGCGAGTGCAGAAACGCCCACGCGAACGGCAAGACACCGCCGAGCGTCCCAAGCCGCGGACCCGGCCGATGATCACCCGGCGGCGGGAAAACTGGCTCTGGCCGGTCCTGGTCGCACTGGGTGTATTGATAATGGGGGCCGTCCTGGGGTTGGTCCTCTGGCAGGTGTTCCGCTCCAGGCCCCTGCCGCTGCACGAGGTCGGATTGCCGGTGGTCGAGCCTCGTCCGTCGGCCCCGGACCCGAAACCCGTACCACCCGCCCCGCCGCCGCGGGAAGCCCAGAGTGCCGGCCCGGCTGCGCCTCCCCCGCGCTGGCCGGCGCTGTATCAGCCGACGGCTGCAATCGACCCCGGCCGGCTACGCGAGGAGTTCGAGAAGCCCTGGGCCGGCCCGCTGCCGCCTGAGCCGGACACGGTCCTTCGCGTCAGCCGGGTCGCCCGCCCGGGAAGCGGCCAGTTCGAGTCGCTGGCGGCCGCCTGTGCCGCTGCCCCCGTCGGGCGGGTGACGGTCATCGAGATCTGCGACCACGGCCCGCTCTTCGAGACGCCCGTGGCGGTGGCCGACCGCAGCCTGATCCTGCGTGCCGCCCCGGGTTGCCGGCCGCTGCTTGTCTGGGACACGGCCCGGCCCCCCCTCACCCCTACCCCTCTCCCCCTGAGGGGGGAGAGGGGAGCATCTGGGTCCTCCCCTGGGGGAGAGAAGGAAGCATCTGGGCCCTTCCCTGGGGGAGAGAAGGAAGCATCTGGGCCCTTCCCTGGGAGGGAGAAGGGAGCATCTGGGTCTCCCTCTCCCCCCGGG
>DATLYH010000239.1:0-26205 GCA_035575035.1 Gemmataceae bacterium
GCCGTTGGCCACCGCCGTGGTCACCTCGGCGATGTTCCGTACCTGGGCGGTCAGGTTGCCGGCCATGAAGTTGACACTATCGGTCAGGTCCTTCCACGTGCCGGCCACCCCCTTGACATCCGCTTGACCGCCGAGCTTCCCCTCAGTGCCGACTTCCCGGGCCACGCGGGTCACCTCCGCCGCGAAGGAGCGGAGCTGATCGACCATCGTATTGACCGTGTTCTTCAGTTCGAGGATTTCGCCCTTGACATCGACGGTGATCTTCTTGGACAGGTCGCCGGCAGCCACTGCCTTGGTGACCTCGGCGATGTTGCGCACCTGGCTGGTCAGGTTGCTGGCCATGAAGTTCACGCTGTCGGTCAGGTCCTTCCAGGTGCCGGAGACGCCGCGCACCTGGGCCTGGCCGCCGAGCTTGCCATCGGTGCCGACCTCGCGGGCCACGCGGGTCACTTCCGAGGCAAAGGAGTTGAGCTGATCCACCATGACGTTGACGGTGTTTTTCAACTCCAGGATCTCCCCCTTAACATCAACGGTGATCTTCTTGGAGAGGTCGCCGGCGGCCACCGCCTTGGTGACATCGGCGATGTTGCGCACCTGACTGGTCAGGTTACTCGCCATGAAGTTGACACTGTCGGTCAGGTCCTTCCAGACGCCAGCGACCCCCCGCACATCGGCCTGGCCGCCGAGTTTGCCCTCGGTGCCGACCTCGCGGGCCACGCGGGTCACCTCGGAAGCGAAGGAGGAGAGTTGGTCCACCATGGTGTTGATGGTGTCCTTCAGCTCCAGGATTTCGCCCTTGACATCGACGGTGATCTTCTTGGACAGGTCGCCGTTGGCCACCGCCGTGGTCACCTCGGCGATGTTCCGTACCTGGGCGGTCAGGTTGCTGGCCATGAAGTTGACACTATCGGTCAGGTCCTTCCACGTGCCGGCCACCCCCTTGACATCCGCTTGACCGCCGAGCTTGCCTTCGGTGCCGACTTCCCGGGCCACGCGCGTCACCTCCGCCGCGAACGACGAGAGCTGATCGACCATCGTATTGATAACGTTCTTGATCTGGAGGATCTCGCCGCGCACATCGACGGTGATTTTCTGCGTCAGGTCGCCGGTGGCGATGGCCGTCGCCACCTTGGAGACGTCGCGGAGCTGCACTGTCAGGTTGGATGCCATCAGGTTGACGTTGTCGGTCAGGTCCTTCCAGGTGCCGGCCACCCCCTTGACATCCGCTTGACCGCCCAGCCGCCCCTCGACGCCCACCTCGCGGGCCACGCGCGTCACTTCGGAGGCGAAGGAACGAAGTTGGTCCACCATCGTGTTGATGGTGTTCTTCAGTTCCAGGATCTCGCCCTTGACATCGACGGTGATCTTCTTGGAGAGGTCGCCGTTGGCCACTGCCGTGGTCACCTCGGCGATGTTCCGCACCTGGGCGGTCAGGTTGCTGGCCATGAAGTTGACACTATCGGTCAGGTCCTTCCACGTCCCGGCCACCCCCTTGACATCCGCTTGACCGCCCAGCCGGCCCTCGGTGCCGACCTCGCGGGCCACGCGGGTCACCTCGGAAGCGAAGGAAGAAAGTTGGTCCACCATCGTGTTGATGGTGTTCTTCAGTTCCAGGATCTCGCCCTTGACATCGACAGTGATCTTCTTGGACAGGTCGCCATTGGCCACCGCCGTGGTCACCTCGGCGATGTTCCGTACCTGGGCGGTCAGGTTGCTGGCCATGAAGTTGACACTGTCGGTCAGGTCCTTCCACGTGCCGGAGACGCCTTCGACGCGGGCCTGGCCGCCGAGCTTTCCTTCGGTGCCGACCTCGCGGGCCACGCGGGTCACCTCAGAAGCGAAGGAGCGAAGCTGGTCCACCATGGTATTGATGGTGTTCTTCAGCTCCAGGAACTCCCCCTTGACATCGACGGTGATCTTCTTGGAGAGGTCGCCGTTGGCCACCGCCGTGGTCACCTCGGCAATGTTCCGTACCTGGGCGGTGAGGTTGCCGGCCATGGAGTTGACCGAATCGGTCAGGTCCTTCCACGTGCCGGCCACCCCCTTGACCTGGGCCTGGCCGCCGAGCTTGCCTTCGGTGCCGACTTCCCGGGCCACGCGGGTCACCTCCGCTGCGAAGGAGCCGAGCTGATCGACCATTTTGTTGACGATCTTGGCGGTGCGGAGGAACTCGCCTTCCAGCGGCCGGCCGTCGATCTCCAGGGCCATGGTCTGGGACAGGTCCCCCTGGGCGACGGCGCCGATGACGCGGGCGGTTTCGCTGGTGGGGTGGGCGAGGTCGCTGACCAGTTCGTTGACACTCTCGACCGCCTCGGCCCAGGCCCCCTGGACATCGCCAAGCGAGGCCCGCTGGTTGATCTTGCCCTGCTTGCCGACGACCCGGCTGAGCCGGGCCAGCTCCCGGGTCAGTCGTTCGTTGCGCTCGATGACTTCGTTGAAGGCGTCGGCCACCTTGCCGGCGACGCCGGTCCATTCGACCGGCAACCGGACAGAGAAGTCACCTTTGCGGAAGGCGGTCAGGGCGTTCAGAAGGACGGTTGTGTCAAGGCTTTGAGTTGTTGGCTCCTGGAGGGCTTGCATGCTTGGTTCCTCGCGTAAGGGGTGTGAGGTCAAGAGCCGCAGGGATAGGTGCGGCGCCGCCAGGGGGTTGCCCTTCTCGGGCCTTGAGTCTTCCGATGAATGGCCGAATTTATGGGCAATCGCTTTCCCGGGGCCACGAACATCCGGAAGTAAAAGAACAGATGAGCTTTCGTTGGCAATTCCCGTGCCATCCCGGTTGACCCGTGCCCTCCCGACACGTGCCGCCCGGCCCCCGTCTCGTACCGGGCAATCCGTCCGGGAGCGCAAAGGACCGACAGAGGCGGTCTTTGGCTCGGTGACCCGTTCCGGTGGGGCGGACGGTTTAGCGTGGAACGGTGCGGCTGGCTGAAGAGACAGCAGATGAAGGTTAGCAGGTCAGGTCAGATCGGGGGCCCACCATACGAGTCGAATGTGCAGGTTCTCGCGCCTGCGGAGGTAGATGTTTGCTCACCGCTTCCGGAGCACCGTTGCTCGGGGAAGTAGGCTACAGAGCGATCCGATCATTTGTAACAAATATAGCATACAAAAGGTCGTCGCACCAGTGACCATCTTCGGAAGTTCCTGTTTTTTGGTGAGTCCCGCAACGGCTGAGCCGGGCTGGGGTCATCGTCCGATCGGCGGGCGTGCGGCTGGGACCTGGGGGCATGTCGGGAGCCCCCGGACCGCTCTTATCCCCGGTGTTAGGCACGTTTTATGCAAGAGGGAAAGGAGCCTCCCCCTGCCGCTCGCGTCCTACCCGGCCAGACCGTCGCAAGTGGCGGGGCGGCAGCACGGGGCAAGAGCTTTGATGGCAGCCGACTTTCCCGAAAACATCCGGCGCTTCCTCACCGACCACATCAACTCGGTCGAGCAGCTCGAAGTGCTCTTCTTACTCCGCAAGGCCGCGGATCGGGAATGGACGGCGGCGGCCGTCAGCCAGGCTCTCTACACCCCGCCCGATTCGGCGGCCCGGCGGCTAGCGGACCTGCGCTCGCTAGGGCTGCTGACGGCCACGGAGGGCCCCGACCCGGCCTACCGCTACCAACCGGCGACCAAGGGCTTGGCCCAATTGGCGGACCAACTCGCCCAGGTCTACGAGGAGCGGCGGGTGACGGTCATTTCCCTGATTTACTCCAAGCCGCACGCCAACGTTCAGGCCTTTGCCGACGCGTTCCGGCTGCGGAAGGAGAAAGGATGATGTCCAGCGAGACGATCTCCGGTGCGGTCTACCTGTTGTCGGCGGTGACGTGCCTGGCCTGTGCCCTGCTGCTGCTGCGGGGCTACTGGCGGAGCCGGACGCGACTGCTGTTGTGGAGCGGCCTTTGCTTCGCGGGGCTAGCGGCGGAGAACGGCATCCTTTTCCTTGACCTGATCGTGTTCCCCGAAGTGAAATTGCTGGTCTTCCGGCGGCTGGCGACGTTGGTGGGGCTGTCGCTGCTGCTCTTCGGGTTGATCTGGGATACCCGCTGAGGTTCGGGATAGGGGGCCTTGCTCCACACGGCGAATGACGGTGACGGCGATGGACCTGTTTTTCATGGGCGCAATCGCGATGGCTTTCGCAGTGGCGGGGCTGTTCTTCCTCCGCTTCTGGCGGCAAACGCACGATCGGCTGTTCGTCATCTTCGCGCTGGCCTTCTGGACGCTAGCCATCGTCCGCTTCATTCTGGCCCTGACCGGCGAGCAGAGCGAGGCCCGCACCTTTCTGTACCTACTGCGTCTCTTCGCCTTCCTTCTGATCCTGGTCGGCATCGTGGATAAAAATCGCTCCAAGCGGTGAAGGTTAAGCCGCCATGAACCAGAGGCGAGCGGCGGCCCGTAGCCGACGCCGGGCGACTTCGGGGGCGGACGCCCCCCATTCTGGCGAAGGCGGCTACGGGCCGCGCTCACATCTGGGGCGGACGCAGGCGGTCGGGGATATCAGCGCCCCTTCTCCGGCTCGGTCATGCTGCGCGGATCAAGGGCGGCGTTCAATTCTGCCTCGGTCACCGGCGTGCCGTCCTTCTTCCGGAGGGTGCCGGCCCGCATCTTCTCCAGGCACAGCTGGCGCACCGTCTTGCCGCTGTGGAACGCCTCCTTGGCGATGGCCGCTGCGGCGTCGTAGCCGATCAGCGGGTTCAGGCTGGTCACCATTGCTAGGCTCTGTTCCACCTGCCGCTCGCACTGCGGCCGATTGGCCTCCATCTCCAGGGCGCAGAAATCGACGAAGGCCCGGACGCACGCGGCCATCAGCTCGACACTCTCGATCACCGCCAGGCCCATCACCGGCATCATGATGTTCAACTCGAACTGTCCGCCGGTGGCCCCCGCCAAGGCGACCGTCTGGTCGTTGCCGATCACCCGGGCCGCTACCTGCATCAGGCTCTCGCTCATCACCGGATTGACCTTGCCCGGCATGATCGACGAGCCGGGCTGTCGGTCGGGGAGAACGACCTCGTAAAAGCCGCAGCGGGGGCCGCTCCCCAGCCAGCGGATGTTGTTGGCGATGGCGTACAGGCTGACGGCGATGGTGCGGAGCTGGCCGCTGCACTCGACCAGGCCGTCGCGGTTGGCGTTGGCCTCGAAATGGTTCTTCGCCTCCACAAAGGGGATGCCGGTCTCCCGGGCCAGCACCTCGGCCACCTTGGCGCCGAAGCGCGGGTGGGTGTTGATGCCGGTGCCGACCGCAGTGCCGCCGGCCGGCAGCTCCAGGATGGCCGCCAGCGCCTTGCGGGCCCGCTCCCCCGCCAGCTCCAGCTGCCGGGCGTAGCCGCTGAACTCCTGCCCCAGCCGGATCGGCGTGGCGTCGGCCAGGTGCGTCCGGCCGATCTTGATGATGTCGTCCCACTGCCGGGCCTTGTCGGCCAGCACGTCGTGGAAGCGCGCCAACGCCGGGATCAGTTCCTTCTGGATGGCCTGACCGACGGCCACATGGATGGCGGTGGGGAACATGTCGTTGGTGGACTGCCCCATGTTGACGTGGTCGTTGGGATGGATCGGCTTTTTGGCCTCGAAGCGGTTGCCGCCGGTCAGCTCGATGGCGCGGTTGCTGATGACCTCGTTGGCATTCATGTTTGACGAGGTGCCCGAGCCGGTCTGATAGACATCGACCGGGAACTGATCATCGAACTTGCCCTCGGCCACCTCGCGGGCGGCTTGGATGATCGGTTCGGCGATCTCGGGCTTGAGTTTGCCCAGGTCGCGGTTGGCGACGGCGGCGGCAACCTTGACCAGGCCCAAGGCGCGGATGAGCCGCCGGGGCAACGGCGTGCCGGAGATGGGGAAGTTCTCGACGGCCCGCTGAGTCTGGGCGCCGTAGTATGCCTGAGCGGGTACTTTGACCTCGCCCATGGAATCCTTCTCGATGCGGAACTCGCTCATGTCGGTTTCTCCTGCGTGCGGGGAAGCAGCTTGTTGCTGCGATGGTAGCAACCGCCCGGCCGCGCGACAACCGGACCGGCGCCGTCGGGCCAGGGAGACCGGCATCACATTTGCACATTGATTTCCTGTACGCAATGGATCTGGCGTCCGGCGGGGCCGGAACCGTATACCAAATTAAGGAGGCAACCCATGCGCCCGATCCTTCGCTTGCTGGTCCTTACCGTCTTGGGGCTGGGCGCGGTTGGGCTCCCTGCCGCTGCGCAGCCGCCGTGGGATGGGCCGCCCTGGGTCGGCAACTACGACCCGCGCGCCTACCGGCAGTTCCTGACTTCGCCTTCCCCCTACCGCACCTACCTGCGGCTGACGCCCAGCTACTCGGCCACGGCCTATTCGCCCTTCGGCTACCAGACCTACTACTCCGGGCCCGGCTATCTGGAGCAGCGGATTACCCCCTGGGGGTTCGAGAACTACTCTGTGGTCCCCGGCTACGGCGGGTATGCCGTCTACCCGTATGGATTCAACTCCTACTACGTGCCGGGCTACACGTACCAGTACTACCTTCCCGCCTGGCCGCCACGCTGAGCGGAACGCCGGCCGGATTGGTCCATGCCGGGGCCTTTCCTTGCCGAGGCACTGCTCCCTCAGCTGCTCTCCCGCTCCCTTACTGGGGGAGAAGGGGGAAACGGCTGAGGGGGCTCATGGTGCAATGGTCCGGTTTCGTGCTCCAGCAGGGCGCTATCCTCCCAGGCGGCCCGCTCCTCGATCGGCTCGACATGGACCGTCACCTCGATGTTGGGCAGGGCGGCAGCAACCGCCTTCTCGATGCGGTTGACCAGGGCGTGCGCCCGAGTGACAGTGAACCAGCCGGGCACCAGCAGATGAAAATCGGCGAAGCGGCGCGAGCCAGCCTGCCGGGTGCGCAGGGCATGGTAGTGCATTCCCGGCTCTAGCTGCGACTCGATGGCCGACCGCACCCGGGCCAGCTCCTCGTCCGGCAGGGCGTGGTCCATCAGCCCGTTGAAAGAGCGCCGCACCAGGTCAAAGCCGGTCCAGACAATGTTGGCCGCTATCACGAGCGCCAGGATCGGGTCGAGCACCTCGATGCCGGTCAGCCAGACCAGCCCCAGCCCGGCCACCACTCCCACCGAGGTCCAGACATCGGTCATCAGGTGCCGGCCGTCCGCCTCCAGCACGATCGAGCCATACTTCCGCCCTACGCGCAGCAGGAGTTGGGCCGCCCCAAAGTTGATGAACGACGCAGCGAGGGCGACTAGGGCCCCAACATCCAGGGAACGCAGCGGCTCGGGCACCAGCAGCCGGTGGATGGCGTACCAGGCGATGCCCCCTGCCGCCACCAGGATCAAGATCCCCTCGAGGCCGCTGGAGAAGTATTCGATTTTCTCATGGCCGTAGGTGTGCGACGGGTCCACGGGACGGGCGGCATACCACAGCGACAGCAAGGCGGTGAGGGCAGCCAGCAGGTTGACCCCCGACTCGGCGGCATCGGACAGCAGCCCGACCGAGCCGGTGATATAGTAAGCCGCCGATTTGAGCAGAATGGTCAGGACCGCAGCGGCGATCGACAGGGCAATCGGCAGCCTCAGGCTCGGCTCGGCCATGAGAGGTAGCGCCTTATTACCCGTCGCTCACGCTCCGGGCTCGGAGGACCCGTCGCTCACGCTCCGGGCTCGGATAGTACCCGTCGCTGACGCGCCGGGCTCGGAGGACCCGTCGCTGACGCGCCGGGCTCGGAGGACCCGTCGCTGACGCGCCGGGCTCGGATAGTACCCGTCGCCGCTCCGGGCTCGGACAAGAGATATTCTAGGGAAGGCCGGAGCGGCGGCTCGGCTGTAGTACGGCGAACCGTTCCGGCGGCGGGCGCATCTAACCCGGGGGATCATCACTGCGTCGCGGTGCCCCCGGCAAGGCGGCGTCGGTATAATGAGATCAGGTATGCAGGCCGGCCGGGCGATCGCTGCCCGGAAAGCCGCCGGCTCGCTGCGGCGAGCCGGCCGGTGGACCGGGGAGAGGAAAGTCCGGGCTCCACAGGACACGGTGGTGGGTAACGCCCACCGTCCGATCCGTCCGCCTCCGCTCCCCGGAGGACGGCCGGAGAAGGATAGGGAAAGTGCAACAGAAAGCATACCGCCCCGAGAAACGGCCAACCGTTTTTCGGGGTAAGGGTGAAAAGGTGGGGGGACGGATTAACGTCCCTTAATGTAAGAGCCCACCAGCAGCCTGGTGACAGGCTGGCTCGGCAAACCCCACCGGGAGCAAGGCCAAATAAGGGAGAGGGCTGGTCCGGCCCGATGACCCCGGGTAGGCTGCTTGACCTGCCGAGCAATCGGCAGGCTAGATAAATGATCGCCCCCGCCCCTCGCTCCCCTCAGTGAAGGGCGGGACAGAACCCGGCTTACAGGCCGGCCTGTGTACCATCTTTTATCTCCCCCTTTCCTCTCTAATTGCGGCGTCCCCTCCGGACCTGTCATTCGCGCGGATGCTTCCCGGCCGACCCCTTGTCGATCACCTTCTCTTCCAACCGCTGGACCAATTCAAACGGATTGAGGCGTTCATCGTGATACTCCGCGACGCCGTGCTTCCAGAGCAGCGCCTGGAGCTGCCGCTTGGGCGGCTGCCAGTCGGCAATTGGTCCGGGATCACGGCGGGGATCGGGCGTTCCCAGGCGCCGGTCGATGATCTCGATAAGCTGCTCCGCGGTGGCGGCCGGCGGCGGCGTCTCGCCCAACCTTTGGGCCAGCGCCCGCAGGTCGTCGGTCAGCTGCTGCCGCTCGCGCGGACTGAGGGGCGGGTAATGGTCGGCCGGGGGCAGATCGAGCCGGAGGACCGGCGCAGGAGCGGCGGGCGGAGGCGGCCCCGGCCCGGCCACCCGGAGCACGCTCATCACGGCCAGCAAAACCGCCAACACTCCCAACAGGACCAGGCCCAGCCGCCAGGTCTCGGCAGCGCTGCGGCGGGCAAACAGCAGGTCCAGCTGGTGCTGGTCCCCCGCCTCGGCGGCGATTTGCAGGTTAAGCTCATAGCGGCCCTCGGGATAGTCCGCCGCCTGTTCCTCACTGAGATAACCGGCGAATCCCTCGCCGGCGGCGCGCGGCACCACCAGCACATCAAAGCCAAGGTCATTGCCGAAGGCGAAGCTGGCCGGCCACAGCTCGGCGCGGGTGCTGGTCGGCAGGAGCATCCACAGACTGCGCAGCAGGTCGGTGTCCGGGGCCGGCCGTTCGAAGACCAACCGACCGCCGTCCACCAGCGCCTGCGCCCCGCCGAGCAGGGCGGCACTATCCGGCCGCCGCAGCACGGCCTGCACCTGCTCGACGGTGCGCGGCGGCAGCGGCCGGGCCGGCAGCGACAGCGTGGGCAGCTCGTCGGCCATCTCCCAGGGCGGAGGAAAGAAGTCGGCCAGCGCGAAGGGATCGCCGCCGAAACCCGCGTAGGCATCGCGCGGCAGCACCAGGAGGTGGAATGCCAGGGCGCCCGGTCGGCCGGTGTCGTCGGCGCCCTGGTCGGCCGCCCGGACGATGGCAACGTGACGCTTGCCGAGCGGCCGGGCAAACACGCAGGACGGACAGGCCGTTCCCGCAGGCCGGTCGCCGAAGCCGGTGCAGAGCCGCTCCGCCTCGGCCAGCCATTCGTCGCGGAAGCCGGGCGAGCGCGCCCGGAAGCGGTAGCCGCCCGCGCCGCGGCTGCCGTAGACCGCCTGTTCAAGGAGGATGTCTGTCACGCGTCCTACTCGACCTTCGGCAGCTTCGGTAGGGCGAAGTCCGACTCGAACATCAACCCATTCCGGCCCGACCAGACCTCGCCGCTGAGCAGGCGCATGGCCAGCGGGTCGCCCTCTTCCGAGCGGACCTCGAGCACCACCCGATCCTTCCAGTCGTGATCAACCACGCGGATGACCACCGGATCGCCGAGCTTCCAGCGGACGCGGCGCGGGAACTCGTAGTCCCAGTCGGGGTCGTAGCGGTTGGCGACGATGTTGCTCGGCCCATAGCGGACGCCGGCCACTTCCAGCTCGACCGACAGATCGGGGCCGCGGCTGAAGAAATGGGCAATCTTGTGCTCGAAATCGCCACGGCGGAGGACCACCCGATATTCGTTCGGCGCGGTGACCCGTTCGCTCCAGCGCAGTAGCTCGGTGGCGGCCGCGGTGAACCGGCCGCGCGGGTGGACGGTCAGGTAGGTGCGGCACAGGGCCACCAACTCCGGGATGCTCCCCGGCCGGGCCAGGAAGTGGTCGCGCACGGTTCGGAAGTCGTGCCGGTCCCAGTCGGCCTCGATTACCTTGAGGGCATCCTTGGCCTCGGCGACATGAGCGCCAGTCGGGTGGCGGTCCAGGTAGCGCTGGTAGTGTTCGCGGCGGGTCTGGAAGTTCAAGGGGTAGCGCGCCGAGTAGAGCCGGGCGGCCTCGATGTCCCGCTCCTCGATGCGGTGCAGGTATGCCTGGCGGCGCTGCCGAACCTCGCTCTCCAGCGGCGTGCCGGCAAAGTCGCGCAGGAAGCGGTCGGCCTGAGCGGCCAGCACCTGGAGATCGGGTGTCCGCTGTTCGCTCGCGATCAGCTCGTCATAAGCGCGCTGGGCCCGGCGGGCGACCTGCTCGTCGCGGCGTGTCTTGATCGTGGTGCGAAACTGTCCCAGCTCCCCCGTCACATCGACCTCAGGGAACCGAGCGCGGAATTCCTGGAACTCCTGCCAGACCACTTCCGGATCGGCGTCGGCATCGCCGGCCCGGCGGCGCAGCTCCGCCAGGCGCTCGGCGCACTGCTTTCGGCGGGCCTGCTCTTGCAGGGAGCGCAGGTGCTCTTCTTCGGCCTGGGCGGTCACCACGCGCGACAGGTGGCGAGTGGGGTGCCAGGTCTGGAAGGTCTGCCAGCGCTGCAACACGGTGGCGGGCTCGTCGGCGTGGTCGCGCTCGAAGCGGGCGGCCTGCTGGTAGCCCAGGGCGTCGTAAGTCCACAGGCCGGCCGCCAGGAAGACAGCCACGGCAAGGCCGGCCAGCCCGCGCCGCCGCTGCCGCTGCCGCCGCCGCTGCTGGAGCCGCTGCCGATAGGCCGCCGTGGCCGGGGCATCCGGGTAGCGGCGGGCGAAACAGGCGACGCACCGCTCCAGCAGAGTGATTTGATTACCCGCCGCCGACCAGAGCCATTCCAGCCGGGCTTCATCCTGGGCCTGTAGCGCCGCCGCCAGCCAGGCCAGCAGTTCGCCCAGGCCGGAAGGATGAAGGAGGAAGGAGGAAGGAGGAATCCGAGTATCTTGCGGGTCTTTTTCATCCCTCACCTTGCCGCCTTCATCCTGCCGACGGAGGCAGCTGACGGCGAACAGGCCATTGTGCGGGCAATGGGTCTGCAAGGCGTGCCGGGTCATGCCGAACTGCGCCTCGGCCAGCTCGTCCACGCCGATGGACGGATCGAGCAGATCGGCCTTGGTCACCACCAGGGCCATCGGGCGGTGCAGGACCGTCCGCTGCGGTTCGGCGGCCAGATAGTCCTCGATCAACTGCTCCACCTCCTGCTGGCGGCGCAGACGCTCACCGGGGGCGGCAATGATGCCGGCGTCAAGGCAAAGCCAAATGGCGTCGCAGTCGCGCAGGAAGTCGCGGATTGGCTCCTGCCGGCCCAACTCCACGTGCTCGCCCTGATAGTCCTTCACCACCAATTCCAGCCGACTCGCCCCGTGGTAGAGGTGAAAGCGCAGGTCGGTCTCGGCCAGGGTGGCGGGGAGCGGCCGGCCCGATTCAAGCTGGAGGACCTTGTCGGACAGGTAGTCGGCAGTACGCGCATCGGCCGCGGCCAGGCGGAGCGGCGGCAGACGGCCGGCGACCGCCTCGCGGTAGAGCATGGTCAACAGCGTGGTCTTGCCGACGCCGCGGTGGCCGAACACGCCGACACGCTGCGGCCGGCACATCCGCTCAGCCAGGGCCTGGACAGGGGTTCGGTTGCGGAACATGAGAACCTTCCGGGAGCCAGACGAAGTCGATAATGTCCCTCCTCTTGTAATTCGTTCCGGAGGGGCGGATATTATCGGAAGTTCACGGCGGGATCGGTTGGCGGCGGGCGGCGCGGCTCCGGTCGCTCACGCTCCCGGCTCGCCGAAGGCTCCCCGCTAAACGAAGGCAAGGGAGGATATTCCAATGCGATGCGGTTCGGGCTGGATGCTGACCTTATTCATCGTGGCAGCAGCGCCCGCCCTGGCCCCGGCGCAGCAGCGCTACGAGGTCCAGGTTGAGCGCGACCTGGTCTACGGCAAGGGGGGCGATACGGAACTCAAGCTGGACCTGGCGATGCCGAAGAACGGCAAGGGGCCGTTCCCCGCCCTGGTCTGCATCCACGGCGGGGCCTGGCTCCGGGGCAGCCGTCAGGATCTGGACAAGACGATCGAGACCCTGGCCGGCCGCGGTTACGTGGCGGTGACCGTCAGCTATCGGCTGGCGCCGGCGGCAAAGTTCCCGGCCCAGATCGAGGACTGCAAGGCGGCGGTGCGCTGGCTGCGGGCCAACGCCGGCAAATACAAGATCAACCCCGACCGGATCGGCGCCCTCGGCTACTCGGCCGGGGCGCACCTCGCCTGCTTGCTCGGCACCACCGACAAAAGCGACGGCCTGGAGGGGAGCGGCGGCAACGCCGAGCAGTCCAGCCGCGTCCAGGCCGTGGTCAGCTTCTTCGGTCCCACCGACCTGACCCGCCAGGACTGGAGCAAGGAGGTCGAGGAAAACATCCTGGTCCCCTTCCTGGGCGCCCCCTTCGCTGCGAAACCAGAACTTTACAAGCGGGCGTCGCCGATCACCTACGTCACCCGGGACGACCCGCCGATGCTGTTCTTCCACGGCACGGAGGACAAGTTGGTGCGCCCGCAGCAGTCGCAGTGGCTGGCGGAGAAACTCCAGGCCGCGGGGGTCAGCGCCCGGGTGGTCCTGGTGGAAGGCGAAGGCCACGGCTGGGCCGGCGAGAAACTGCTTAAGAGCCTGGAAGAGATGCTGGCCTTCTTTGATGAACGGTTGAAAAAATGAGCATGACTTCTGTGAGCGTGCCGGCTCCTCCAACCCGTTGGGCCCGGCGTTCGCCCGGCGTGGGACCGGTTGGCGCCCGCCCTGAAGACACCGGCAGGTTGCCAACTTATCCCACGAAACCAGATGCTGGCCCTGGTTGCCGCTGGCCGCGGTGGACGCTGGTGCTGTTGATCGCCGGCTACCTGCTGTTCGCCCACCTTGGCTGTCACGGCGACGAGGACAACGAGCTGTTCGCGGTCCTGCGGTATGTGGCTGCGCAAGGCCGGTAGTCCCGGCTCAGGGTCGCGGCACCCGCATCGGGATCGGCGGCGAGAAAAGCTGGAGTACATCCATGCTGCCGCCGGGAGTGCCCGGTTGCAGACTCAGCGATGCCAGCTGCCGCTGCATCCGCTGTAATTCCGGGTCGTCCAGCCCGTCGAAGCCGCCCACGGTGACAATGCTGCTGCGCCGGGTGTGGAGGACGTAGGCCTCCAGGTGCAGGTGCTCGCGCAGCACGCGGGCCAGTTCGTGCGCTTGCAAGGCGCTGGCGCTGAGCGTCTCGGTCTTGCGCCCCAGGCCAATCTTGTCCAGGAAGGCACTGGCGCCGCTGCGGGGCTGGATGACCGAGATGCCGTGGTACTCCTTGACCGCCAGGGTGTACGGCTTGTTGCACTGCAACAGGCTGTACTCCTCGCCAGCGTTTAGCTCCTTCAGGAATGGATCGTCCGGCTTGTTCTGGGACTGTGGAGTCGGCGGCAGGCTGGGGTTACGCGCCACGAAGGCGGTGGCGAAGGGGTTGACCTCCAGGATGCGGCCGGTCTGCGGGTCGATGGTGCGGTCCATGGTCGTCTGGTTGGGGCCCAGCTTTAGCTCCGGCGGCTTGAGCCGTTTGACGGTGTTCAGGGCTCGCCGGGCGCTGTCCATGTCGGGGTAGCCGCCGATGAGGACAGCATACTGGTCGGGAATGCGGACCTTCCGGAGGCGCACGTCCGGCCCGGCCCGCTGGCGGAACTGGTTCAGGTATTCCTCCTGCTCGCGCCGCTCCTTTTCGCCGCGGTCGAAGTAGTAGGCGGGCAGGTTATCGCGCTGGCGGATCTGCAAGACGAGTTGCTTGGCCAGCACCGCGGCGCTGGGCCCGGTGTAGCTGGCCGCGCAAATCACCCACGGGCCGACCTCGGGCGTGATGCGATAGTCCTTGCTCGGGTCCGCCTCGACACGGGGAGCTGCATGACAAGGTGACCAGGGGACCAGATGACCAGGTGACAAGGTGACGAGGAGAACCAACCCGAACATCGCCCTCCGCATGGGCCTGTTCCTCCTTCGTGATTTGTGGCCAATCACCTTCCCGGGAGGCGGGGTGATAGCAGAAGAAGGCGGCGCTGTCCAGCCGGATGGACGCTGAAGCGTCTCCACTTTTGCAGCTGCCCGACAAAGGAAGCGGTTGCCGCTCCAACCTGGCTGCGGGGCAGGAGCGGGTGACGGGCGGAGCAGCCGTATTGGCCCGGGCAGGGGTGCAGCCGCAACGATCCGAAGCAAGGCAGGGTGTTCACCGGGGGCCGCATTATGCTCCGGGAGATGAAAGTGACAGCAACCCAGGGCCTTTGCGGCGGTCGTCGCGGCCATCAGGAAGGCCGCCCCCTAACTGGGAATGATGCCGAAGAGCGGTGCGTCCGCCTTGCCGGCCGTCCCGGTTGCTGCTCGCGCGGCCGCTTGCTAAAGTGAACCTGCACTACGTTCCCGGCGTTTCAAGAACCTGTCATGCGAAGGTCCGGCTTCACCCTGATGGAGCTGGTGGTGGTGGTCGCCCTCATCGCCGTGCTGCTTGCCTTGTTCCTACCCGCGGTGCAGAAGGCCCGGTCAGCCGCCGACCGCATCCGGTGCGCCAACAACCTGAAGCAGATTGGCCTGGCCTGCCACATGTACCACGATCAGCTGGGCATCCTTCCCCGCTACCGCCTCTGCCCCGACCTCCTCGGCGGCAAGGACCTCTATTGCGAGACGCTGACCTCCCCGATCATCTATACGGGGCCAAGGGAGGTCTGGTGGGCCCCCTACGACAACCGCCCCGGCGCCAGCGTGACGCAGGCGCGGGACGATACTTACCCGCGCGGCCTGCTCTTTCCCTTCCTCGAGGGGAACGAAAAGACGTTCCGCTGCCCCGACGGAATCGACCTCACGCCGGGGAGTCCCACCTTCGGCAAGGCATTCCAGGTCAGTTACGGCATGAATTACGTGACAGGCGGGCCGAACGGCCTGCGCCTGCTCGACCTGATCAACGGCAACGGCAGCGCCAACGTGATGATCGTCTGGGACCACGGGCGAACACCGGGATGTGCCAACTCGGCGACCGCGGCCCCGCGCGGTCCGTGGAAACCCTATGCCGCCCCCGGGGACTGGACGCACTATCCGCCGCGGCACGGTAGGCTCTTCAACGTGCTGTTCTGCGACGGTCACGTCAGCGCGATGGCGCCGGCCGATCTGCGCGACAGTCTGTTCTATGCGCGTTGAGAGGGGCCCGGCCCGCGGAAGCGGGGCTGGGGCCGCCGCCGGGCTGGACCGTGCGAGTCATCAGTTTTCGCTGAAGTCAAACTTCTGCGCCGCCTCCTTGCCGAGCGGATCGCGCAGGAACTTGTTACGGCACTCCAGGCAGAGATCGAAGCGGAAATGGTGCCGCCGCGGCTCGAGGTCCGGCGGATCAACGAGGTTTTCTTCCATGTCCTGAAGCAGCTGACTGATCGCTTCCATGTGGTCCTGGTCGAGGTCCTCCTCGGTGATCGCAGCAGGGTCGTGCGGCGTGAACACTTCGATCTTGACCACGTAGCGGTGGTCGTCGCCCGGTCGGAGTTCCTTGCCGCATTGATCGCATGTGACGTGCAACATGAATCACTGACCCTCCCATAGCCGTGGCCCGCCATCAGTGGGGGCAACGTCGCCCGTGGGCTTCGAACGACTCCTCCGACCGACCTTTGACGGATCGACGAGTCCCAAATTCTTCCCCTATCCATCCGTCGCAGGTTTGAGGGCTCCTGTCAAGCCGAATCTAGGAAAACTCCCAGTTTTGCCGGTCAAGGCAGGGGAGGCCGGCAAGCCGGCGGGAGCGGCCCGGAAGGGGCAAAAAGCTCCGGCGAGGGCAGAGAATTTCGGCAGGAGCCGAACCAACCCCCGCCGTGGGCCTGCCAATTTGGGATGAAGCCGGCGCCGCCTCTCAGTAATCCGTGCGCGCCAGTTGCCGGGCGGCGACGGCCAGCAGGGCCACGCCGAACAGCACGGAAGTAAACAGCGCTAGCTCCGGATGGAAAGCGCCCTGTTCCAGCACCGCTCGGAACTCGGGCCGGCCACCGAAGTGTTTGTTCGTTTCCACCGCCTGCTGCACGAGGATGCCCATGTCGGCCGGCTTGGGCAGGAGCCAGTAGCCGGCCTCCACCGCCCCCAGAAACACCGGCGGGTAAGGGGAAGCCTCGGGCGCCACCGATGCCTGGGCCAGCGCTGCGTGCCGGGCATAATTCACTCCGCCGCAGAGGGCCCAGAAGAGGATCGCGCCGAAGGCACAGGCGACCGTGCTTCGGGTGGAGACCGCCAGCAACGCCGCGAAGCTGTAGATGACGGCAAAGTTGAGTAACAAGAGGGGGATGGTCAACAGATAGCCCGGTAGCCAAACGCCGGTGCGCAGCCCCAGGGCCAGCCAGGTGCCGCCGACGAACACCACCGCCTGGAAACCGACGAAGGTCAACACCCCCAGGAACTTGCCGACCAGCAGGCTCCAGCGCGGCACCGGCTTGGCCAGCAGCACCGTGGCGGCACTCGGCTGGAGGAATTCAGGCAGGAAGCCGGCCGTCCAGATCAGGACCAGTAGCGTGCCGGCGGCGCCCGCCACCCACTGAGCGAGCACGCTTTGGAGGAAGTGGACCTGGGTCTCGGCATCGCGGAACAGTCCCAGGCGGACCGCGCCGAAGGCCAACGTCATCTGGCCGTGGCTCGGGTCGGAACCGGTGTAGGGCTTGTCATCGGGACCGATCAACTCGGTCTCGCCGGGCCGGCGCAGCGACTGGACTCCCTCAATGTGGACACTGAGGCAAAGCGCAATGCACAGGCCGCTGACGACCAGCATCAGCCAGAAGACCCGGCTGGCCAGCGCCTGGCGAAACGTGTCGCGGACCAGGCAGCGGACGGCAAAGAGAGCGGCGGGGAGGTTCATGGTGGGAGGTTCTCGTACAGTTCCTGCAAGGCCTGTTCCAGGGAGCGCTCCGTTCCCGTCCGGGGGTCGTGTTTCAGGGCGGCGACGGGCCCGGCATAGACCAGCCGACCTTCGACGAGCACCGCCAGCCGGTCGCAAAGCTGCTCTACCTCGGGCAAGACATGGGAGACAAGCAAGGTTGTCCGGCCGCGCTGCCGTTGCTGGCGCACAATGTCGGCGACCAGCCGCCGACCGGTCAGGTCGAGTCCCTCGTTCGGCTCGTCGAGGACCAGGAGGTCGGGGTCGTTGATCAGCGCCTGGGCCACGCCCAGCCGCTGGACCATCCCCTTGCTGAAGCGGGCGATCGGCTCGCCGGCGCGGTCGGCCAGGCCAACCAACTCGAGCAGCTGCGGCACCCGGCGGAGGACCGCCTCATAGGGGACCAGGGCCAAGGCGCCGTAGTACTCCAGCAGCCCCGCGGCGGTCAGGTAGCGGGGAAAGGCCGGCTTCTCGTGGACGTAACCAACCCGGGCCAGGCTGGCGCGGTCGGCGACGGGCCGGCCAAAGCGGCTGACCCGGCCGCGGGTCGGTCGGCACAGCGACAACAGGATTTTGACCAGGGTGGTCTTGCCGGCCCGGTTCGGTCCCACTAGGCCGAAGACCTCCCCAGCCTCGATACGGAAGCTGACGTCGGCCACGGCCCGCCGGACGTGCCGGCGCAGCAGCCCGGCCGGGTACTCCTTGCTCACCTTCTCGAATTCGGCAACAGCGGTCTGCGCCATCGACTCCTGACTCCGATTCTTGGGCGGGGGCGCCTGGGACGGTCAACCGCTTGCCGCGCGTCCAGCCGCAAGCGGCAAGGAAGCCAGGCCATTCGGTATTACTCCAGCAGCGACACCTGCACCCCCGACTGCATGATCCGCTGGATGCAGTTCCGCAGACCGTCGCGCATCTCGTCCTCGGTGCCGGTGATCATCTTGTACGGCTTGGCCGTCGTGCCGTACGGCGCAGTGGTCGAGCCGATGCGTTGTTCCACCGGGATATTGCCGATGGTTTCCATCATCACCAGGGTGTCCGGGGGGGTGGTGCCGACCAGCTGGCCGAACGCGATGCAGTGAATCAGCACCGGCTTGGACTTGGTGCCGAAGCCGTGCTTGCTTGACGTGGCAAGCCCCGAGCTGTCGCTCTCGTCGGCGACCAACTCGTTGCAGAGATTCCTGATCTCATCGACGACGGTGCTGCTGTTGGCGGTCAGTTCGTCGCTCACCGTCGGATACTCGCTGGCGGACGGGTTGCTGCTGTTGTAGCGGATGGGGAAGTACGACGCGTGCGGGGTGCTGCTGACCGTGGCGGTCTTGGTGGCCTTGACGTTGGGGTCGCCGTCGGTCTCGAAGATAATCAACTTCTGCGCTCCCTTGCGACCCAGACCGCCCGCGTCCCCATACGGCGCCGGCGCGGGGTTAAAGGTGCGGAGGCTGGTGTTGATGCTGAACTGATTGAAGGCCAGCATCAGCGGCATGGCATAACACGTCCCGCCGATCGGTCGGGGCAGTTCGGCGTTCTTGTTATAATCGTAGATGTTGATGTTGGCGCTGGGGTTGTCCAGCGTGTACGGCGGAAACCATAGACCGTCGATCATGCGTTGGTAGTCCCGGCCGAGGGGGGCCACCACCCGGTTGAAGCGCCGGCCCTGACCATCGTTGGCCGACCCTTTGGGATGGCTGAACAAGATCAGGGTAACATGGTCGTTGGGATGGTTCTTCTCCATATCTTTGAGAGCCGCCTGGAAGCCGACCTTGCACGGGAAGGCGGGCGACTCATGGGTCGTCCCTGGGAACCAATAGTGTTGTTCCTTTTGATAACGGTTGCCCAGGTTGTGATTCCCCAGGAAATCAACGAGGGTCATCGGCCCGAACCAGAAGTGCAGCCGCGGCCGTTTAGGGTTGTCATTGTAATTCATATAGGGGACGTTGCCTGTGCCGGTCGGTTTGGCGTTGATGGCAACGGTTCCCCAGCTGAAATCATCGCCATACCCGGTATAAGCGACGATATTGGGGCTGTTATTGGCCGTATCGAGAGTGATAGCCGGGCGCGGCCCGCTGCCGTCCAGGTCGGCGGTAGCGCCGGCGGAGACATTCGCGTCCCACTTGGAGCTGCCCGAGGCGTTGATCTGCTTGACCCCAAGCACGTAATCGATGTAGTCCTTCCAGAAACGATAATTCAGGTCGGCAGGCGGCCAGGAGTAGCCACCCGTCCCCCACATCTTGGCGTTAAGGTCGGGATCGGTGGTGGGGTCCGGGATGGCGTCATAATAAAGGATACGCCCCGCCTGGAGACGATTCGGAAATGGATTCGGATTGCCGCTCGGCCCGACGTTGCGGATCCAGTAGAAGATCGCCGCATAATTGATGCGGTAGTAGTCGGTCCCCTGAACGCTGGGGGAGCGCCAGTTGCCGCTGCTGTCCCAGAGCCTGGTGTTATCGTCCAGCGGGGCCGTACCGGCCGCGTTCAGGAAGAAACGCTTGCGCCAGTCCTTGGCGCCGTTGTTATAAACGGCGTTATAGCCCGGAACGGTGGTATCGACCCCCCGCGGGTCCGGCGGCCAGATGAAGAAGGTCTTGCCCCAGTAGCCCGGCCCTTGGGTATAGCCGGCGAAGCTCGTGCCGTAGCCGTTGGTTTCCCAGGTGGCGTTGTAGGAGGTGCCGCCGGTGATGTCCCGCACACGTTGCGCCCAGCTCGAGCCGGTGTTGAAGTTGCTCTTCCACGGCTTGTCGCCGCTCACCCAGCCGGTGCTATCGCCATTGCCCGCCGCGGTCCAGGCCGGCACCTCATCATTGGGGACGTTCGGCGTCCGCACATGTTGATAGTAATCATTAATCATCGGCGTGCGGTTGGCGTTCTGAGGCATCGCCTTGGTGAAGTTGCACAGGGCATAGGAGGAGCTGTAGGGCGTGGTCCGGCGCAGGCCGGCCGACGAACTGCTGTAGTGACCGAACGTGGGGATGGTGTCGTCGGGGTTGTTGCCCCCTTCGCGTGTGCCGCTGTGGTCCACGCCGATCAGGCTGTCGTAGCGCATCGACCCGGACAGGTCCATGATGATGGCCACGTCGCGCGGCCGGTGGGCCGCCATGGACGTGGCCCGGACGGTAAAACCGCCGTCCGGCTTGAAGATCTTGCCAAAGGCATACTCGCCGGTGTACTCGACCGTGGTCCGCACCAGGCTCCAGTTCGAGTTCGGGTCCTTCTGCGGATAGCGCGGCACGAACTGCTTGGTGTAGGTGACGCCGTTGAGGGTGATCGAGTCATAATAGGTGTAGGAGCCGATCTGGATAGTGAGCTTCACCTTGGACTGCGAAGGGGCCGCGGTGTTGAGGGTTTCGCCCAGGATCTTGTTCTCCCGGGCCGCCGCCGTGGCGTTGTCATCGACCTGTTCATAATTGTTGTTCTTGGTGTCGTCGGTGGCAGAGACGAACTGGCCGTTGAGCGTCCGCGCCCCGGCCATAGCAGCGGCATCCGCCATGTTCTGCGCCTGGCTTCGGGCCACCGCGATCATGCCCAGGTCGATCGCCAGTGCCAGAAAGCCGAACAGAACGATCAGCGTCAGGACAACCAGGGGCAGGACGGCCCCGAAACGCCGGGACCGGCCGACCGTGTTCGCCGACTTGGCACAGCAGACGTACATGATAGGCTCCTCTGTTCGACGGGGGACAATCAGTTGGCCTCGCTGTACATGACCGAGGTGACCTGGATCGGGATCGTCCCGCTGGCATCAACGACCATGAAGAGAAACGAGGGGAGAATCGGCTTGTACTTCCCTGTGACACGGACGGCGACCAACTCGCCGAACAGGGCATCCTTCCAGTTATTGCTCGCGTGGTCCCAGGTGTTGCCCGGGTTGACCGGACTGCCGTTCGCCGCGGCGCGGTAAACCTGGATGTCGCTGGTCTTGTTGAAGCCTTCGAGCTGGCTGTCCAGACCGGACAGGGCGCCGAAGGTCACATCCTGGATGTTTACGGTCGTCTTGTCGTAGGTGTGGACGACGGCGTAACGGGCCCCTTCCCGGGCCGCGTGCTCCAGGACCTGCCGGGTCATCAGGAACCGGCCGTACTCGAGGATGCCGAACACGAGCAACAGCACGATCGGCGCGATCAGCGCCATCTCCACCACGGTGGTGGCACGGCGCGGGGCGTTTCGGGTTCGGATGGTGCGCATGGCCTCAGTCTCCTGCTCCGGACGGGGGCTTACTCGATGGGCGGCGCGAAGGACACTTCCAATACCTGGTCCTTCATGGAGAACCAGTGCGACTCCGCCCGCAACTCGGCCGGGGGGGTGATCGGCGCGAAGCCGCTCCCGGGATCGGTCGTGAACCGATTCACCAAGATCCAGCGAACGTTGCGGAACGGCAGCGATACATCGATCCGGAAGTGGTCCAGGTGGTTGTACTCGCGGGGGTCGGTATCGACCTTGTTCTGGGTCACGTTGGTGACGGTGACGACCACGCCGGTGGTGTCGAAGCCGGCGGCAGCGATGTAGTTGATGACTGCGTTCTTGACCTCCTCCAGGCTCCGCTGACCGGTCGAGCCCTGGCGGGCGCCTTCGCGGGCGGCATTGGTAAGGATCTGCTGGGCCTCGACCAGGCGCCCCACCTCCCACAGGCCAAGCAGGGCGGCGAACAGCAAGGGTGATACCAACGCAAATTCGACGGCGGCGGTGCCTGCGCGGGGGGCGGAGCGGGAATGGGCAGCGATCATGGAGGGCCTCACAAGCAATGGGGTACCGATACCTGGTCGGGGTTCACGGCCGACCTGGAACGAGGCGGTTGAGGGGGTGAGACGGACCCGTCAACGCCGCATCCTGCGGCAAGGAGGGACAGGCCCGCACCGGCAGGGCGGCCGGACAAGGGGCCGGTGAGGGAGCAGACGATACCGGAACGCACGGTCCGCCGCTGGGTCGGTAGAACCGCTCACAGTCGTTCCGACTGAAGTATAGGATATAAACGCGAAGGGAGGCAAATCGCCTTCGGTCATTCGTCGCGGTATTTCTCCTTGTCGCGGCTGAGGGCGACCACCAGGACAATCACCGCAACGACAGCTGCCAGCCCGCACGTGAGGCCGACCAACAGGATGAGAAGCTCTTGGACGCCCAGACCGAAAACCCCGATCATATCGTCCTCCCGGATCAGTCGGATGGCCCCGGCAAGTTGGGCGCAAGGCGCGGCCGGCGCCGGTTATGCGCGGCATGACCGGCAGGGCGGTTAGGCCGCCGCCCGGTCGTGGCTGCGTGCGCTTGTTGCGGCGGCGTCGATTTTCTATAATTAATTCTTGAATTAATTCTTGCTGTTCCCCGTGCTACCTGGAAGAGGTACCCGGCGCCCGCGATGGACCAACCCTCCCGGTGAGTCCCCCGAATGGACGAGCTGCAGCATGAATGTGGAATCGCCGCCATCTATCATCTGGAAAGCTCCATCCCGTCCCGGTTGGCCCCGGTCGCTGGGCCCGAGCAGGTGTCGCGGCTGATGCCGCGGATGCTGCTCGATTTGCAGAACCGCGGCCAGCTCGCTGCCGGTTTCACCACCTATAACCCGCGCCGCGAGAAGCTCCTCGACACCTACAAGCAGATCGGCACGGTCATCGAGGCCTTCCGCCTCAGCCACCAGGCCAAGTACGACAGCATCATGCGCGAGTACGCCGGCCGGGCGGCCATCGGCCATGTCCGTTACGCCACCTGTGGGGCCAACGACCGCAGCTACGCCCAGCCGTTCGAACGGCACCACGGCTGCAAGTGGAAGTGGTTCAGCCTGGCGTTCAACGGCCAGCTCACCAACTTTGCCGACCTGCGCGACGAGCTGCTGACGATGGCCGACTACCACCTGACGCGCAACACCGACACGGAAGTCATCATGCACTACCTCGGCTACGAGCTGCGGAACGACCAGCGGCCCGACCTGGTGCAGGTCTTCCACAACCTGAGTCGCAAATTCGACGGTGCCTACAACATTGTCTTTCTGAACGCAATGGGCGACCTGGCGGTGGTGCGCGATCCGAAGGGCTTCCGGCCGCTCTGCTACGCTCAGGACGGCCCGCTGTTCGCCGCCGCCAGCGAGAGCGTGGCCCTGTTGAACCTCGGCTTCCGCGACGTGCGCTCGCTGGAGCCGGGCGAGATGATCATCATCCAGGACAACCAGATCCGCTTCGAGCGCTTCGCGCCGCGGCAGACGCCGGCCCACTGTTTCTTTGAGTGGATCTACTTTGCCAACGTCGCCAGCACCCTGGATGAGCGGAGCGTCTACCTGACGCGGTCGGCCCTGGGCAAGGAGTTGGCCCGGCAAGAGCGGCAGCTGGGGCGGGTTCCCATGGATCAGGACACGATCATCGTACCGGTGCCGGACACCGGTAAGGCTGCTGCCGACGCCATGGCCCACGAGCTGCGGCTGCCGTCGGTCGAGGGGCTGATCCGCAATCGCTACGTCGGCCGAACGTTCATCGAGGGGCAGAACCGGGCCCAGCGGGTGCAGCTGAAGTACACGCCGCTCCGTGAGGTACTCTGCGGCAAACGGGTGCTGCTGATCGAGGACACCATCGTCCGCAGCACTACCATGAAGACGCTGGTCCACGACCTGCGTGAGCGCGGCGGGGCCCGGGAGATCCACGTCCGGGTCGCCTGTCCGCCGATCGTGGCGCCGTGCTTTTACGGCATCGATATGTCCACGGTGCGCGAGCTGTACGCCCCGCGCTTCCTGAAGGGGCCCCGGCCGACGGTCGAGGAGCAAAACGCGATGGCCGCCGAGCTGGGCGCCGACAGCCTCTTCTATCTCCCCCTGGAAGCGGTGGCCCGCTGCATCGGCCTGGACGCCGACCGCCTTTGCCGGGCCTGCATCACCGGCAAGTATCCGACCCCCAAGGGGGAGGAGCTGTACCAACTCGCCCTCCGCAACCGCAACGGTGATGACAACGGCCGCACCTACGAGGCGAATGCGGTGGCCAAGGCCCGCACCTGTCCATAGTCAGTAGTCAGTAGTCCGTAGTCCGGAGCAAGAAAGGCCCTGCTACGGACTACAGGCTATGGACTACGGACGGTTCGATGAAAGACCCCTGGCAACCTTACCTGCAGCTTGGCATTGTCCACTTCATGGCCTTCCCAGAGTGCCTGACCGGGGAGGGACCGCTGTTCGACACCCTCTGCACCATCTGCGACGATCCCTTCTTTGACGCGGTCGATGTCGGCCCCATGTACGACGCCGGCCAGCGCCGGGAGTGCGCCGCCCTGCTGCGCGACAGTCAGATGAGCGTGACGTTTGCCTGTCAGCCGTTGCAGTTGACCAAGGGACTCGACTTGAACGCCGCCGACCGGGAGCAGCGGCAGCAAGCAGTGGAGGCGATTGTGGGGCTGCTCGATCAGGCGAAAGAATTGGGGGCGAGCCGGTTCGGACTGATGAGCGGCAAGAACGTACCGCCGGCCGAGCGGGCGGCTGCTCAGGATCGGCTGATCGGCGAGTTGCTCCGCATCTGCAAGGCGGCCCGCGACCGGGCGGGGCTGCCGGTGGTGCTGGAGATCTTCGACCACGATGTGGACAAGAAGGCGCTGGTCGGCCCCTGCGCCACGGCGGCGGCCGTCGCCCGGGCAGTGCGAAACGAGTTCCCCGATTTCGGCCTGCTCCATGACCTGAGCCACATCTATCTTTGCCATGAAACGCCGGAGAAACACTTCCCGCTGATCCGCGAGCACCTGGTGGCGGTGCATCTGGGCAATAGCGTCTCGGACCCGAAGCATCCGATGTACGGCGACACGCACCCGCTGTTCGGCATGGCCGGCAGCGACAGCGACGTGCCGCAGCTGCGCGACTTCCTCCGAGTGTTGTTCGACATCGGCTTTTTGCGCCCCCTCACCCCTCCCCCTCTCTCCCCCGGGGGAGAGGGGAGATACGTTTCTTCCTCTCTTCCCCCTGGGGGAAGAGGGGTAAGGGGACGGCCGGTCTGCGCCTTCGAGATCCGGACGCCGGCCGGGGTGCGGCCGCAAACGGCCATCGCCAACATGAAGCGGACCTGGCAGCAAGCCTGGTGGACGCTCTGAAACCCACGATCAGAGCCCGGAGCGTGAGCGACGGGTACTCCGAGCCCGGAGCGTCCGCGACGGGCCCCGGCGCTGACGCTTCGGGCTCTGAGCTCGACTTTTCCAGCGAGTTCTAGACTCGCTGTCTACGTAATTGACGTTTAGGCCGCAGGCGCGAGGGCGTAGAGCAACACCTCACGCAGCGGCTCGGGCAGTTTCGCAAAGGCTGGGGCATGATCCCCCTTCGCAAAAACCCAATTGGCCCACAACCAACGCCTTACGGCGCTGATGGCGTCCGAGAATGTCACCTCCGCCTTCTTGCCCTCCCCGTCCCCCCCGCCCGCTCCCTGCGCCGCGGCCGGCAACTGCTCGTACCGCAAGGCCACCACCCTGTACAGCCCGAACAGACACGGCGCCGCACGCAACACCGTCCGCGCACACCAGCCCCGCGTCGTCTCCAGACCCCAATAGGCGCGCAGCTCCTGGAAGGTGGTCTCGATGTTCCAACGCGCCGTGTAATAGCCCATGAGGGCCTTCGGCGTGAGGGCCGGAGCGGTCGTGAAGAAGTACTCGTCGCGGTGCGTCCCATCGAGGTCGCGGACGAACACCTAACGCACCGGCACCAGCCCCCAGCCCGCCTTGTACCAGTGGCCGGTGCCGGTAACGACCTCCACCCGCCGCGTGCCGCCGCCGTACCAGCCGACCTGCAAGCGCTGCCGACGGCGCGCCCGGGCGACGGCGGCCTTCGGCTTGGCCCGCTGGCGTCCCTTGACCCGCGGGCGGCCCTTGCCCGGGTAAGCCGGAGGCGGGTCGTACAGGTTGGCGTCCCCCGCGGCGAAGCCGATGGGGTCCTCGCTGGTCCAGCGTCCCGTGGCTGGGTCGTAATACCGCGCCCGATGGTATTGCCACCCCGTCTCGGCGTCGTACTCCCGGCTCGTCCAACGGTAACGGTCGCCCAGGACAGGGTTGGTCTCCACCACCACGTTGCCGAAACCGTCGTAGTCGAGGTGGTTCTGTCCCCCACTGGTGGTCACGATGTCCCGTACCGACCCCAGCCGGTCCGGCA